>DBYT01000070.1:0-3069 GCA_002309915.1 Bacteroidales bacterium UBA1179 | reverse complement strand
ACATTGTTGGAAGTGATCTGATAGTTACGCTGATACTGTTCACCTGACTGGTTGCTGTAGTTATAGGTACCACGGATTGATACGTTACGACCACGGTTACCGAAACGTCTTACGAACTGCAGGTTACCGCTTGCAGATGTGCTTACGTTGTTGCTCTTGTTAAGACTCTGCTGGCTGTTCCAGAGTGCCTCGTTAAGAGAATCAAGATATGAAGCGGCAGGATCAAGATCCAGATTGTTGGGATTGTAAGAAGCGGAATAAATAGTGGTAGTATCCAGAGGTGAAAGAGCATACTGGTAAGGATCCTTATTGAAGGTCTTTGACTCACTCGCACTTCCGCTGTTAGACTTGCTGTATGAGAACTGAGGCTGGAAAAGCAAACTAGTGTAGTTATCCTTGTTCCACTCAATACGGAGCTGTCCGCTCAGGCTCTCGCTACCGCTGTTATTGCTGCTCTTGCTGTTTGAGTAAGTGTGCATACCGCCGGTATACCACTGCTCACCTGATGACTTTGAACTGGACTCGTTGTTGCTCTTGCTCCAGTTTACGCTACCACCAACCTCATACTGATAGTTGTCTGATGAAACCTCATTACCAAGGTTCATGGCGAAGTTGAAACCACCTGAGTAGCTCTTGCTGACGCCGCCTCCGCCGCCCATCATGCCGCCGAAGCCGCCGCCCATGCCCATGCCGCCCATGCCCATTCCGACACCGCCGCCCATACGCATGCCGCCGAATCCACCCATACCGCCTGAAGACTGGCTGGCAGATCCCATAACGGTGAACTGCTTGTCCTCATCAAAACGGTTAAGTGAAGCGTTAACCTGGTAGAGTGCTGCTACATCAAAGCCCTCCTTCTCAAGAGGAGCACCGCCACCTACTGAAAGGTTACCGAACCAACCCTTGGCCATACCCTTCTTAACCTGGAGGTCGAGCACTGTCTCTTCCTCACCGTCATCAATACCGGTCTGGCGGGCCAGGTCACTCTGCTTCTCATAAGCCTTGACCTTCTCGATCATATCGGCTGTGAGCTGTGTCAGAGCAACGGTCTTATCGTCATTGAAGAACTCCTTACCGTTTACAAGGATTCTGGATACTGACTTACCGTTAACGGTGATGTTACCGTCACTGCCAATCTGTACACCGGGAAGCTTACGAATAAGGTCCTCAACAGATGAGCCTTCAGGAAGTTTGTAGGCTGCACTGTTGAACATAACGGTATCGTTGATCATCTGAACCTTTGCAACGACAGCCGAGATGGCAACCTCCTCAAGCATCTGACCACCTCTCATGGTAATCTTACCAAGATCAGTAGTTGCTGAACCGGATCTGAGTGTGAAATTCTTGTTGGCATCATCATAACCGATGAAGGTTACATGTGCAACATAGTTACCGGCCTTAAGTCCGGGAACCACGAATGTACCGTCTTCTTCTGTAGAGGCACCGCCAATGAAAGTGGAGTCGGTTCCTGAAATCTGATAGATCGACACGTTAGCAGGATAAAGAGGCTCAGCCGAGTCAAAATCGTAGACTGTACCTTTTACCGATAGATTCTGAGCGAACATCGCTGTGGCAGAAGTCGCCAGAAAAGCAAGCAGAGTGGCAATTCTTTTCATTTGATTGTAGTTATTTTTTGTTTTGATTGTATGCACATTGATTAAAATACACCTTTACTATATTGCATTTCGCGGTTGGTTAAATGTGAAATTGACAAATTAACAAATAATTTACATTTGGATTAAAAAAGTGGCTCATGGTTTAATCACAACAATATTTTCTACCTTTGTACTGGACGTTTTTAAATAACAATAACACTCATTTTGATTATGAAAAAGATATTCATACTTCTCAGCTCATTTTTAATGCTTCTGATGGCCGTTTCCTGTAAAGATGAAAAGGCTTCTACATCCGAATTCAGGGAGTTTGATATCAACTGCCAGGACGGTACTGTCCGTAAAGGAGGCATCTATCTGCCGGGCGGTATCAAAGCCAATCAGGAACTGCCGGTTATCTATATGGCCGACGGACTTGTATTCAAGGATTGCAACTTTAAAAGTATGATGGACTCTCTCATCAGCATAAAAGCCATCAAACCTGTGGTCATTGCCTGCTCATATGAGAACAAGAGGTCCGTTCCCGGTTATAAGATATCATACCGTAATGCGGAATATGTAGAGGCTCTGGCCAGCAATGACAACACCCTGGCCCAACTGTTCGAGAATCACCACAAGTTTTTCGTTGAAGAATTCATACCTTATATAGAAAAGGAGGCTCCGGTATCCCAATCGGCCGCCGACAGGATATTCTTCGGCACATCAAACAGTGCCGATTTCGGAATAACTCTCAGCATGCGCGATCAGGGTCTGATAAATGAATACTGGTGCTATTCACCCGTTTACTCAGACATCAAGGACTACGGGATGCTGACTTCAGAGACCTCATACAGGATATGCTGGGGTGTGAAAGAAGAGATAGGCATGGAAGATTACTTCCCCAACCTGCTCAAGGATATAAGAAAACGCGGAGGAAAGGTTCATTCTTGGGTTTTCAACGGCGGTCATGACCGTGACTGGTGGAAATACTGGTTCAGCGAGGAACTCAAAACCCGTTTTCCTGCAAAATAATAATCTTTCAATTACTACCGAATATGAAAAGAACTGCCATTACTGTTGCATTATTACTGACTCTGTCTTTGGTCACAGCTCAAGACAGGCTGTATCACAACACATTCAACCTGAATCAGGTAGAGCTGCTTGAAGGCCCGTTCAAGCACGCCATGGACCTTAACGTGAAGGTTCTCCTGGAGTATGACACCGACCGCCTGCTGGCTCCGTTCCTCCATGAGGCCGGACTGCCCAAGAAGGCGGAATATTTCCCCAACTGGGCCGGTCTGGACGGACATGTGGGCGGACATTACGTATCGGCCCTGGCCATACACTACGCCGCAACCGGCAACAAGGAGTGCTATGACCGCCTCAACTATATGATCGATGAGCTGGAGCGCTGCCAGATAGCCAACGGCGACGGTTACATAGGCGGCGTGCCCAACAGCAAGGAACTGTGGGGTAA
>DBYT01000139.1:3875-17071 GCA_002309915.1 Bacteroidales bacterium UBA1179 | reverse complement strand
ATCCTTGAAAGCCTCCTCAACCTTGTCGGTGAAGGTGATGTTGACACCGGGGAATGCGCAGTGACGGAGTTCCTCAACTACACCCTCCAGACCGGGAAGATAAACATCATAAAGGCAGATGTTTGATGAAAGGCCCATCATAATGGCTGTCTGAGCCATGTTTGATCCGATCATACCGGCTGCGCCAGAGATGACCAGTTTCTCATTTGTCAAAAACTTCATAGCTGTTTTAAGTATATAAGTCCGTTATTTTTGTCTTGGACCACAAAAGTAATCAATAACTTGTTTGATTGGTATATAAATTCAGAAAAGTTGCACTATTTTAGCACCTGAAAAAAAACATATCCGGATAATGGCAATCATCAAATCAGTCAGAGGCTTTACCCCCAAAATCGGAGAGGATTGTTTCCTTGCCGACAACGCTGCAATCATAGGTGATGTGGTAATAGGAGAGGGGTGCAGCATATGGTTCGGAACGGTACTTCGCGGCGATGTCAACTCCATTCGCATAGGTAACGGAACCAACATACAGGACGGCACTGTAATCCATACTCTTTATCAGCGTTCAACAACAGTGATAGGTGATAATGTATCGGTTGGCCATAATGTTACCATCCATGGTGCCGAGATTAAGGACAACGCCCTGATAGGTATGGGATCAGTTGTTCTGGATCATGCCGTAGTGGGTGAGGGTGCCATCGTGGCAGCCGGATCGGTTGTTACCGGTAAGACGGTGATTCCGCCCCATACATTATGGGCAGGCGTTCCGGCCAAGTATATCAAGGATGTGGATCCGGCTCAGGCTGAGGAGATGAATCAGCGCATTGCCCGGGACTATCACATGTACGCCAGCTGGTACAAAGAGGAATAACCTTCCGGCGGGTTTCTCTCGCCTTCGGCGCTCGGATGTTTTTGACTTTTTTGGCCTTTGGCCTCAAAAGTCGTTGGATGGGGTCTTATCTGCGTATTAGGTACACGACCTTTTTTTTAGTTTGGGGCGGCGACGCCCCAAACCCGTTCCATTCCATTTCATTCCATTCCACTCTGCCGGCCTCCGGCCGGGTAAAATAAAGCCCTGACAATGCTTTGCTGTCAGGGCTTTATTTTACTTTACTGCAACTGGGAACTTATCAGTCTAAACCAATCTCGCCAAGGATTTTGTCTGATGTACCGCTGCTGCTGCGAACGTAGTCACCTGCGTTCTTTCCTGCTTTCTTGAGGAATCCCGGATCGCTGATGAACTTGTCAATCAGGATGCGCAGTGAGTATGCATCGGTTATCTCAAAACCGCCTTTGACATGCTTGAGGTCCTGAGCCTCACGGAAACGCTGGTTGTTGGGGCCGAAGAGAACGGGTATGTCAAATACCGCTGCCTCCAGTACGTTATGGATTCCCACTCCGAATCCACCGCCGATATATGCGATGTGGCCGTAGCGGTAGATGGATGAGAGCATGCCGAAGCAGTCTATGATGAGGGTGTCGTAACCCTTGATGTTATCCAGTGTGGCTTTTGACAGGCGTATGAAGTCACGTCCCTTGAGACGTCCCTCAATCTCTGCCAGATGCTCCTCATGTATCTCATGGGGTGCAATGATGAGTTTCCAGTCCGGCTTGGTCAGGAAGTAGGGAATGAAGAGTTCCTCATCGGCCGGCCATGAACTGCCTGCTATGAAGGTGGGGTCACCGTTCACGAATTTCTCAATCACCGGGAACTGCTTTGAAGCGGCTGCAACCTCGAGTACGCGGTCGGCACGTGTGTCACCCACGATGGAGACATCGGTTATGCCGATGCTCTTGAGCAGGTCCTTGGAGTGACGGTCCTGTACAAAGAGATGCTTGAAGTATGTCAGCGCCCTGGCATATCCGCGTCCGTACCACTTGAAGAAAAGCTGGTTGTCACGGAATATGGATGATATGCTGAATATATCGATGTTCCTTTTGTGGAGTCCTCTGAGGAAATTGGGCCAGAACTCATACTTGATGAAGAATGCCTTCTCGATACTGATGGTATCCAGGAACCTGCGGACATTGAAGGGAGTGTCAAAGGGGATATAGCATACTATATCGGCCCCCTTGTAATCCTTGCGTACCTCATAGCCTGAAGGTGAGAAGAAGGTGAGCAGGATACGGCATTCGGGATGCTTGCTGTGGATTCTCTCAATCAGGGGACGTCCCTGCTCGAACTCTCCGAGTGAGGAGGCGTGGAACCACAGGTATTTGGAATCCTTATCAACCTGATCCCTGATAGTGTCAAGGATATGGTTGTGTCCCTTGATGAGAAGACGGGCCTTCTTATTGAATAATGCCGCTATATTTATACACAGCGCATATAAATAAATGCCTATTGTGTAGATGATCATCTCTTGCTATAAAATCAGGAAAGTTCGGAAATGGCCTTGCGGGCACGTCTTAATGTCTCTTCACGTCCCAGGAAGTCAGTGATGCAGAAAATCTGCGGACCCATGGCTGCTCCTACAAGAGTTACACGCAGGGCGTTCATGACCTTTCCGGTAGCGTAACCCTTTGAGGCAATCCATTCCATCACCTTGGGTTCAAGTGTCTCGCCGTTCCAGTCAGGCTGTGCCTCCAGGAAATCGCACAGTTCGGCAGTGGTCTTGGGAGCCTCGTCCTTCCACCATTTCTTGAGTGACTTCTCATCAAACTGAGTGGGAGCCTGGAACAGGTATGAGCAGTTGTCCCAGAGTTCGCCTACAAAGTTGACGCGGTTCTTGACCAGACCTACGGCTGTCTCCACACGTTCCATGGGAGCCTTTACTCCGTGGCTTTCAAGGATAGGATTGAAAAGCTCGGCAATCTCGCGATCGCTCTTGAGCATGATATATTCGTGGTTGAACCAGACGAGTTTCTGATAGTTGAAACGGGCACCGGCCTTGCTGCACTTCTCCAGGTTGAAAAGGTCAACCATCTCATCCATTGTCATGATCTCACGGTCATCGCCGGGATTCCAGCCCAGCAGAGCCAGGAAGTTGATGACGGCCTCAGGCAGATAATCCTTTTCGCGGTAGCCCGATGATATCTCACCGGTCTTGGGATCATGCCACTCCAGGGGGAACACGGGGAATCCCAGACGGTCACCGTCACGCTTGCTCAGCTTGCCGTTACCCTCGGGCTTGAGCAGCAGGGGCAGATGAGCGAACTGCGGCATGGTATCCTCCCAGCCGAATGCACGGTAAAGCAGTACATGCAGAGGTGCTGAAGGCAGCCACTCTTCACCGCGGATTACGTGGGTAACCTCCATCAGGTGGTCATCGACGATGTTTGCCAGATGGTAAGTGGGGAGCTGGTCTGCTGACTTATAGAGAACCTTGTCATCCAGTACGGAAGAATTGATGGTAACCTTGCCGCGGATAATGTCATCGACCTCGACCTCCTGATCGGGCTCGATGAGAAAACGTACCACATACTGGTTGCCTGCCTCAATGAGAGCCTTGACCTCATCGGCCGGGAGTGTAAGTGAGTTGCGCATCTGACCGCGGGTGGCGGCATCATACTGGAAATTGGGAATTTCGTTGCGCTTGGCCTCGAGTTCTGCGGGGGTGTCAAAAGCTATGTATGCCTTGCCGGCCTCAAGCAGCTGGTCAACATACTTCTTATAGATATCCCTGCGCTCCGACTGACGGTAGGGACCGTAGTTGCCGCCAAAGGAAACACCTTCGTCGAACTTGATTCCGAGCCAGCGGAAAGCCTCAAGTATATATTCTTCAGCACCCGGTACAAAGCGGTTGCTGTCAGTATCCTCTATTCTGAAAATAAGGTCGCCCCCGTTCTTGCGGGCGAAAAGGTAATTGTAAAGTGCAGTACGTACGCCACCAATGTGAAGCGGTCCTGTAGGACTGGGCGCAAAACGCACCCTGACGCGGCGGCTGCCTGAATTGTCTGTCATCTCTTTCGTTTTAGCGGTGCAAAATTAATCATTTTATCATGAAAAAGTCCTATTTTTACAAGCCAACCAAGTAGTATAATCTTAATGAATGATAAAAGAGGCTTTCTAAGGAGCAACCGCAGTCTTCTCATCATATTGTCAGTGGTTTCGGCTCTGCTGACCGTATACTTCATGCCCGCCGAAAGGCAGGAGAAATATACCTTCACCGTGGGTAAGCCGTGGACTTATGACGTGCTGATAGCACCCTTCAATTTCTCCATCCAGAAGAGTGATGACGTATGGCAGGCCGAGGCCGACAGTGTCAAGGCTTCATTCGCCCCTTATTTCAGCCGCAATGCAGGTGTGGCCGATGCCGCTCTGGCCCGTTTTGACAAATTTTATGAAGACAGCCTGAGCAAGCTGGTCTGGGAAGATTCCTACAAGGCCCTGCGTTACCGTCTGGAGAAGGTATACCGTGACGGCATAATATCCACTTCCGATGAGGAGGTCCTGGCCGGCAAGCGGCTGTTCCGCGTGTATGAGGGCAACACCTCATCGTTCGTACAGACATCAAGCGTGCGCAGCATACGTGACGCCTACCGTATGGTGACTGATGCCGAGATGTATGCATATGACCGCTATACTCTGCTGCAGCACAATATAGAGCAGTACATACAACCCAACCTGGTATATGACGAGGCCCGTTCCGAGGCAGACCTGACATCACAGCTCAACGAGATATCCCATTACCGCGGAATGGTGGTCGAGGGTCAGAAGATCATAGATCAGGGTGAGATAGTTGACGCTCAGAAAAGCAACATCATCAACTCTTATCTGAGCATTGTCAACGAGAAGACCCAGTCCAAACGTTTTGAAATGCTTACGTGGGCTGGACGCGGCGTATTCGTCCTGCTCTGCTTCCTGGTATTGTTCATCTACCTGAGTCTGTACCGTATGGACGATATCGAGAACCGTAACGTACTCTTGTTCCTGTTCGGTTCCATCTCACTGTTCACGGTGAGCGTAGGCCTCTATTGCCAGTATTCAAGCTGGAGCATATTCCTCTTCCCCTGCTCCATGCTGGCCATCATGCTCCGTATATTCCTTGACTCCAGGACGGCGTTCACCGGATACATGACGTTCATACTCTCCACATCACTCATCGTTTCGATGCCTTACGAGTATGTCCTGCTTCAGTTCCTGGCCGGCCTTACGGGAATCTATTCGCTCAAGGAACTCTCGCAGCGTTCACAGATACTGCGTACCTGTCTGCTCGTATTCATATCATACAGTCTGGTATGGACCGCCTTCCAGATGACACAACTTGAGAATATCCGCGACATAGATCCTTTGATATTCCTCTATTTCGCAATCAACTGCATCATCATACTGCTTGTCTATCCGTTGCTGTTCGTGATAGAGAAACTATTTGGATTCACATCAAACGTGACACTGATAGAACTCTCCAACATAAACAACCAGTTGTTGCGTGAACTGGCCGAGAAGGCGCCCGGCACATTCCAGCATTCCATGCAGGTCTCAACCCTGGCATCCGAGGCCGCTACACGTATCAAGGCCAATCCCCAATTGGTACGTACCGCCGCCCTCTATCATGACATAGGCAAGATGGACAACGCCCCCTTCTTTACCGAGAACCAGAGCGGTGTCAATCCCCATGACAAACTCACTCCGCAGGAGAGCGCCCGCATCATCACGGGTCACGTGGAGAAAGGTCTGGAACTGGCCGACAAGTACGGACTGCCGGAATCAATCCGCGGTTTCATAGCCTCGCATCACGGCAAGGGTGTTGCCCGATATTTCTATATCAAGTACAATCAGGAGCATCCCGACCAGGAACCCGATCCGCATGATTTCAGCTATCCCGGTCCCAACCCGTACTCCAAGGAGACAGCGGTCGTCATGATGGCCGATGCCGTCGAGGCCGCCTCACGCAGCCTTAAGGAGTACACCGAGGAGAGTATAGGAGAACTTGTGGACAAGATTATCGATACCCAGGTTCAGGAGGGATATTTCCAGGACTGCCCCATAAGCTGGCAGGAGATAAACCGCGTCAAGGAGACCTTCAAGGAGAAGCTCCGCACCATGTACCACACACGAATCAGTTATCCTGAGGCTACTGTGGGTCAGGGTCAAAAGAAACAGTAATTCCGCTTACATTTTGGGACATGGTGTTGTCCAGGGCTTTGGACAGCAGCGAACGGCTTTTTTCTACCGGGAGTTCCAGCGGCAGTTTTACAATTATGCGCCGTATGTATCTGTACATGACCCTTGCAACGGGAGGGGCATCGGGCCCTAACACCTTATCCTGGCCCAACAGTGCAGCAAGTTCGTTTCGGAGTATGAGAGCAGCCCTGTCAACGGCATCGGGCTGTGCGCCTTTCACGGTCACGGTAACGATTCGGGTAAAGGGAGGATAGCCGAATGCATCACGTTCCTCCATCTGACTCCTGAAGAATGATCCGTAGTCATTCCTGCGTACCAGTTTCATGACGGGCGCATCGGGCTGGCGGGTCTGAATAATAACCTTACCGGGCACATCCTTGCGTCCGGCGCGTCCGGCCACCTGAGCCATAAGCTGGTATCCGCGTTCGGTAGAGCGGAAATCGGGGTAACTCATCATGGAGTCGGCCTGAAGGATTCCAACTACGCTGACCTTGTCAAAATCCAGACCCTTGGATACCATCTGCGTACCTATCAGTATGTCGGTGCGTCCCTCCTGGAAATCCTCCAGTATGCTCTCGTATCCGTTCTTGGCCGAATCCAGGTCCAGACGTGCGCAGCGTGCCTGAGGGAACAGGGCCGATACCTCCTCCTCAATCTTCTCGGTTCCGAAACCGCGGCTGCGCAGCCTGTTGCCGGAGCACTCTGGGCATACGGCGGGAACACGGTAACTGCGGCCGCAGTAGTGGCAGGTGGCGGTATTCAGGCTCTTATGGAAGGTAAGGCTCACGTCACAGCAGTCACATTTCTGAACCCAACCGCAGTCGGGACACTCCACCGTACCGGCATATCCGCGGCGGTTGTGGAAGAGTATCACCTGACGGCCGCCCTCAAGAGCCTCTCTTATGCTGTCAATCAGTTGGGGCGAGAAGAGTCCCTGCATGTATTTCTTACGCCTCAGTTCGGCAGTATCGACAATAATGATCTCCGGCATACGGATACCGCTGTAACGCTCGGTAAGCGTAACCAGTCCGTATTTGCCCGTTACGGCGTTGGAGTAACTCTCCAGTGCGGGCGTTGCGCTGCCCAGAAGTGTCTTGGCCCCGTAAATGGCGGCCAGCATGATGGCGGTGTTACGCCCGTGGTAACGGGGTGAGGGATCCTCTTGCTTGAAACTGGGCTCATGCTCCTCATCCACTATGATGAGTCCCGGATTTTGCAGAGGCAGCAGGACGGCCGATCGGGCTCCCAGAATCAACTTATAGGGGTTGTCACCTGTCAGTCTGTTCCAGACCTCAACCCTTACATTGTCGCGGCATCTGGAGTGATACACGCACATGTCATCACCGAACACCCGTTGCAGACGGTGCTCGATCTGGGTGGTAAGGGCAATCTCGGGTAACAGGTATAGCACCTGCCTGCCTTTGCTTATCTGCTCCTTGATAAGATGGATGTATATCTCGGTCTTTCCGCTGGATGTCACGCCGTGCAGAAGACAAACGTTCTTGGTTTTGAAGCATTGGTGTATGCCATCCAGTGCTTTCTGCTGAGCCTCACTCAGGGTTGAAGGTTCAATGAGAGATCCCTTGAATTGCGGAAGACGTCCTGTCTCAACCTCATAGGTCTCCAGGATGCCGTTATCCTCAAGAGCCCTGAATGATGATGCAAACTTTGAGCCCTCCAGAAGCGCCCTTTTGGAAACGGGTCTGGTCTGTGAACCGTCATCCTTTATTCCTGAGAGTTCAAGAAAACGTCCGTACAGTTCCTTCTGTTTTACCGCTGTCTTGCCGAATTCGGGACTCAGGTTGGACCCCTGTCTTACGAATACCGCAATCCTGGGTTTGAATACCTGCTCCTTTGCACTGGAATCGGGACGGAGTCCGGATGGCAGGGCGGCCTTGAAGACATCACCCGGCGGGCAGATGTAGTACCGGCTCATCCACTCCATGAGTTTGAGCTGTCCCGGCAGGACCGATGGGCGTGTATCGTCAAGTACGCTCAATATCTCCTTTATGTCATTACGGACGGGTTTGACGGCGTTTGTCCTTACTATGAGTCCTGTAAGGCGGCGGCCTTTGCCGAAAGGTACATAAACCCTTGCCCCGGGCACTGCAAGGTGCTCCAGGCTGATAGGTACGCTGTAGGTGAACAGTTCGTTCAGGGGTACCGGAAGGATTATGTCGGCATACATGCTCATCGGTCCCGTAAAGGTATAAAAAAAGACCGGCTCCCGTTTAGGGGAACCGGCCTCAATATGTGACTCTTTTTCAGAATGTCCAGGTGAGTGAGAACTGGAGTGTGCTTGACTTGAAGTCAACGGGATCGTTGTCAACTACGGCACCGGGGGTGGGGCTTTCGATAACCTTTACGGCACCCTCCTTTGAAACGGGGATATTGTAGTTGACACCGGCCTGGATGTGGTTGATCAGTTTCACGCCGGCACCTACGTTGATACTCCATGAACTCTTCTCAAGAGCAAAGTCCTTGACCTCGTTACCGTCCTTGAAAGAGGTGTTCAGGTCACCGATCTTGAAGTCGAACTGAGGACCTGCTGCAAAGTAAACTGCTGCAAAGTTACCGAGTCCCAGAGAATACTTCAGTGAAAGGGGAATTGAGATTGACTGGTTCTTCATTGTTGAAGTGTCAGGAAGCTCCACACCTTTCTGTGAATAAAGAGCGGCAACGTCAACGCCTATACCGATGATAGGAACCTGAACCTCGGCCATCGGACCAAAGAAGAAACCTGTATAGCTGTCCTTGCTTGATGCAGACTCCTTGGTTACTTTAGTGATGTCATTGTTTACAAGATTAAGACCACCGCGCAGACCCCAGCTGAACTGAGCTGAAGCGGGGATGAATGAAAGCAGTGCAAGACTGCATACGATCAATGCTTTTTTCATATGAACGCTTATTTGGTAAAACAATTATAATCAGAATCTCCAGCTTATTATGAACTGAATGGTCTTGTAATCACCTATCTGGTCACCCATCTTCTTGAAGTCATCGGTGTTGTCGGCAATGACCTTCCATGGAACATTGAAGTTGAGCATTGCTTCAACCTTGTCGAAAAGCCTTACGCCGGCGCCTATGTTACCGGTGGTGATGAACTTGTCGGATTTAATCTCCTGACCGTCCTCGAAGTAAGTCCTGACATCTCCCAGATTGACGTTCCACTGAGGTCCGAACTGACCTATTACGCAGAGTTTGGGTAATCCTATGTTCAGTCTCAGAGAGAGGGGAATCTCCAGGAACTCCTGCTTGTAGGTCTGTTCCTGTCCCAGTTCGTCATAACCTTTCATCTTGGTCTGCTGGTAAAGGAGCGCTACGTCCAGTCCCAAAAGTCCGTTTCCCATAGTCAGGGCCGGGCCGATGAAATAACCGCTGTAATTCTCTTTTTCCTGGACACTCTCGGCAGTTATACGGGAGATATCATTGTTTGTAAGGGAGAGACCTCCACGCACGTTAAACCTTGGCTGGGCCGATACGCTCAGAAAGAACATCGGCAACATAAGGCAAAGGATAAATCTGATCTTTCGCATATTTTAAAGGATTAAGTCGGGTGCAAAGTTAACACTTTTTAAATACAACAATCAGGTCTGCCCTTTTTATTTGACAAACCTGACTGTTATCTGTCTTTCAATCTGTTAGTTGCTTATCAATGAACCGACAGTCTCTCGCCTGATGACTGGCGCGGGGCACGCGGAGCCCTCTCTTTCCTCTCCTTGGGCTCTTTTGGCTCCTTGGGTTCCTTTTCCTTCTTCTGCGAAGTGGCGGCGGCGTTGGGCTCCAGAGCGTTTTGCAGGTCTGCCTCGCTCCACAGTCCGTTCTGGAAATCACGGAGCTGCTTCTCTATGCGTGCACGTTCAGCCTGCAGTGCCGAGTCGGTCAGACAGTATTCTGAAAGGGGCACATTCCTCAGGTTGGATGTCTTGTAGATGTCACCCTCATACTGGCGCATTACAAAGTAGTCATCCAGCGACATGTTGCTGGTGTTGTTGTAACTGCTGGTCATGACCTGGGTCTGTCCCAGATAGGGGCTTATCTCGTCGTAGTTGAGCCAGAACATGGGGTATGCGGTGGGTTTCTCACCAAAGTCACTCTGCATCAGTACCGGACAGATGGCGGTAACGCGTGTCTGGAAGTTTGAAAGCTGGTCCAGGTAGTTGCTCTCCTTGATGTAGTACTTGCCAGGGCTGGGGATATCGGTAGGCTCGATCTTGTACTTGCCTTTCTCATCCTTTGTGTAGTAGATATAGAACTTGTCCAGCATGTTCTCAATATCCAGTTCGTTGTCAGGAGTAAAGAGTTCATTGCCGTCCAAACGGTACTCGTATGCCTTGATCTTGCCGTCCAGGATAAGGTTCAGCACCAGTGTGAAGAAATTCACGCGGTCACCCAGAGGCTGCTCAGGGTAGTAGAGCGCTGCGTTCTTCTCCTTCTTGAGGTCAAGCTCACGGTATATGTCACGTCTCCACTGTACCTCGGTAGGCATGGCGGTCTGTGCTGTATATTGTGAGCGGGCACGCTCTGAGATGGTCACTGCCGTGGGGCTCTTCTCGGCCTCCTTCTGGGCCTGCTGCTCCTGGAGTCTGCGTGTAGGCTGTGCGTTCACGCTAACCGCTGCGGTCAATATCAATAGAAGAAATCCGATCTTTCTCATATCAATTCTCAATTTTCAATTCTCAATTCTCAATTAGTTGAGTATCACCTCAAGTGAGGTAGTCAACTGTCTCTCAATTCCGTCAGGACCTATAGCCTTGACGCGCTGGATATAGAAGCGGCGGCCGCGTCCCAGCTGCTGGAAAGTCTTTTTCTGGCGATCCGAGAAGTGAGGTCCGTCAGAGAGCTCGGGAACGGCATTACCGTTGTTGTCAAAGAATGTGGTCTCAAAACTCAGGACGCGGAAACCTATGTTAAGCAGACCGTTGTCGATGGCAGCCACGATACCGTCGGCTGACAGCAGGTTCTTCTTGAGGATAGGTGTACCGCCGCCGCGGTAGCGCTGCGTGTTTCCGTTCTCGTCCTTATACTCTATGAAAGGAGCCGGGTCAGGCAGCTGGCGGACATGGAATTCATACTCACCCATACTCTGCTGGCGTCCCTCCTGGTTGGCGGTAACAGCAATCACAACATCCTGGTTGGGGGTTGTGGGCTTGCAGACGAATGCGTTGCCGCTGCGGGTCAGACTGCCGCCGCCGTTCTTGAGACGGGCCGATATCATATTGCTGGGTACGCCGGGCACTGATATGCTAATGGGGTTGTCGATACCTGCATAGAGCACGTTCATCATTGTGGCCGATACGGTTGCCAGCGGTGATACCACCGAGTAGTTCTGTGTAAAGTCGCGGCGTATGGTGCCGTTACCTGAGTTCAGTTCCATGTAACCGGTAAGGGTATAGTCGCCGGTCTTGTTGGCGGGAACCTCATACCAGCCGTCCTCGGACTCAATCCTCTTGCCGTCAATATAGATGGCGGGACGTGCCGTTGAGTCAACTGCAGCCATGATGATACGTGCCTTGAAACTGTTACCCTGAACCACGTTCTGTGTGGTAGGTATGACGTATGCGTTGATGGCGTTCACACGGAGGTCACCTACGTCGATGTTGTTGACCAGTGTGTGCAGTACCTCACCCTCGGCATAGCGTACATCGTTCTGCAGTTTGGTAAGCATGGTGATGGCGGCTGCCACCGGCATGTTCTCATAGTTGTACTCCTGCCAGTTCTTGCCCAGGGCACCAACCTTAAGAGGAACCTCAGTGCTGAAGTTGTTGCTTATGATATCCCTCTGGGTGGGGTCAGTGACCATCTCCAGAATCTTGTCGCGATAGTTGTTGATGGCATCGTACAGCATGCCGCCCTTGCCGCGTGAGGGGTGGAGCATAACCTGAGTGGCTGCCTCCAGGTCCTCGCGGTTGTGGATGTTGTCCACATCGGCGTCCTTGCCATCGGCCTCAATGGCGATGAGTGTCTTGAGCTCATCGGCAAAATTGTAAAGTGAGTCCGATATCTGCTTTACGTAGAGTGCCTTGCCGTACCATTCACCCACCTTTTCGTGGTTGATGGAGTCAG
The DNA here is from genome assembly GCA_002309915.1 of Bacteroidales bacterium UBA1179. GTDB lineage: Bacteria > Bacteroidota > Bacteroidia > Bacteroidales > Bacteroidaceae > Colenecus. The sequence continues at coordinate 4,938 of DBYT01000139.1, read as the reverse complement.
CGGCGGCAAACTCGCGGTAAGCCTTCTCGTTCTGAATTGTGGCATTGGTCGTGCTCTTGGACAGACTCTCCTCCACTATCTTGAAACCGTTCAGCACGTCCGATGATACGTTCATGGCAAGCATCGCCAGAAGGACGATGTACATGAGGTTTATCATCTTCTGACGCGCCGATGGCGGTCTTTCATTTGTTTTCTTTCTGCTCATAGCAAATTACTTGGCTCCCATCTGGGAATTCACCTTCATTGCCTCGACCATGCGTGCATATACGCGGTTGAGTTCCTCTATCTTGTCCACCATCTGGCGGGTCTGCTCGTTTACCTTCTCGATGTTCTCCATCTGAGTGCTGGCAGACTTAAGATGCATCTGGTAGAATGTGTTGATGCTTATGAGGTTGCGTGAAAGCTGCTCTATCTCCTCGGAACTCTGCTCCATCTTCTCTGAATGACGGCACATCTGCTCCATCTTGAGGGTAAGGTCATGAACACGTGCAATGTAGTCCTGTGTGATGTTCTCCACACCGCCTATGTTGAGCGGGCTTTCACTCTGGGCTGCTGCGGCAGGAGCCTGAACGGGCTGCTGGGCAACGGGCTGCTGAGAGGAGCCGTTGATTATGATGTTACCGCGCAGGCGGGGAGCCTCGTAATCATCGTCCTCATCATCCTGTTTTGGGATGAAAGGCTTCTCAAAACCTGAAATGAAGAACACCAGAACCTCGGTACCCATACCGATGAACAGCATCAGGTTGGCGCCCTTGATGTGGGTCAGTTTGAAAAGTGCACCCAGAATAACCACAGCTGCACCCCAGCTGTACAGATAGTTCAGGAGGATTCTGCCCTTGGGTGAATCCAGATAGTCCTGTATACGTGTCAGAAGACCTTTTTTCTCTATATTTTCCATATCAGTTGATTTTCAAAGTTATTTACGGCCCTTGGTTGAAGCTGCGGTGCCTACCTGTGTGCGTACGCAACGGAAACCTATGTATGAGCGTTGCTCGTTCTGGTACTCGTATGTACGCCATGAAGACTCGATGAATTTTTCGGGATCCTTCCATGAACCGCCGCG
>DBYT01000139.1:1565-3756 GCA_002309915.1 Bacteroidales bacterium UBA1179 | reverse complement strand
TTTCCGGCCATATCATACAGACCGTTTGAGTTGGGCTTGTATGAACCTACCTTAGTGGTTATCAGGCTTCCGTCCTTGGTGTAGTTGCCGCGCTCGGGCTTGAAGTTGGCGTAATAGCAGCCGTCATCATCCTTTGAGCCGGTAGACTTCCAGGGATAGCGGTTGTTCTCGCGTCCGCGTGCGGCAAACTCCCACTCAGCCTCAGTGGGCAGGCGGTAACGCTGGACATACTTGGCCTGGGCACCCAGACCTGCCAGCAGGAACTCCGTACGCCATGCGCAGAAAGCGTTGGCCTGCTCCCAGCTTACACCTACAACGGGGTAGTCATTGTAGTTGGGATGGTTGAAGTAGAGACGCATGTAGGTCTCGTTGTTGGCATTGGGGAAATCGTTCACCCAGCATGTGGTATCCGGGAAAACATTTACTATATAGGTATTTACAAAGTCATACAGACTGCTCAGTTCCCTGTTGATGGTCTTGCGGACTATGTTTCCGTTGTCATCAATGTAAGCGGTGTCCTTTGAGATCATCACCTTCTCCTTTGAAGCCTCCTGATCAGTATTGCGGAACCTGTCGCTGGGATCTATCTGGTTCTTGCGCAGGGCGGCCTGGGTATAATCAAACAGTTCGTAACGGTAGTTGAGCTGTTTTACGTCAAGCATCTTCTCACCTGTAATGGGGTGACGGTAGTAGATACTCTCAATGGCTCTCTGCTGGTCCTCGTTGGGTTTCTTCCAGGGAATAGGCTTGGTCCAGTTAAGATGCGGGGTAACGGGCTCGCCGTACTTGTCCTCGGTAATCATGAATGACTCGTCGCCGCCGTAAGCGGGATCGGCCAGACGTGTACGGATGATAGAGTCGCGTACCCACTCCACGAACTGGCGGTACTTGGCATTGGAAACCTCCTTCTCATCCATCCAGAATGACTCAACCGATATCTCTTTGGTGGGAGCGTTTGAACCCCACAGACTGTCGTTTCCTTCCTCACCTATCTTGAGAGAACCTCTCTTGACAAGCACCATGCCGTACGGCACGGGCTCGCGCAGTGCCGTCTGTGAAGAACCTGTAACCTCACCGCCGTTACCACCGGCATAGCCGCTGCTGGTGCAGGACTGTGTCAATGCCATAACTGCCATGAGGCCGCTCAGAACAATGTTTTTCAGTTTCATTGTATATCAATTATAAATACCTTACACTTTTATGTACGTTTCTCCCTTTCTTAAAGAGGTCCACATCAGTCTGCCAGCTTACCGTCAGGTCGTGACTGCCCTTGAGGGCGCCTACGCCGCTGGTGTAGAACTCATATGCATAACCGATGAGAACGTCTCTCACCTTGCCTCCTATCATCGCAGAGACCGATATGCCCGGACTGTAAGAAACTCCCGTATAGAGCAGGGTAGTCTCGTATTGGTAATAACCTCTTACCGACATGTCCACCCTCCAGAAGTCCACGTCACTCTGCACGAGGAAGCACGGCTGTACCCATAATAACGGATTTCTGAGTCCGATATTGCATCCGCCTGTCAAATATAATGTGGGCTTGATGTCCATTTCTATGTTTTTACCCTCTGTCTTACCGAACTCCACATGCGGAAAATTGAGGTGTTGGGCCGATGCTCCCGCCCACCAATCTCCTCTCACATAGAGAATGCCGGCTCCCAGGTCGCCCACGGTACCCCGTTCGTTGCCCATGGGGAACGCAGGGTCGTTCTGGGTCTCCATCTTGAGTCGTCCGCCGTTGAACTCTTGGGACATGACACCGGCCTGGACACCTACGTTCATCCAGCCCTTACCCATACCTATTTTATATGCGTAGTCAAGCAGGAGACGGCGGTTGGTGAAAAGACCCAGGGTCTCGTTGAGCAGGCTTACGCCAAGTGAATTCCTGTATTCGCCCAACGGAACAGGCATGTTGGCCCCGATGAACATGGTGACAGGGGCATGGGTGTATCCTGCCATCTGCATGGAGAGCGCTCCCACAAAGTTGGTCCTTGCGTTGCGGTTCATAGCGGCAGGGTTATAGAAGTTCTCCACCTCAAGAAAATTGTTGAAGTGGGCGTCATTCTGCGCCTTTATGCCTTGAAACACAGCAAGACACAGAATCAATATCAGGGAAAACGGCCGTTTCATGATGTTCATCAAAGACAATAACGGCAAAAATTCTCCATTATTTTTGCTCTTGATGAAATTT
>DBYT01000139.1:0-1418 GCA_002309915.1 Bacteroidales bacterium UBA1179 | reverse complement strand
CGTCAGCAGTTTGACAAACCTTCAGAACTGAAGCGTCTCAAGATGGAGCACGCTATCTACGTTCAGAAGCTGCAGCAGAACGAAGAGTAAAAAAAACCGGCAGTTCTTGCTTTTTGGTTTTTTCTTTCATATATTCGTCTTTGAATCCGTTCAGAGACGAATTTTGTTATGTATATAGACCAGTTCGCGGATTATCTCAGGTTGGAGCGTAATTATTCGCCCAGGACCGTTGCAAGTTACCACAGGGACCTTGTCCTTTTCCAAGGTTTCCTCAAGGCGACTGATCCCGATCTGGATATGCTGACAGCCGACAGGGATGTGGTGCGTCTCTGGGTTGTGGACATGATGGACAAGGGTGAGAAATCCACCACCGTGAACCGCAAACTGAGCACACTCAGGTCTTTCTACCGTTTCCTGCGCATCAAGGGTATCACCGCCTGCTCGCCCGTACAGGGCGTCAAGGGTCCCAAGAACAAGAAACCGCTCCCGCAGTTTGTCAAGGAGACCGAAATGGACGAACTGCTTGACGATGAGAGTATCAATCTGGGAGAGGGTTTCATAGGAGTGAGGAACCGTACCGTGATAGCCGTCTTCTATGAGACAGGGATGCGTATGGCGGAGCTGATAGGATTGGATGACAGGGACATTGACTTCTCCACCCGCACCATCAAGGTGACAGGTAAGCGCGACAAACAGCGTTTCATCCCCTTTGGAGAGGAACTTGAGCAGCGCTTGCAAAAGTACCTTGAGGCCCGTACACAGGCATTCGGCCAGGGCTGCGGAGCTTTTTTTGTAAGCCAGAAGGGAGAGCGGATCCCGCGTCATCAGGTCTACCTGTTGGTAAAAGATGCCCTGAGCAAGGTATCGGATGTGTCCAAAAAGAGCCCTCACGTGCTCCGTCACACATTCGCCACCTCCATGCTCAACCATGACGCCGAGCTCGGAGCCGTCAAGGAACTGCTGGGGCACAACAGTCTGCAGACCACCGAGATCTATGTACATACTACGTTCCAGGAACTGAAGGAAATATATAAACAGGCTCATCCAAGAGCCTAAAACCAAAAAACTATGGAAACTAAGATTCAGGCGTTGCATTTTACTGCAACAGAACAGCTTCAGGCGTTCATTGAGAAGAAGTGTGCCAAACTTGAGAGAGTACACGAGTTCATTCAGAAGGTTGAGGTAACCCTCAAAGTAGTCAAGCCGGAGACAGCCTTGAACAAACAGGTAAGCATTGACGTTACCATTCCAAACGGAGAGTTTTTTGCTGAAAAGACCTGTGACACCTTTGAGGAAGCAGTGGACGGTTGCCTTGACGCACTGACCAGACAGCTTAAGAAAAACAAGGAAAAACTGCGTGAGAAGTAAAAAACAAGCGCAAATTTTTTGTTAGGAAAGAAAATTGAAATATCTTTGCA
>DBYT01000035.1:4620-4760 GCA_002309915.1 Bacteroidales bacterium UBA1179 | reverse complement strand
CTGATGATCCAGGGCAGTGACAAGCCAAAATGGCTGCTTATATGCCTGGTTCTGGTTGCCATGACCCTTACCGTATGGACCGGAAAGCAGGAAAGCGGACACAAAATAACCCTGATGGACATCCTGGCACCGCTTTCCGT
>DBYT01000035.1:4093-4433 GCA_002309915.1 Bacteroidales bacterium UBA1179 | reverse complement strand
TGGGCCTTATCAACTATTTCTGCACCTACACTCTGATGCTGGCCATGAAGACCATTGACTCCTCCCTGCTCTTCCCGCTCCATAACATCGGAATAGTAGCCATAGGAGCACTGGTAGGCATGTGGGCATTCCAGGAAAAGATGAAACCGCACCAAATACTCGGAATGGTACTTGCTGCGGTCTCAATTGCTTTGCTCTGTATTTAGTTTTTCTGGAATCTGAAGTATCGGTCCAGCACCATCCACGATATGATCCTTTCCCTGCGGCGGTTGAGGAACCGGTCTACGTATTCATGCGCATGACGGATAATCTCCTCAGCCTCATCAGGGTGCGCTATGTA
>DBYT01000035.1:0-4078 GCA_002309915.1 Bacteroidales bacterium UBA1179 | reverse complement strand
GGGAATAAGCGACCCTTCCATAAACCATGTCTCGCATGTGGGTTTGGGCATTACGGCGATTGAATTGGATGACATGACCCATTTCAGGTTGCTGGCTACATCATTGCCTTCAAGCGACATAATAAACTTGTAATCAAGATGTTGGCGTATGGTCATTTTAGGAGCCTGATACTCAGTCAGGTCACGGTCCACTCCGCCTACATCACACATGGGATGGCCATAGTACTTCTTTACAAAGTCAAACCTGCCCTTCTTGGCCGATGTACCCTCATACTGGCATATCGCACCGCGGAAAACAACCATATCCTTTTTCTCTGAGAATGACTTATGGTCATGCAGGAATATAAAGTGGCGCACCTTGTTCAGGTTCAGCAGAACCGAATTGGTGTTGTCACAGTCAAGAGGACGGCTTTTCACTATTGCCGGAGCTTCAGGTACCTTGACGACATCGCCCGGTATCAGGATCCACCTGTAGGCCGGATCAAAAGCCCGCGCGTATCGGTATGAATCCAGATAATAGACTGTAGGATGTACTTTCTTCTGCTGTCCCAAGGCAACACTCTTTTCCTTGAAAGCATCAGTGCGGAAAGGTGCATCCGAGTCAATACGGTTGTAATAGTTCAGACGGTTTTCAATCTCGGCCCAGTCCTTTCTGCCGCTGGCCTTAGCCAGTGCATGACGGCGGGATGCTCTAAGAATGAATCTTGGAATGCATAATGCCGCATAAGCACTTACATAATACCTGAATTTGGAGTTTTTTCCTCCGGGCAAATAGTTTAACAAGTCCATTTTTTAATCAAATATCAGTTTTACTCCCAACTGTAGATACCAGCAGTTGGTATTGGATTTATCCAAATCAAAGGTCTTTGAAACAAGGCCGTCTTTGTTTGTAGCCATAGTGAACTGCGGATAGCCCTCGGCATCAGTGCCCTTGTAATCAAGCAGTTTGGCGTTGTTGCAGGCTGCAGGAGTCTGCATCACACCCCACTTGCTGTTAAGCAGGTTACCAACGTTCATTATGTCAAGTGACAGCTGNNAGAGTCTCATTGCTGCGTTTGGAGCCTCTCAGGGCGCCTACGTTGAAGTTCTGGGCCAGATGCAGGTCCAGACGGTTCAGCCAGGGCATACGTGCGGCGTTTGCATCGGCATACTGACCCTTGTGGCTGCTCAGGTACTTGTCCTGGTTAACAAAGTCCCAGAAAGCCTGCTGCTGCTCTGCTGCGGTTATTGTTCCGTTGTCTACGAATCTTACCTCATCCTTGGCTGCAGGTATGTAGATCAGGTCATTTGTTATACCGTCACCGTTCATGTCATTACTGTAGGTGTAGCTGTAGGTACCAGCCGTGTAGCCGGTATAGAACAGGCCGACCTCGGTGCTCATAAACTTTTTGCTTGCATAACCGATGCGGTATGTAGCCATAGCCGATAGCTTATCGGGAATGACATAGGCCGATGGGCGCAGAACCTGCTCATTGGGGCTGTTCACGTTCACATCGTTGCTCCAGGCCGAGTTCAGGGCCGATCCCTTCATATCCTGTACGGACATTGAAACCTGATGAATGTAAGCCAGCTCAGTCTTGAGACCGTACACGGGTTCAGCCTTCAGGGTACCGCCCAGAGACCAGCTGTAACCCTTGTCGGTATTGCTTATAACCATGGCACCGCCAGACTTGGATACTGTTGAATGAATAGGTGTTACCGTATTGTAATTCACTCTGTTATCGGCTCCTTTGAAACGTCCTGCGGCATCGTCGTGAACCTGGTTGTAGTTCTCAATATATACGGCGTTTATATCCTTGTTGTATATACCCTCAACCGATACTGCCAGCGGGAATGCCAGGTCATCGGGCTCATAGTCAATTGCCAGGGATGTCTTGAACACCTGCGGCAGTTTGAAATTATCCTGAATACCGGTTATTGATGCACCTTTGAGCACCGGATTGGGGTTTGCTGTCATGGGCAGACCCTGCTGGATCAGATAGTTCCTCAAATCAGCCTCGGTATAGAGGAAATTGCCCTGCAGACCTGTCAGGAAGGCATCGCCTGCCGTGGGGAACATCACCGTGTTCTGCAGCATACCGCTGCTGTTGGGGATTGTGGCAAAGAAAACCAGAGGAATTCGGCCCGTAAACAGACCTGCGCCGCCGTGAACGGTCAGCGTGCGGGCATCATCCACATCCCAGTTGAATCCTACTCTCGGTGACAGCTGCACGTTTGCCTTGGGCCACTTGCCGTTGTCAATCACGGGAGCCTGGTAGCCTGCAGGAGCCTGACCGGGTGCATAGAAGTGGTTTGTCCAGTCAAGAGCCTTGAATGACTCATTGGTCTGCAGCGGCTCATAATACTGCATATGATCTGCTCTGAGTCCATAAGTAACAGTAAACTTGTCTGTTATATGCGACTCCGCCTGCAGGAATGCGGCGGTCTGACCGAACGATGTACGTGACGCCGGGTCATCAATCCCGTCATATGTGTAAGTCATTCCGAATGCAGCGGGAGCAGCCTGGTTGATGAAATCATCCAGTGAGTTGTATCGGTAGTAACCTGTTCCGTACATGCGGTAGTTGGTAGCACCCTTCTGGTACTGGTAACTGAAACCTGCAGTAATGGTGCTGTGAGCCAATGTCCAGCGGATATGGTCACTGAAATTATATGTACGCACGTAGTTTCCGGTGCCGTTTGAGAATGCCTCGTAGCCGGCGCTCATGAATGCGTCACCGTCCTTACGGATATCAATATGCGGGAACCATGCTGATTCCGAACCTCTCAGATTACTTACGTCCGATACGCTTGCCGACAGCTTGTTGCTCATCTTACCGCTAAGACGGCTGTTGAGCTCGGCTACTGCTGACCAGGCGTTATCATTGATACTGAAGCAGTTATTAAGAAATGCGTACGAATTCTTTGATATGCGATCCGATGCGGCCTTGGCACCCACCGTGCTCTTGGCATTGGGAGTGTTCCACTGTTTGTTGCCGGTCCAGTTGTAACGCAGCATCAGGTTGTGGTTGTTATTGATGTTCCAGTCCAGACGTGCCAGAACCTTGGTATTGGTCTGGTCACCATTGGTGAGGTCATATCCGCCTGCATCATAACCGTAAGCCTTGAGTGCAGCGGCAAACTGATCCATATCGGCAGCGGTAACGCGGCTTATCTTAGCGGCATCATCACCAACGCCGTCCTGTGAAAGTTTGTACTCGGTTATCGCCCCCGGGGTGGTAACATACTCAGCATTAACAAAATAGAACAGCTTGTCCTTAAGTATCGGACCACCCAGAGTGAATCCCACCGTAGTATGGCTGTTGCTTACCCTGTTACCCAGATCCACGCCGTCAATACGGTTGCCGCGCATCTTCTCATTATGGAAATAGGTGTAGGCAGTGCCCTTGAAAGTGTTTGTACCGGACTTGGTGATTACATTGATGCCACCGCCGGTAAAGTTGCTCTGACGTACATCGTAAGGCGCAATTGCCACCTGCATCTCCTCGACTGCATCAATAGAAATAGGTGTTCCGCCGCCGGGCAGATCGGCCGAAAGACCAAAGCTGTTGTTCAGAACGGCGCCGTCGATTGTGAGTGTGGTACCGCGGCCGTCCCTACCCGCCATAGTGTTCTCAATGCCGCTGTAGGGCGACAGACGGGTGTAATCAAGCATGCTGCGGTTAACTGACGGCAGCATCGCCATGCTCTCACGGTTCAGGTTGTAAGTCTGGCCTGTACGTGTCTCATTGAAATGCGTGCTCTCACCGCGTATGGTCACTACGGGGATATTCAGTGTCTCCTCCTTAAGTATCACATTGAAATTGTAATCCTTACCCATAGAGAGCACTACGTTGTCATATGCCACATCCTGATAACCCAGGAAAGACACCGTCACCAGATACTTGCCGGGCTTAAGTCCCGACAGAGAGAATACGCCGAACTTATTGGCTACAGCGCCGTAGAAAGCGCCCGTCTCATTGTTTGTAACTACAACGGCTGCTGCCTGGAGAGGCTCACCCTCGGAATCTTTCACAGAACCGCTGATAGATGCGGTAGTGTTCTGTGCCGATGCACCCACGCTGGCAAACAACAACAC
>DBYT01000007.1:8367-14086 GCA_002309915.1 Bacteroidales bacterium UBA1179 | reverse complement strand
TTTGCCATCAGCATATCGTTCTTTGTAAAAGACAGGGAATCCTGCTTTCTCCTGTTCGTGTTCATATCGGTCCCCCTCATATTCATGAGCGGCATATCCTGGCCCACCTCCAACATGCCCGCATTCTGGAAGGTGTTCGCCCAGATATTCCCCTCAACCCACGCCGTGAACGGATTCGCCCGAATCAACACCGCCGGAGCCCTGCTGCAGGATGTACGTTATGAATCAATCGCCCTCTGGATCCAGACCGCCGTCTACTTCATGACCTCCCTCTTCATCTACGAGCGTCTGTACCGCTCCGACAAAATGCCCGGAGCCGAGTTCGTCAACGCCATGCGCTCCCGCATGTACAAGGAACTGCGCGAAGCAGAGATTGACCTCAAGGTCATCCGCCGCAAGCTCAAATCCAAATTGTGATTTTCTTGCCATACCTCTCGCCACAACGCTTGTAGGGCCGATTCCCCGCAAGTATGGCAACAAAAACAGGCAAAATGGCACTTTTAGCGGCCATACTTGCAGAAAACGCGTTTTAAACACGGGTTTTACGCAGGTATGGCCGTATTTATATTGTGTTAGAATGAAATACTTCTTATTGAATACTTGGGTATTGTGGAAAAACCGCTACTTTTACCTTTTGGAAATAAATGAAGAAATAAACTAAGGAAGATTAGAGAAACTATTTAACGACATAATTAATCAGCATTAGCTATTATTCGCATTCAAAACAAAAGCCTCGCAAACTCTTGATTTGAACAAAATCGAATAAGAAGCATTTTTCGTGGAGCATTGGCTCCCGTTACTACCTGATAATGTTAATGCTCGCACCGTTCTGGTGTGGGCTTGACTATAGGTAGTTGCGGGGTTCATGCGAGGCTCCTCGTGAATGCGGTAGGAAAGTCCACATCTTTCTTTTTGTCCGATAAGTGATTGATAGTTCGTGCGCAACTACCAATCACGATGGCAGGAAACCTTAATCTTCATGCCGCCAATAAGGCAAAGAAGGACGAATTCTACACCCAACTTGTAGATATAGAGAATGAACTAAAACATTACAAAGCGCATTTTAAAGGAAAGACTGTCCTTTGTAATTGTGACGATCCTCGAATAAGCAACTTCTTTCACTATTTTAGCTATAACTTTGAACAGCTCGGACTTAAGAAGCTGATAACTACTTGCTATAAGAATCAAAATCGAGATCTATTCAGTAATAACGATAGCGAACGGGCTATCTGGTTGGAATACTATGGTGACAAAAATGGAAATCGTGTGCCAGATCCTTCAGAAATAGGAATCCATTACCTCAAAGGAGATGGAGACTTTCGGTCGGAAGAATGTATTCAATTATTACAGCAAGCAGACATAGTGGTTACTAATCCTCCTTTTTCTTTATTCCGGGAGTATGTGGCACAATTGATAAAGTATGAGAAGAAGTTTGTAATTATTGGTAATCAGAATGCAATAACCAATAAGGACTTTTTCCCATTAATTAGAGACAATAAGATATGGCTTGGTTATGGTTTTAAAGGTGGCGCCGGTCATTTTTATAGTAAATATGAGGACGTAGCTACTGCTGGAGATCATAGAGAGGGAATGATTAGGGTATCTGGTGTTAATTGGTTTACCAACCTTGAGATACAGAAACGTCATGAAGATTTGATTCTTTATAGGGCCTACAATCCACAAGATTATCCAAAATATGACAATTACGATGCTATAAATGTTGATAAGACATCTGAGATACCTGCTGACTATGATGGTTTTATGGGTGTACCTATAACGTTCATGGATAAGTATAATCCAGAACAATTTGAAATTCTAGGTATTTGTGCAGGAAATAGCAGGGTAAATAAATTCTATGGCATTGTACCATATACGCCCCATGTTGAAGATAGAGGTGGTTGCGCTGTTCTCAACAATCAACGAGTTTATAGCCGCATTCTAATTCGTCGCAAGCAGAAGCAACAGAATTGTAAAGATTATGTTCTTGATGAGAATATTCCAAGAATGGCGGCTGAAGGGGAATTGAATTTCGGAGAATAATATGAAGAACCTAATTGCTCAAATATGAAGATAGAATTGCATAAGATAACAGTCCGCGAGTTAACAGCCGACTTTGAGGACAACAATGAAAATGGAGTAAGAGCATATGGAGGAAAACTGGATGTGCGTCCTCCATTTCAGCGCGAGTTTGTATATAAGGATAAGCAGCGTGATGCTGTTATTGACACGCTTACTCAGGGCTTCCCGCTAAATGTGATGTATTGGGCAACACGCGAAGATGGAACGTTTGAGATTATTGACGGTCAGCAGCGCACTATCAGTATCTGTCAGTACGTAAATGGTGATTTTGCTTTCAACTTCCGTTATTTCCATAATCTCCAGCCCGATGAGCAAGACCAGATTCTGAATTATGAACTGCAGGTATATATCTGCAGTGGTACAGACAGTGAGAAATTAAAATGGTTCAAGACTATCAATATTGCTGGCGAGGAACTGACAGAGCAGGAACTCCGTAATGCAGTATATGCAGGTTCGTGGGTAAGTGATGCCAAGCGTTATTTCAGTAAGACCGGTGCTCCTGCTGCTAAAATTGGTGCCGATTATCTGAATGGCTCGGCCATCAGACAAGAATATCTCGAGACCGCGATTTCTTGGATATCGGACGGGAACATAGAGCCTTATATGGCCAATCATCAGCATGATGCAAGTGCTGCTCCATTGTGGCAATTCTTCCAGTCGGTTATAACTTGGATTGAATCTTCATTTAAGCCGACAAAAGAGCGCAAGAAGATTATGAAGGGTGTTGATTGGGGGCCTCTTTACAAACAATATAAGGATAAGGTTTTTGATGCAGCCAAGATAGAATCGGAAGTAAAAAGATTGATTCTGGATGATGATGTTACAAAGAAGTCAGGTATCTATCCGTATATCCTGACTGGAAAGGAAAAGTATCTTTCAATACGTGCCTTTACCGATGCTCAGAAACTATCGGCCTATGAACGACAAAAAGGTATTTGCCCGGATTGTGGTAAGCACTTTGATTTGGCTTATATGGAGGCCGATCATATAACGCCCTGGCACGAAGGTGGTAAAACTACAGCGGAGAACTGCCAGCTGCTTTGTCGCGATTGCAACCGACGCAAGGGCGGTCGCTGATTATAAACAAAAACGGACTCCAGCGGAGCCCGTTTCTGTTTTATCCGAGTACCAGAGAGAATCTTAATCCCAAAGCGTAAGATAGTTGAAGGAACGTGGATAATTGCATATCGGTCTTGCCCTTTTCTAAAGACGATATGTACTCGCGTTTCTTTCCGATCATATCTGCCAGTTCCTGTTGGGTTATCTTTTGGCGTTTACGCTCATCTTTGAGCAATTCGGCGTAATACCAGGCCTTGGCTTTTGCTTCAAACTCCAGTCTTGAAGCAGAACCCTCTTCTCCATATTTCTTGTTGAATAAGGCATCGGCATTATTCAACCCCTTCAATTTCTCAATATCTATTTTACTCATATTCTAGTCCTCCATAAATTGTTTCAAAATTGACTCTGCTTTTTCTATCTCACTCTTGTATTGTTTTGAACTCTTCTTTAGAAAGGTATTCAAAAACAATACATTTTTCGATTCCATGAAGCTTTGTGAATCCACTGCGAAGATGATGGTTCTGTATGCATCGGACCCCACAGATATTCGTGCTTCATATAAATCAGTATTCTCAAGATGCTTGACAAATTTCTCACTTACCACATATTGTGATTTTATTATCTGCATCACGTAATCATACTTTGTCTTCACTTTATCTGGAAGTGAATTATAGTAATCCAAAAACTCATTCGTCAAAACTATGTTTCTCATAAGTATTATTTATGGCGCAAATGTAATAAATAAATTAAATATTACATTCTATATGTAATAAATTTCTTACATAATATTTCTAAGGTCGAATATTTCGACTTTAGAAATTTGAAAAATGGTGCCAAAGAGAAGGTTTAGCTCGACGAAGTCAACCGTCCCCAATGTCACAAAAAAAGGGCTCCGGAATCGGGGCCCTTTCTTTTTGTGCTGAGGGTTTTACTTAACCTTCCAGACATCCAGGGTGATGCCGCCACCGGCACCGCCAAAACCGGGCTGGCACAGGAAGAGGCACTCGTTCATCCAGGCGTACTTGCTGTCCTTGGGGGCCTCGAACTTGGGAGCGCAGCGGAAATACATGCCGCCCTGGCCACCCATCTTGATGATACCGTTGTTGCGTACGTGGATGGTTACGCCGTCATCGGTACGGATGCAGTAGATGGCCTCTACCTCGTTGCGGCCGTCAACTGCCAACTGGTAATCGGCACCGCCGGGAAGTACCTCGCCCTTGATGTTGGGACCCTCGAATGTACCGCCGGTGATGGGTATGATGGTGCGGGTTCCCTTGCCGTTATCGCCCGATGAATAGGCCTGTCCAAGGGATACGTTAAGACGTACTACGTATTCAAGCTCAGGGGCTTTGGGCTCGCCACCCTGCTGCTGGGGTGCGCCGAAACCGAACTGTGCGTTTGCATTCACTGTAAAGAGAGCCATTACGGCTGCTGCGAAAAGGATTTTCTTCATAATTGTATTTGTTTTTAGGTTGCTGTTTCTTTGGTTAGCAAAGATAGCTTTTTTGATTAATTTTGTGACATCTAAAAAGTGTATGGTTACAGGAAACAGGAAACATATTGTCATATGCGTTGTGATGGCGGTTCTTGTGTTGCTGCTGTTTTTCCTCAATCTGTGTTGGGGTACGGTACATATTCCGCTCAAGGATGTGATTGCATCGCTTACGGGTACGGGAGCCAGCCGCGAAAGCTGGGATTTCATTATCAGGGAGTCCCGATTACCGGCTGCCGTGACGGCATTGCTGGCAGGCGCATCGCTGGCCGCATCGGGTCTGATGCTGCAGACCGCGTTCCGCAACCCTCTGGCAGGTCCTGACATACTGGGCATAAACGGCGGTGCCGGTCTGGGAGTGGCATTGGTGATGCTGCTGTTCGGCGGAAACATCACAATGGGAAACCTTACCATTGGAGGTTCACTCTCTGTAGTATTGGGCGCTTTTGCGGGTGCCATTGCGGTGACGGCGCTGGTGCTTTACCTCTCAACCAAACTCAAGAATCCGGTCATGCTGCTCATTGTGGGTATCATGGTGAGTTATCTGGCATCGGCCCTGATTTCATTGCTCAATTTCTTCTCCACGGCCGAGGGCGTGCACTCATACACAATGTGGGGCATGGGTAACTTTGGAGGCGTGTCCATGGGGCAACTTCCTGTATATTGCATGGTTACGGCCATAGGTCTGGCCATCGCGGTGTCACTTATCAAGCCGCTCAACGCGCTGCTGCTGGGCGATATGTATGCCGAGAACCTGGGTATCAACATAATACGTACGCGTAACTGGCTGCTACTGTCAACCAGCCTGCTAGTGGCTATCATTACGGCGTATTGCGGCCCGGTGTCGTTTATCGGCCTGGCTGTGCCGCATATAGGCAGGCTGATGCTGCAATCCAGCAACCACCGCAGCTTGATGCCCGTAACCATCCTGACCGGCGCTGTCGTTGCGCTGCTGTGCAATGTTTTGAGCTCAATTCCCGGCAACCGCGGACTCATTCCGCTCAACGCAATCACCCCCGCCATAGGTGCGCCGGTGATACTTTACGTGCTATTAAAAAACCGACATAACCAATTATCATTATGAGGACT
>DBYT01000007.1:3400-8280 GCA_002309915.1 Bacteroidales bacterium UBA1179 | reverse complement strand
ACCAACATAAACCGCAACGGTTATCCCCGTGTTTTGGCCGATAACAGCGTGATGTTCCGCGTTCAGGCCCCGCAGGCACAGAACGTGCAGATTGACCTGGGCGGCACCAAGTATGATATGACCAAGGGCGAGAACGGCGCATGGACCGTTACCACCAAGCCCCAGGTGCCCGGATTCCACTACTATAACCTCTTTATAGACAATGTTTCTGTGTCCGATCCCGCCAGCCAGCCGTTCTATGGTTGCAGCCGATGGACAAGCGCTATCGAGATCAAGGAGGAGGGTATGGATGTGTTTGAAGTCCAGGACGTTCCGCACGGTGAAGTCAATACCGTTTACTACTATTCAAAGGTTGAGGAGGCATGGCGTCCGCTGATGGTTTATACCCCGGCCGGCTACAACGAGGGCAAGCTGGAGTATCCCGTAGTCTATATCCAGCACGGCGGCGGTGAGGATCATCGCGGCTGGATGGAGCAGGGCCGCACCGCCATGATTATGGATAACCTGATTGCCGCTGGAAAGGCTGTTCCTATGATCGTGGTAAGTTCAAACAGTAATGTAACGTCACGCAGCGGCGGCATGGGCGGCGGTTACAGCTGGCAGGGTATGCAGACATTCCGCTCAGAACTTATCGACAATGTGATTCCTTTCGTTGAAAAGACATATCGAGTAAAGAAGGACCGCAAGAGCCGCGCCATGTGCGGACTCTCCATGGGTGGCGGCCAGTCATTCTACATCGGCCTCCGTGATCCTGAGGTATTCGCAAACGTCGGCGTGTTCTCGACAGGTATGTTCGGCGGAATTTCAGGTGCTGCGAACTTTGACCTGGAGGCCGAGTGCCCGGGAATGCTGTCCGATACACAGAACTTCAACAAGCAGTTTGACGTGTTCTTCCTTTCTTGCGGCGAACAGGACCCGCGCATTGAATACACAAAGGCGATTGTTCAGAAGATGCGTGATGCCGGAGTGGAGGTAAAGTTCAATTCCTATCCCGGTGACCACGAGTGGCAGGTTTGGCGCAAGTCACTGCATGAATTTGCACAGTATCTGTTTAAATGATTATTGAAATACTGACCGAGTCTTTACGCACCGCAGTCCTGGTAACGGGACTTGTGGTGATAATGATGATGCTCATCGAGGTGTTCAACGTACGCTCCGACGGGCGTATGTTCAGCGGCCTCAGGAACCACCGTGTGGGCCAGGTGCTGCTGTCGGCGGCGCTGGGTGCCGTACCCGGATGCATGGGCGGATTCGCGTCAGTATCTCTCTATACCCACGGCCTGATCAGTTTCGGCGCGCTGATAGCCATGATGATTGCCTCATCGGGCGACGAGGCGTTCGTAATGCTGGCCATGTTCCCGGGCAAATCGGCCTGGATTTTCCTGATACTCTTTGTGGTTGCAGTTGCAGTAGGCCTGCTGGTGGATCTGTTCCGCAGCAAGTACGACGGCTGCCACTCCATGAGCGTGCACGATGAGGACCGCGAACCCAAACATGAGCACCATCACGAGCGCCACTACGGATGGCAGCGCATAGCAATGTTCCTGGGCGTACTGGTGTTTCTGGGCGCGTTGCTGGGTGGTTGGCTTGAAGGGGCCGATGAGGACGCAGGCGGTTTCAACCTGCTCTCCGAGGAGTGGATGTACTGGCTGTTCGCAGCGTTAAGTCTTGCAGTACTTGGCATGCTGCTGTTTGCAGGCGACCACTTTATTGAGGAGCACCTGTGGGAACACATAGTATGTCATCACCTGCCGAGCATCTTCCTGTGGACTTTCGGCACGATCCTGGTTATCGGCCTCTTAATGTCATATTTTGACATCACCTCATGGATCAGCGACAATACAATCCTGATGATTCTGCTGGCCGCGGCCATCGGCATCATTCCGGAATCCGGTCCGCATCTGGTATTCGTATCTCTTTACGCCACCGGAGTGGTTCCACTGCCTGTACTTCTGGCAAGCTGCATAAGCCAGGACGGCCACGCCTCACTGCCGCTGTTGGCAGAGAGCCGTGGCTCGTTCCTAAAGGCTAAGCTGATAAACGTTTTTGTCGCTATCGTAATAGGCTTAGCCTGTACTTATTTTCTTTGACTGACTTAATCCAGAGTTACGGTAATGTAACTGGTCTTCCGATGGTCATACTTGAGACGGAAGCCAACCTGAACACCCATTACTTCAGGATCGTGACTTTTGCTGGTACGGAGCTTTGGATGATCATCTCTGCCTCCATTTCCAGTGAATATCAGGTCATCGGCATATTCCGGCATGAGTTCTACATCGGCCCAGTTCCAGTAGCAGTCTTCAGGGTTGGTTCTGACTGAGAGTTCCATTCCCATACCATAGCCTACGGTACCGCCTTGTTCCGGAAGGATCTGGAATGAAGACGGGGTGTCTCCCTCAACCACTCTGATGGGTATGGTACAACCTACCTCGTGGTTGCTTTTTACTCGCAACCTGATATTGTAATTGCCGGGCTCGGGACCGTACTCACCAATATATCCGTTGTAATAATAGAAGTTCTCGTCAGGATCTGATTCGGGATCAATTTCCAGGCATTCATTATGCCAAACCAGATTTGTGGGAGTAAAGGTGGCAACTGAAACCGGCAGATATGACCAGTCGCCCATGACAAGGTATTCCGGGGAAAGAGTAAACGATGTGTAAGCCCATCCCTCGCCTGTGGCAATCTGACAGGTGGATTTCATGTCTGTACCTTCGTAGGCAAACTTGAGATATACATCATCGTTATTGGCCGATTTAACCGATGTAAGTGTCTGTGTTTGGGCATCCCAAGTGAAATAGCCTTCGTCAACATCGTCGCTGCTGCTGTAGTTCTTGGTCTGGCCTGTAAGTTTGACCTTGCTCCAGTCAAAATCGGCACCGTCGGTCCAATAGGCATCAAGGGTTACCGAACTGCCTACCTTTACCCAATCAGTCGGAGTCTCCATATGGAAATAGCTAAGTTCCGGGAAGTACTCTTCGACAATGGCATTGCCGTATATGATGTATTCACCGTCAGAAACTTCGGTCCTTGTCTTGCTGTCCCATGTGGTGGCTTCAAAGACGAATGCGAACAGGAACTGATACTGTCCCGAATAGCCCTTGGTTCCGGTTCTTTCCTTCAGCCAGAAACGGCTGCTGCCGTCCAACTTCACGTTGCCGCCCTTTCCCATATGAACGGTCACCTCTTTTCCGGTCCTGAATGTTCCTAATTTTCCGTATGACCATGCAAACTTGTTATAAAACTCCTCATCGATGGTGGTGAGTCGGTTTGCCGTTTCCAGCGGCAACTCAAACGAGCCCCAACCCATAGTGCTCAGTACAGTATCCTCATCCGTCAGGTAAACCTTGATGGCCTGTTTGGTGCGGTCTTCGTAACTTCGTCCTACGTACCACTGGGATTCCTCCTGAGAAAAAGAGAAGGTTTGTTCTTCGGCTCCTACGGGTTGTACTACGTAGGTGTTGTCTTTCAGATTCTGAGCCTTTTGGATTATACCTTCAACGATGGCGTCAATTGTTTCATTGTCATTTTCTTCATCAGTACATGAAACAAACAGTCCCGCTGCAAATAGCAGAATCGGGATAAAAAATTTCCCTTTCATAATTGATAGAATAGAATTAGTCCTTATAAATATCGTGTCCACAAATATACTTAAGTTTTGTTAATAAACAAAAATATCAGCAAAAAAGAAAGGGCCCCGATCTCGGAGCTCCTTTTTCTTAAATACGGCCATACCTGCGTAAAAACCGCGTTATAACCGCGTTTTCTGCAAGTATGGCCGCTAAAAGTGCCATTTTGCCTGTTTTTGTTGCCATACTTGCGGGAAATAGGCCCTACAAGCGTTGTGGCAACAGGTTTGGCAATATTTAGCGCAGGATGTAATCAGAAATCCACTGGCCGACCTCGCGGGTGCCGTAGCGGGCGCCACCGGAAACCTGGATCTCGGGAGTGCGGACATTGGCATCAAGGGAAGCCTGGACGGCGCGGCGTATCAGGGCGCCTTCCTCGTTGAGGCCGAAATACTCGAACATCATGGCGGCGCTAAGTATCTGAGCAATGGGATTGGCAATGTTCAGACCCTTGCCCTGCGGCCAAGAACCGTGCACAGGCTCAAAGACGGGAGTATGCTCACCTGTTGAGGCGCTGGGCAGCAGACCCATTGAGCCGGTGATGCACGATGCCTCATCGGTCAGGATATCGCCAAAAGTATTCTCGGTTACTATAACATCAAAGAACCGCGGCTCCTGGATCATGCGCATGGAGGCGTTGTCCACAAACATGAAATCGGTCGTAACCTCGGGGTACTCTTTCATCACCTCCATAGCAACGTTGCGCCACAGACGTGAACTGGCCAGCACGTTTGCCTTATCAACCACGGTCAGGTGTTTGCGGCGTGCCAAGGCATACTTGTAGCCCACGCGAAGAATGCGCTCCACCTCGGCGCGACTGTACAGATTCGTATCGTATGCCTCATCGGTCCCCTCTTTCTTGGGGCCGAAATACATGCCGCCGGTAAGCTCGCGAATGCATATGAAATCGGCACCCTGAACAATCTCGTCCTTAAGCGGTGACTTGTGTACCAGGCAGTCAAATGTCTCTATGGGGCGGATGTTTGCATAGAGTCCCAACTTCTTGCGCATGGCCAGCAGACCCTGCTCAGGGCGCACTTTTGATGTGGGGTCATTGTCATATTTGGGGTCACCCACGGCGGCAAACAGCACGGCATCTGACTCCATGCAGGTGCGGAAAGTCTCCTCCGGGAAGGGATCGCCCACCAGGTCAATGGCATGGGCACCGCAAATTGCCTCACGGTACTCTATCTCATGTCCAAACTTGCGGGCCACGGCATTTACAACTGCCACACCCTGCTCCATTATCTC
>DBYT01000007.1:0-3305 GCA_002309915.1 Bacteroidales bacterium UBA1179 | reverse complement strand
TTAAAGTTCCATGTGATGATGGTCTGTACAAAGGCATCGGTGCGGCCGCCGGGCGGGATTGACACGGTATAGTTGGTCAGCACCGGGAAGGGTTTGTCCAATCCGGCATATATCTTGCGCAGGGCACGTACAAAAGCATCGTACTGACCGTCACCGGTAGCGGCCTCCTGATAGGACTTGCCGTCTATCTCAATCTTTACGGTGGCCTGCGGGCGCAGTCCCTGCGTGAGACTGAGCGAATAGTTGAGTATGCGGATTCTCTGCTCCTCCTGTTCGTGGTGCAGCACGTCATGCACAATATACGGCAGATCATCCTGAGTAACCTGCTCCTTCTTTACGCCCAGTTCAATTATGCGGTCGGTCACCTTGCGCATGGACTCCTCGTCAAGTTCAATACCCATGGCCATAAGGTTCATCTGGATATTGGCCTTGCCGCTGTTCTTGCCCAAAGCATACTCACGCACGCGACCGAACCGCTCCGGCAGCAGGGCGTTGAAATAGAGATTGTCCTTCTTATCGCCGTCGGCATGCACGCCGGCACACTGCGTGAACACAAACTCACCCACCACAGGCATGTTGTGCGGAATATGTATGCCGCTGTCCAGCTCCACCTGACGGCTCACCTTGAACAGGCGGCTCTCATTGAGCCCCGTCTCCACGCCCATCTGGTCCTTGAGCATGGCCAGCACGCTGCCCAGCGGTGCATTGCCGGCCCTCTCGCCCAGACCGTTCACCGTCACGTGCACGCCCTTGACACCGGCCTTGACAGCCGCATAGACATTGGCCACAGCCAGGTCATAGTCATTATGTGCGTGGAAATCAAAATGTATTGACGGGTAACGCTCCACCATGCGGCGGCAGTACTCCAGCGTGGTATCGGGGTTGAGAATACCCAGTGTATCTGGCAGCATCACTCGCTTTACGGGCATCCCGGTCAGGGCATCCATCAGGTCAAACACGTACTTGGGCGAGCGTTTCATGCCGTTGCTCCAGTCCTCCAGATAGACGTTCACCTCCATGCCGCGGCTTACTGCGTACTCAACGGTGCTCTGTATGTCACTTATGTGCTGCGAAGCCGTCTTGCCCAACTGCGCGGTCACATGCTTGAGACTGCCCTTGCAGAGCAGGTTCATGACGTGGCATCCGGCACCTAATATCCAATCGGCCGAGCGGTTCTGGTCAACAAATCCCAGCACCTCTATGCGTCCCAGCATACCGTTGCGCTGTGCCCAATCGGCAATACCCCGTACGCAATCCTGCTCGCGGTCCGATACCATGGCCGATGCAATCTCCACGCGGTCCACGTTCAGGTCCGACAAGAGCGACTGCACAATGCTCAGCTTCTCCTGATTGGAGAAACTCACGCCCGATGTCTGCTCNNAGCGTGGTATCCAGAATCTCTATGTAGCGTCCGCGAACGGCACGGCTCTCATACGCCTCGATATCGGCCTTACGGCTTAGCAGGTAATCGATGTCGTCATAGCCGTTCAAGAGGCAGTGCTTCTTGTAGGCGTCAATCTCAAACTTCTCACTGTGTCCCGTAGCAAGACTGGTTACGGTCTGACTCTCCAGGTCCACCCTTACAACGGTACCTGCATCCTTCTTTATGCTTGAAAGCAGCTCATCACGGAACTTTGTGCTCACGGTAACCGGCAGCACAAAGCAGTTGAGCAGGTTGCCGCGGTGTATATCGGCAAAACGGTCCGATATCACCACCCTGATGCCGTATCCCGCAATTGCCCATGCGGCATGCTCGCGGCTGGAGCCCGATCCCCAGTTGGTGCCGGCCACCACTATCTCGTGGCAGCCCTTGTGGGGACGCTCGCTGTACTCGGGGCGGTTCAGGACAAAATCCTGCACCGCCTTACCATCGGCTCCAAACCTGAGGTCATGCATGAAAGCATCGCCAAAGTAACCCAGATCACGGGTGGTAGCTGCCATGTATCGGGCCGGTATTATCAGGTCCGTGTTGCAGTTGTCTATATTTATGGGAATGCAGGTTGATTCCACTATGCTCATTTTCCTTTCCATAGTCACAAGAGTTTACGGGGGTCAGTAATTACACCTGTCACAGCGCTGGCGGCCACAGTGAGCGGGCTGGCCAGAACGGTTCTGGAGCCGGGTCCCTGACGGCCCACAAAGTTGCGGTTTGAGGTCGATATGCACAGCTTTCCGGCCGGAACCTTATCGGGGTTCATGGCCAGACAGGCCGAGCATGACGGCAGACGCAGCTCAAATCCTGCGTCCTCAAGTATCTTGTCTATACCCTCCTCTATTATCTGACGGCGCACTGCCCATGATCCGGGCACCAGCCATGCTGTCACACCGGGGGCCTTACGGCGGCCCTGAACCACGCTTGCAAAAGCGCGGAAATCCTCAATGCGGCCGTTTGTGCAGGCACCCAGGAAACACCAGTCCACGGGTGTGCCCTCCAGTTTCTGTCCGGGCTTGAACTGCATGTAGTCCAACTGGACTTTCAGCTGCTCACGCTCCTGATCGGAGACTGATTCATAAGTAGGTATCGTTCCGTCCACCGCAATACCCGCACCCGGATTGGTACCATAGGTAATACGCGGTGCAATGTCATCGGCATAATATGTAACCTCCTTGTCAAACACGGCGTCATCGTCGCTGCGCAACTGCCTCCACTGGTTGACGGCTTTATCCCAATCTGGCCCCTTGGGTGCATACTCGCGTCCCTTAAGCCAACTGAAAGTTGTCTCATCAGGGGCAATCAGACCCGCACGGCTGCCCATCTCGATCGACAGGTTGGACAAGGTAAGGCGTCCCTCCATGCTCATGCTGCGAACAACCTGGCCGGCATACTCAACGGCATAACCCGTAGCGCCCGATGTGGTCATCTGCGCCATGATATAGAGCGCCACATCCTTGGCTGTCACACCCTCGCTGAGAGTACCTTCTATATTTATACGCATGGTCTTGGGCTTGCGTTGCAGTATGCACTGTGAAGCCAGCACCTGAGCCACCTCGGACGTACCTATGCCCATTGCTATTGCGCCTATTGCACCATGGGTGGATGTATGCGAATCACCGCAAACGATTGTCATGCCCGGCAGTGAAAGACCTTTCTCCGGTCCAACCACATGGATTATTCCGTTATCGGGGCTGCCCAGTCCAAAGCACCTTATTCCAAACTCGCGGCAGTTACGCTCAAGAGTCTCCACCTGCTTGCGGCCCACCGGATCGTCAATGCGGTCACTGCAGTCCGACTGCGTGTTATGGTCAGGCATGGCTATCACACGCTCGGGGCGCAACACGCCGCAACCCTTGTCACGGATGGTATC
>DBYT01000067.1:22085-22852 GCA_002309915.1 Bacteroidales bacterium UBA1179 | reverse complement strand
CTTTTTTCATAGTTCTATGTGTTTTTTGTTATTTACATCGGATTAATGGAACGGGCTATCTTGGCGCAGAGTCCGGGGAAGAACCTCTTGATATAGACCATCAGGAGTTCCTTTCGGCCCACAAGGACCTCACGCTTTTTACGGTACACGGCCTTGACTATCTTGCGGGCGGCCTGCTCGGGGGTGCAACCTCCGGCCTGACCGGCATCCATCTTGGCGTGCTGTTTTCCGTCTTTCTCAAGTGCGTAGAATGATATGCGTGTCTGAACGCGGCCGGGGCATACTATGGTTACGCGGATGTTATCCTTGTAGTACTCGGCCTGNNACGGTCTCAAAGAATCCGTACAGGGCGTGCTTGGATGAACTGTAGGCGCAACGCAACGGGAATCCGAAACGTCCGTTGATGCTGGTGGTGACCATCAGCTGGCCGCCGCCGTTCTCTATCATCTTGGGCAGTATCACCTTGGTCATGATAACGGGTGCGAACCAGTTTATGTCCATGACCTTGTTGATTACACGCATCTCGGTCTCACAGGTGGTTCCGCGCTGGCTTATGCCGGCGTTGTTGTAGAACACGTCTATGTGTCCGAATACCTGCCAGGCCTGCTCGGCCAGCCCGGCAACCTCATCTTTCTTAGACAAATCGAAGGGTAGGGGCTTGGCATCGGGAGCACCCAACTCAATGCAGTGTGCGGCTACCTTTTCCAGAAGATCGGCCTCAAGTGCAGTGAGAATGAGCCGTGCACCCTCGCGTGCAAACTCATATG
>DBYT01000067.1:20136-21937 GCA_002309915.1 Bacteroidales bacterium UBA1179 | reverse complement strand
TTCTCCTCAAGTGCCTTGAAGAATCCTGCTATGCATACTACCGATGCGGGTCCCATATAAACGCCTGTTGCGTCCTTGACCATACGGCCGAAACGCTCCAGACCCTCTTCTTTGACGCGCAGGAAACAACCTCCGCTGTTCTTTACTATGGGGCCGACAAGCGGGTACATTCCGGGAGTGCCGGCGGTAAGGATGGATATACGGGTCTGCGGAACAACAGTGGGGAAGTGCTTGTTCCAGCCCTGCGGGAATCCGTTCTCGGTTGCCCACTCCCAAGCCTGGACCATGGGGTCACAGGTGTCCTGCTGAACCAGCAGCATGCGCGGCATCTTATATTCGGGATAAGCATCGGCTATCTCACGCATTCCTTTCTCGAATGCAATGGGACTGGTGCCTCCGGCTACTGCCTGCATATAGACGTCGGGGATACGGCCCAGTTGGCGCATGCACTCAAAGACCAGGGTCTTCTTGGCTTCTACGCGGATGGGGTCTATGTTTCCGGCCGATATCATTACGTTCTGGTTCTTATGGAAATCGGCAGCCTCAGCCTTGGCCTGACCGTAACCGCCCTCAGATACCTGGAGGTTCTGACCGGTGGCGCGGATGGCCTGCTGGGTCTCGGGGTACATATCGTGCGGAGCGAATATGTCAAACTTGACGCCTGCCTTGGCCAGATAGGTGGCATAGGCGGTGGCGGCATTACCTGTCGATGCCAGGCAATACTCCTTTACTCCGTGTTTCTTGAACAGTGTGGCTGCCAGTGATGCGGCTATATCCTTGAATGTGCCGCTACCTCCGTTAAGGTCGTTGCGGGCTACAACTACCTTGCAGTCTATTCCGTAACGGTCCTTGGCATATCGGCTCAGGAACTCCCATTCCTCAATGGGTACTGCGCCCTCACCGCAACTTACCTGCTCATCGGCCCCTTCTATGGGGAGGAAGGGCAGGTAGTGGTAGAGGTTGCTTACCTCCTGGCCGGGCTTGCAGAGTTCATCCAGCTGACGGTAATCGGCATCATAAACCACTTCTGCGTGGTTGCTTCCGCACTCACACAGCTGGTCCTGGCTGAACCAGGCGGCAAAGTCACCTATTACCTTGCCGCACTTCTTGCAGACAAGCTGATATCCCATTATCTCTTTATCTGAGCACGCTTGAATACGTTCATATCCTGGATTGCGCCCTCGTAGAAGCCTGCGTCAAGTTTCTTCTTGACATCCTTGAAGACCTCGATGGTGCGCTTAACATGATCCAGAGTGTGTGATGCAGTAGGTATGATACGCAGCATCAGCTGGCCCTTCGGGATAACGGGATATGTAACGATTGAGCAGAAGATTCCGTAGTTCTCACGCAGGTCAACAACAACGTTGGTGCCCTCGTTGATACCACCCTCAAAGAATACGGGTGTTACAGGTGACTCGGTTACGCCGATGTTGAAGCCCTCGGCCTTGAGTCCGCCCTGCAGAGCGTTTACAACCTCCCACAGATGCTCGCGGTACTCGGGGTGAGCCTTGATCAGGTCAAGACGCTTCTGGTTACCGATAACCAGCGGCAGCGGCAGTGACTTGGCGTAGATCTGTGAGCGCATGTTGCACTTCAGGTGGTCGATGATTTCGGGCTCTGAACTTACTACACCGCCGATTGATGCCATACTCTTTGCGAATGCGTCGAATATTACATCGATCTCGTCGATTACGCCGTAATGCTCGGCGGTACCGCGACCGTGTGCACCCATTGTACCAAAACCGTGTGCATCGTCGATAAGTATGCGGAACGGATATTTCTTCTTGAACTCTACGATGTC
>DBYT01000067.1:13081-20066 GCA_002309915.1 Bacteroidales bacterium UBA1179 | reverse complement strand
TCGGCCAGCTTGCAGGCGTGGTTGAGTTGCTTCTCCAGGCTCTCCATGTTGTTGTGCTGGAAAGCGAAACGCTTGGCAAGGCTCAGACGCATACCGTCCAGGATGCAGGCGTGGCTCTCGGAGTCGTAAACGATAACGTCCTTACGGCTGGTCAGTACGTCGATGATTGAGATCATGCCCTGATAACCGAAGTTGAGGCAGAGACCTGCCTTCTTGCCTACGAACTCTGAGAAGTCATTCTCAAACTTGATGTGATAATCAGTATTACCTGACATCATGCGGGCGCCCATCGGTGCACCCAGACCGAACTTGGCGGCTGCCTCGGCATCGGCCTTTCTTACTTCGGGATGGTTTGCAAGACCAAGGTAGTTGTTGAGGCTCCAGTTCAGGACGGGCTTGCCGTTGAACTCCATTTCGGGGCCGATTTCACCTACCAGGCGCGGGAACATAAAGTAACCGTCACCAATTCCCTGATACTGACCGAGAGGACCCGGTGTCTCCTTGATTCTTTCAAAAATGTCTTTAATCATACTGAAAATCAATTATTTTGTTTGTTATTTTCTGCTTGTTAGGTTAGCGCTTTGAAAATGGTTCGCTTAAACTGCGCGAATTTACTAAAAACTCTGTAAGGGTTATTATAAAATAAGTTATAATTCTGAGTAATTGTAGATAGGCTTGTTGCTTGCGCGGGACTAACGGGAACATTGGCTCTAAAAAAACTGCCGGTGCACGGGTGGGGCGTGTACCGGCAGTTTGGGGGTTGGGTTGTGGGTTATTTTATGAAGAGCTTTTTGGTTTGGCCGTTGGTGTATTTGATTATGTTGAGGCCTTTCTGGGGCTCTTCTATTCTTTTGCCTGAGAGATCGTAATAGCCTGCTACTACGTTGTTGGCTTCTGGCTTGGTAACTCCGGTGGTTCCGATTGGTACTATGTTCAGGAAGTCTTTCCATCCTTCGGCGGTCTTGTAGGAGTTTACGCTCTCTGCGGGTACGTAGAGGATGGCATTCTCATATACGGTGGTTGTGAATGCATTCTTGATCAGAGTAGGCGGAACTGTTGCTATTGATGTGATTTCGGTCAGGCTATCACAATAGTCAAATGCCCTCTCGTCAATGACTTCCAGACTCTCCGGGAAGATTAAAGTCTTAAGTCTGTTCTGACCGGTAAAAGACATTATGTTTACGATCTTGGTTCCTTCTTTGATGGCGAATGTATCTTCCAGAATATCAAATCCTTTACGCCCGAAAAGCATTGAGCCGAAGTAAATGGGGCCTTCAGGAAGTGCATTGAACCATCCGGTTGCAATAAATGCGTACAAACCGATTCTTTTTACGCTTTCCGGAATAGAAATTGAATCGAGTTTGATGCAACCTGAAAAAGCTAGCATACCGATGTTGTTAAGGGTTGAAGGCAATTCAATTGATACGAGATTTGAACACCTCTCAAATGCACCATCTGTAATAGAAACTGTTCCTTCTTTAAGAACAATGCAGGTGTCTTGTGACATTGTTCCCTTATACTTATAGGTATAGGCTACTCTTCCTATGTACACTACACCATCAGGCAGATTCTCATACCATGTAGTGCCGATAAATGCTCCTTTATCAACAGATATGACACTGTTCGGGATGCTTATCGATGTCAAATCCGAACAGAACGATAATGCATAAGCAGAGATATACTCTATACCCTCTGAAATAGTTACAGAATTAAGGGATGAGCAATTATAAAATGCATGATTCCCAATACCTACAACTCTGTATTCAACCTCGTTATAAGTGACTTTTGCGGGAATGGTGATATTCCCAGAATACGTTGGGTTCCCGGAAGTAAGTATTGGATCTCCCAATGGCATTACAACTACTGAAGTGTCATCAACTGCCTCATATCGGATTCCATCAACTATGAAATCTACGGCATTTCCACCTATTGCCTCTATGTTACTGAACTGTTTCCATCCGTCGGCATTCTTGTATGAATTGATGCTTTCTTTGGGTACATAGAGGACAGCTTTTGTATATACAGTGCTTGGGAATGCATCCTGAGCCAGATAAGGTGGATAAATGGCCTGTGTTGTGATATTGGTCAGGTTATCACATCTGTCAAATGCTCCATTGCCGATATATGACAAACCGAACGGGAGGGTGATAGATTCGAGTTTCACGCACTCGGCGAATGCATAGGGACTAATGATACGCAAATTGTTCGGAAAGGAAATTGAATCCAGATTCTGGCAGTGGTAGAATGCCTCCACACCAATGCTTTCTACACTTTCAGGAAAAAAGATGGCCTTAACTCGGCTTTGACGGGTTAAAGACTGTCTGTTTATGATTCTGGTTCCCTCTTGAACAACTAATGTATCTCCCAAAACATTATCTCCTTTATGTCCGTAAAGCATCGGACCGGCGTAAATGACACCGTAAGGAAGTGCATTATACCATGCGGTTCCATCAAAAGCATGAATTCCGATACTTGTTACGCTTTCCGGAACAGAGATTGAATCCAGTTTGCTGCAACCTGAAAAAGCATAAGAACCAATGGACAGAAGGGTTGAAGGCATTTTTATCGATACAAGATTTGCGCAGTCCTCAAATGCATTGTCTGATATAGACACTATACTGTCTTTAAGAACAAGACAGGTGTCTTGCAGCATTTCTCCTTTATACGTATAGGCTACTTTGCCTGCATATATTACGCCGTCCGGCTGATTCTCATACCATCCAGTCTCATGAAGTGCCTGGTAGCCGATATATGTAACACTGTTCGGGATGGTTATTGATGTCAGATTCGGACAATGCACAAACGCATAATCAAAAATATAACTTACGCCCTCTGAAATTGTGACAGAATTAAGATTGGCGCAATATTGAAATGCATATGAGTTAATACCTTCAACCGTGTATTTAACGTCGTTATATTTGACAACTGCGGGAATGGTGATATCTCCTGAATACGTTGGGTTGTCAACAATAGATCGTAATGGTTCTCCCAATTGGATTACAACTACTGAATAGTCATCAACTATCTGATATCGGATTCCGTCGACGATGAAATCCTCGGCAGAAATTTTGCCGAACATTGATAACAAAAATGCAAACGCAAACAATAAAATTTTTCTTCTCATAAAGCTATTAATTAAGAATGGACAAAGAATATGCCAAATATACGCTTTAAAAACCATTACAAGCGTCCAGAGTCCGTTAAACTAAATTTTTTCGCTAGGTTTTATAAACTGTTAACAGAATATTGGGAGATTAGCTGGTTGCTTGCTCGGTGGTGGGGCCATACTTGCAGGATGTGTGGGTTTTAAGGGGCTTTTTTGCAAGTATGGCAGGGATTTTGGCGTTTTGGGGCATTTTCGTGGCCATACTTGCAGCAAAAAGCCCCTACAGCGCTTGTAACGCAGGGTATGGCCATTTCAGCAAACGGGATCATTTGCTTGTATTTTTATGCTATTGTGTGTACTTTTGTGGCATCAATAGTAACTACCAATTTGTAATATTTGTTTGTATGAGAAAGAAAATCATTCTTTTGCCTTTGGCTATGTCCTTGGCAGTCAGTGTGTTTGCACAGGGAATCGAATTCGATCAAGCTGGATTGTATTATGAGGTTAACTCGGTTTCTGACAAGACTTTAACTTTGCTGGGAGCGGTGAGCGACAGCTGTAATGGTGATTTTGTTCTCCCCGTCAGCGTGACATACAATGGTGAGGAGTATAAGATAAGTGACATTGTTGAAAAGGCTTTCTTTGGATGTAACGGGATGACATCCATAATCATACCTGAGAGCGTGATCCGTATTGGAGACGGAGCGTTTATGTATTGTCAATCATTGACAGACGTGATCATTAACGGCACTCCGCATATCGGCGTTAATGCTTTCGATAGATGCCCCAATATAGAAGCTGTTCATGCAATAAGTTCCACTCCCGGTGAGATTGCTCTGTTCAATCCGTTTGTTCTTGACGGAACTCACGTAGTCCCAGGTGGAAATGCATCGGTCAATTATGTCAATAGCGAACAACTTGGAAGGACCGTGACGGAGATTTCCGGCTCTAATCCTGAGTCCGGAAGTTGGAAATGTTCTTTCTCTATGCCTTACGGCTCCGTACCTGCCGCTTCATATAAGGCAAGTATCGGAATTCTTCCCAGTCCCGACGGCAAGCCCTGCTACTTCCATCCTGTTATTTATGCGACTGTTCCCAATGGAAAGAGATACATACATGATCCCATCAGATATGATACCATTATTGACAGTCGTGGAAGAATGAGACTCGTCCCAACAGCTGAGTATATCAGCAATGATCCTTCAAAATATGATATAATTACAATATCGGAAGAACTGCAGATTCCGGAAAATGCCTATGACCTGACTTTGGAACTGTCATTGGATTGCAATGAAAAGATAAGAGAGCATTTTTCCGACATGATGGTTTTTGACAGGTTGTCCTTTGAGCCGATAGATACTGTATTCGCCTTGGAATCATACGCAGGTCCGTTTGTGGAGAGCGTATTCAACAACGCCACACTTTACGTGCCGGAGGGTGCAGTCGATACTTATGGTTCGGCCGATGGCTGGAAACTGTTCAAGAGTATAGTTGTTGACCCCACTGCTCCGACTAATGTCTATAGAGTGGAAGCACCGGTTCAGGAAACCATCATCTATGATCTGTATGGCCGTAAGCTGTCAGCTCCGACTGGTTCCGGCATTTTCATCATCAACGAAAAGAAGGTATTCGTAGCTGAATAAGCATCCGCATATGCAAAAGTGTGCAATTGGGGTCTGCCCCCTTTTGCACACTTTTTCGTTTGGTGGCCATACTTGCAGGATGTGTGGGTTTTAAGGGGCTTTTTTGCAAGTATGGCAAGCAAAACCGCGTTTTTGGGCATTTT
This sequence comes from Bacteroidales bacterium UBA1179, assembly GCA_002309915.1. Taxonomy (GTDB): domain Bacteria; phylum Bacteroidota; class Bacteroidia; order Bacteroidales; family Bacteroidaceae; genus Colenecus. Next base: position 15,174 of record DBYT01000067.1, on the reverse strand, counting down.
TACGGCCATACTTGCAGAAAAATGGCCCTATAGAGCGTATAACGCACGGTTTGGCCATTTTAAGATTACTGCAGTGAACCGATAAGCAGGAAGAAGAGGCCCAGCAATACCAGGAGGAGGTCGATGACCTTGCTGCGCAGGTTTTTCTCGTGGAAGAGGAGGGCTCCGCAGAGGAAGGATACTATTACGCTGGAGCGGCGGATCATGGAGACTATGGAGACCATGGAGGCGCTTTGGGCCAGGGAGACGAAGTAGGCGTAATCGGCCAGGGTCAGGAAGACGGCTATGAAGATGATGGGCCACTTCCATTGGAATGGGGTAGTGCGCTCCCTAGTGGGCCACCAGAGGGTGAACAGGATGACCGTCATGAGGGCCAGCTGGTAGAAGTTGCTCCAGGCCTGGACGAACATGTTGTTGAAGCGGCCCAGGAGGTACTTGTCGAGCAGGGCGCTGACGGCTCCCAGCAGGGTGGCCATGATTACGCAGAACACCCATTTGTTGTGAGTGAAACTGATGCCCTCTTTCTTGCCGCTCACACTGAGCATGTAGAAAGAAATGACAGCTATTATCACACCTATCCACTGGTACAGGTTCAGACGCTCGCCAAACAGCAGCAGGCCGCCCAGCAGCACTATGATGGGGCGCGTCGCGTTTATGGGCCCGAACAGGGTGATGGGCAGGTGCTTCATGCCGAAATAGCCGAATATCCAGGAGCCCAGCACGATGAATGCCTTGAGCATGAGCAGGCGGTGCTGCTCCCAGCCGGCTGTGGGGACATAAAAAATACTGCCGTCCAGCAGTCCTGTCTTGGCTGACAGGAGCGTGAACGGCAGCATTAAAAGTGAGCAGAACAGGGTGTTGAACCAAAGAACCGGAATGACCGCGTTCTCCTTGAGTGATTGCTTCTTGGCTACGTCATACAGTCCCAGAAAGAGGGCCGATACAAGCGCGAATGCCAACCACATGACTGCCTGCCTTCAATAAATCAGAACTTGTAACTCAGACCTACGCCAAGGATCTCCTTGAACTGAACGCGTGCACCGCGGATCTCAGTGTTGCCGGCGGCATCGGTAATGTAAGTCTTGATGTCATCGTCATACTTCAGTGTTGACTGGAAGGTGACAGTGAGAAGGCTTGTTACGTTCAGACCAACCAGAACATCCCAGTTGACATCGATATTGCCGAATGTCTCGTTGTACGGGGTGAAGAGGTCAAGAGTTGACTTGAGTGTGAGCTTGTCGTTAAGCAGGCTGTAGTTGACGCTGCCCTTGAAACTTGAACCCAGCTCAAAACGTGTCTTTACGCCCGGATCAACGCCGTAACGTACGGAGAACGTGGTGTCGTTGACCAGAGTCATCTTACCGGCTACGGGTGAGTAGTAAACGCTGATATGGTCGTTGGGCTTGTAGTCAATACCGACTGAGAGGTTGAGGTAACCCGGGGTCAGGAACTTGGAGATAAGCTCGCGGCTGTCATCGCCGTAGGCGTAGCCGTTACCCATCTGGGTCTTAAAGTCAAGCAGGGCTGCGTAGTACAGATGCTCTGTGATCTGACGTCCGAACTTGGACGAGAGGTTCAGATTATCAATGTTCTTGCGCCACTGTGTAGCTTCAGTATAGTTCAAGCCATAGTTTGCACTAAGGCTGTTGTCCCATGCGGTCTTACCCTGCTTGTAGTTGAGAGAACCGTTGAAATAGACGTTTCCGGCCATTGAGTTCTCACCACCTTCGCTCCAGTTGGTGAATGATGTCTGTGAGAAGTTAACACCTGTGAGACCCTCATGGGTCCATGCCGATTCCTCCTGAGCGCAGAGGCTCATCGGCAGCAAAACTGCGAGAAAGAATAATGTTTTTTTCATATCCGTTTAAATTTAGGATTAATTGTGCTGCGAATATATAGAAAAAATCGGATGGGTGTTACTTATTTGCGGTCCAGACGATATCCTATGAGGTAGCAGATGACAGCTACGACCATACCGTTGATTGAGGGGATACCCCACTTGAGCAGGTTGGCTACGACAGCACCCAGAACAACGCCGATAACTGATGCCCAGTTGACGGTCTTGATCTGAACGTCATCGGACTCATAGTCAC
>DBYT01000067.1:5708-13045 GCA_002309915.1 Bacteroidales bacterium UBA1179 | reverse complement strand
AGAACGTTCAGCCAGCCGCAGAAGTTCCAGTAGAGCCATACGGCAGCCAGTGTGCCGATGATACCTGCGATAAGCACCATTGTTCTCTTGGACAGTCCGAAGATGTTTGACAGACCCAGACCTGATGAGTAGAGGGCGTTGTCATTGGTTGTCCAGATGTTCAGACCCAGAACGAATACTGCGATGTAGAACATGTTCAGGTTAAGCATAACCTCGAAGATATCGTTACCGCCAACGTAGATGCTTGATACGGCTCCGAAGAAGAACATCAGTGAGTTACCCAGGAAGAAAGCTACAACAGTGGTGATGCAGCCAATCTTGGCGGTCTTGCTGAAACGTGCGAAGTTAGGAGTAGCGGTACCGCCTGATACGAAACTACCGATAACCAGACCGGCACCTGTGATGATGGTCAGTGAACCGTCGTTTACAAGAGCGAACTGCTCGGCCAGGGTGTTGTCACCGCGACGTACGGCCTCGATCATTGCAACGGTACCCAGGATACCAACCAGAGGAACTGCAACCCAGCTTACGATGGTAAGGCTCTTGATTCCGAAGAATGCGCTGGCGGTCATGAGAATACCGGCAACGGCAACCAGAACATAACCTACAAAAGGCATGTGCTCAGCTGAAACCTCAAGATGGAGGAGCTCCTGAGCGACAGGAATGGCGAACATGGCCAGACCTACGCCGAACCAACCTATCTGAGTGAAGCTGATCATTGCACTGGGAAGCCAGCTGCCCTTGCGGCCGAAACTGCGGTGTGCCAGCATGTCGAGTGTGAGACCTGTCTTGGCACCGATGAAACCGAGTGTGCCTGTGTATGCGCCCAGGATGATACCACCAAGTATCAAAGCGCCTATAAACTGTCCGAAATTAAGGCCTGCAGCCAGGTTCTGGCCAGCCCACATACTTGCTGAGAAGAAGGTGAATCCCAGCATAACCATAAACATACTGAGGTTGCTCTTGCGGCCCTCGGGGGTTACTCTGCTTGATGTAAAGTCTACATCGGGTTTCTTGTAAGCCATATCTGTAAAGTTTGTTTGGTGAAATCATTTCTTGATGGAACTGTAGGGCTTGAGAGCCTTCTTGAACTCGCGCAGACGGCGGTCGGCAATCTCGCGGATATCCAGATTGGCCGATTTCTCCGCGAACTCCTTCTCCTGTGAGTAGAGAGCCGTCATAGCCTCCTGGTCCAGATTCTGGTAGTGGTTGAGTTCCAGCCATTTCTTCTGGCTGACGGGAGTGCGGTATCCCAGCTTCTCATCCAGGAAATCCTTGAACTTAAAGTTGTCGGCTGCGGCCTTGATATCGGTCCAGTATTCGGTTACCTCGTGATAGTGGTCGGGAATCTCGTAACGGCGTGCGCCACCGTCGTAGATGATGCACTTCTCAAACAGCGCGTCGTCATCGGCCAGTACATACTTGCGGAACTCGGGGGATATCACTCCGTCCTTCCAGAAGAAGTCGATTGCGGGCCAGCTGATGCCGGTCACGCCCTTGTCCTTGTAGGCCGAGAAGATGCCCTCGTAGAAAATGCAGGTAATGCCCTCGAATTCAGGCCAGTGGAAACGGAACTCGGGGGTGAGTTCCTCAAACAGCTCGATGGCGCGGGTGCCTCCGATGGTGAAGAAGATCATGCGGCGGATGCTGCCGCCCAGACGCTTGAACTCGGCTATGATGTAACGGATGCAGCGTGCCAGGGTCTCGCCCGATGCGATGATATCACCGATCATGAGGGTGATGTCCTGTGGGGCGCGCAGTTTGGTGTATCGGATGTCAAGGCCTGTAATCTGGTTGTTGCGGATAACGCGCTCGCATGAGACAAAGTCCATATTGTTGATGCGTATGCCGTTACGGTAGCTGCACTCCTCGAGCGGGTAGTTCAGACCGCCGCGCAGGATGGTCATGATGTCGGCGTCTTCACCCACCATGCCGCGCTCCTTGAGCCAACCCAGCATATCGCTGGTGGCGCCGCACATGGCAAGGTACGAATCATATCCTATAACCTCGGGTGAGGCAAGGAGATGACGTGTGCCTTCATTGCTGATTATAAAGTACTTATTGCTGAACTGGCCACCTTCCAGACTGTAGATTCCGGTGCCTTTGTATTGTCCTGCCGACTGCAGGAAAGTATTCTCCAGATAAGGCTGCATAGTGATGCTTGCTTTTATTCTGGAAACCAAAGGTACCCATATTATGGGTGCGGGCGGGTGACCCGAAACAAGAAGTTTTCAACAATTTTCAAGGATCCGCTTACCGTGCCTGCGCCACTTGATCCAGCCGTAAACTGACGCGCCCAGATAGAAGCTGTAGAGCAGGATTGTGGTAAGATGCAGTCCGCGACGGCAGTAGATGTAGATGGAGATAAGGTTGACAAGGAACCAGATGCCCCAGACCTCGATTATCTTCTGCGCCAGAACCCATGTGCCCACGATGTTGAGCATGGTGGTAAGTGCGTCCAGCGCCGGTACGGGCGAATCGGTCAGGAACTTAAGGATGCTGAATATGGCACCCCAGATAAGGGCCGATGCCCCTAACACCGCCAGAAACTCCTTGGCACGGAAGTGGCGGTAGACAATATCCTGCGATGCGCGTTTACGGTCACCATGGAGCCATTTAATAAAACCGTAAACGCACATGCAGATATTGAAGCAGCTGAATCCCATATCGGCATATATCTTGCTGTGGAAATAAACGCTGGCGTAAATCATTGAACACATGGCGCTTATTATCCACATGAGTGGTTTCTGGTGGAACTCAAGCCAGAGGTAGATGAAACTCAGGATAAGTCCAACCGTCTGGATCGATGCCCAGAAATCCATGCCGGTAAACTGACCGGCGATATATGACCAGATATCGGATAACATTGTCTTTTAGAATTTTAGGGTTATGTGTGCCAATGCTGAGAAGGGTGCGGCGGGGATGAAGCCGATCTGATAGTAGCGCTTGTCAGGGGTAAAGCCGTCCTTCTCATCAACTGCTGAGTAAACCCAACCGCTTGTTGCTACGCGGGCGTTGAGTACATTATTCAGGTCAGCACCTATCACGATGCTCTTGAATACTGTTTTCATTGGTACTGTGTATGAGAACGAGAGATCCGAGAGAGAGTATGCGGGCAGTGAACGGTCGTTGTTGCCTGTGTTGTCAAGATACTGACGGCTTACGTAACCGGTGTGCCAGGTGGCCTTGAAGTTGCCGAAATTGAAGTTTACGAATCCGTTCAGTATGACTGACGGTGAGAATGCCAGCGGTGTCTTGCCCTTATGGGGTATGGTGCGCAGTTTGTCGCCGTTTCCGTCAATGTGATAATCCTGCTTGTACTGCTCCAGCTTGGGGTCATCGGCTGCGTATTTGTCACGCCAGTCCTCGATAACCTCGTCAAAGTCATTCAGGGAGTTCTCGCTCAGAGCAGCGTTTCCTTCCAGTGACAGCCATTTGAGCGGCTGTACGGCGGCGGTCAGCTCTATGCCTGTGCGGTATGAAGACTTGATGTTGGTGGTAAGTGCCTCGCCTATGTCGCTCACTGCACCGGTCTGTACGAACTGGTCCTTGTAGTCCATGTAGTAGAGGTTGAATCCGGCGTTCCAGATGCTGCCTGCATAACTGTAACCGGCCTCATAGTCAATCATGTACTCGGGGTTGGGGGCGGGGTAGGTACCGTTGTCGGTAAAGTTGTTGCGCTCGGGCTCACGACCTGCGGTGGCAACCAGTGCATGCAGTTTGTGGCCGCCATTGGTCCAGGTTAGACCGGCCTTGGCGTTGATGAAGTTGTATTTTTTATCAATGTCAAGGTTGTGCTTTGATGTGGTGCCGTCAGCATTAACGTAATATCTGTCGTTGTAGCCGTCGGTCTTGTATCCTACGTGACGGTACTGGGCATCGGCAAATGCGTGGAGGCCCTCGGTGATGTCGAATCCGGCCTTGATGTAGGCGCTCAGGTCATTCTTGGTGGCATCGGAATCGTAGTATTTGTTCAGGCCGTTGGCTGTGACGTAATCGTTCAGGGCATCGTCCTTGATATAAGGCAGGTAACCGAAATGGTTGCCCTTGAACTGCTGCAGAGATACGCCGCTGCGCAGGTCAAGACGGTCCATGGTGTAAACATTATTCCAGATTACACCGTAAGTGTGCTGCTCCAGACCTTTCTTGCGTACAAAATCGGTCTTCTTTACAGAGTTGGTGCCATCGGACCATACGGGATCGCCGTCGGCATTCAGGCCGTTGGACAGGCCGTACTTGCTTACCTTGTTCTTGTATCGGAACTCCTCATAGTAGCCGTAACCGTAGGTGTAGTGGGCTGTGAGTGAGGTTGAGAATGCGTCGCTTACGTTCCATGCAAGTGAGAGTATGTTGTGGTCCTGCCAGAAGTTGTCAGTGGTGCGGTCCCAGAAAGAGCCGTCTTTCATCTGGTAACGGTGGGTTACGTACTTGCCGTCGGCATCCTGTACAAAGCACCAGTTGGCGTCATCGTAGTCAAGATACTCGTACAGGCTGTTGTACTGGCCCAGTCCGGCTTTGTACATATCCTTGTACTCCTTGATTCCGGTGAGGCCCAGATACATGTCGTCCATAAGGCTGGAGTCATCGTTTCCGGCTGTGGCGCCGTTCCAGGCCTGACCGGTGACCTCAAAGTTGCCTATGTTGCGGTAACGGATCATGATGTTGTCCGATGGGGTCCAGAGCAGGCCGCCGTAGTAACTTCCGGCCTGGCCTTTGGTTCCGTGCATGAATCCGTCGGTCCGGGTCATGTTGAATGCGCCGTCTATGATAAGGCTGTTAAGGATTGTTCCGGTTGAGAATGTACCACCCAGACGCAGGGTGTTGAATGATCCGTATGATGCTGTGAGTTCAGCGCTCTTTTCGGGGTTGGGCAGTTTGCTGGTCAGGGCGACTGAACCTCCGAATGCGCCGTCACCAACGGTCGATGTGCCCAGACCGCGCTGTATCTGTGCGCTGCCCAGCAGTGATGCGTAACTGTTCATGTTGACCCAGAATACGCACTGGTCCTCGGGTGAGTTCAGGGCTACGCCATCCAGGGTTACGTTGATGCGTGAATCGGCCGCACCGCGTATACGCATGTATGTGGTGCCGATGCCTGTTCCGTTCTCGCTCCATGCTATCACGCCGGGAGTGCGTGAGAACAGGAAGGGGAGTTCGCGTCCGCTCTTGGAATAGCTGTCAAGTTCCTGACGGCTGATATCGGTTGTGGCAAACGGTTCGTTTTCATGGGCGCGTACGCCGTCAATTACGACTTCGTTAAGTTGTCTGAGGCGCAGTGAATCGGCCTCAAATGTTTCATTACCTGCCTTGGTTGCAAGGCTTGTCATTAGGGTTAAGGACAAAAAAAATACCTTTTTCATATAGATTTAATTAATAATCCAAATGAAAAGGGTATACCAATAACTAGAAATCCAATCCCTCCGCCGGCACTGTCCGGATCAGGTTCTTAGGGTATAATCTCAGCCCTTTTGGGGCACCCCCTTTCATTCTGGGCGCAAAGGTACGCATTAGTATCGTTACTTAATGCGCCTTTTACATTTTTTATGACGCAAAGAGAAACGACCCCTTTGCGTCACTTTTTTTGGAGAAATGTTGATAAATGTGAAAATTTCCGTTATATTTGCTTTTACACAATACCAATAATGCTTTTAGAATATGAATACATCAAACAAGTTTGTCATTACAATCAATCGTGAGTTAGGTTCGGGAGGAAAGACTGTGGCTAAGCTGCTGGCTCAGAAATTGGGCGTGCCTTATTATGATAAGTCTCATTTACAGTCAGTTGAGGATAAGGAAGGCCTGAATGAGGAGAAGATAGAGAACCTGAAATCAAAAAAACGTACATGGTGGCCGGATCTGAAACGGCTGGTTGAACTGGACGGCGGTTTTGCAGTATCCATCTATGACAACCTGCCCAACTATGCGGTTCCGGAGAAAAACGATACCGATCAGAAGTTCCGCATGGAACAGGAGATTCTTAAAGGTATAGTCGATGCCGAGTCATGTGTGGTAGCCGGTCGCTGCAGCTTTGTCACATTCAAGGACCATCCCAACCATCTCCATATATGGATACAGTCTCCTATGGAATGCCGTGTGGAGAGAGTCATGAAAAAGAAGGGAATCGCTTCCAAGGCTGAGGCCGAGAAGTTTATTAAGGAGGTTGATCAGTTGTGTGACGACTATGCCAAGCGCCATACCGGGGTTAGCAGATATGATCCCAGAAACTATGATCTTGTGATATCGATGCAGGATAAGACTGAAGAGGAGGCTGTTGACTTGATCCTCAAGTATATTGGATAAGTTTTTTGTCACTTTTCGCTCAGCTCCAGCCAGCGCATCGTTATTTCATCAGTCCGCTCCATTATCTCCCCGATACGAGCGGACTTTTGTTGTAACTGGTCGTAGGGCAGGGTACCGCTGTTAAGTTCCTGCTCCAACTGGGCTTTTTCCTCTTCAAGTTGCTGGAGTTCCTGCTCAATCTGCTCCATTTCACGCTTCTCCTTGAAGGTCAGTTTTACGGGCCGATTGGCGGTTGCTGCGGGCTGCTGTGCCGGAGCGGCGGCTTTGCTCTTGGCGGCTGCGGCGGCTTTCTCCTCATCCTCCTTGAGCACCTTGTACTCCATGTAGTCGCTGTATGATGATGGGAAGTTGGTCACCTTGCCGTCACCCTCAAATACCAGCAGATGCTCGGCTATCTTGTCCATGAAGTATCGGTCATGCGATACCACAATCACGCATCCCTTGAACTGTGCAATGTACTCCTCAAGTACCTGCAGAGTCATAATGTCCAGGTCATTGGTGGGCTCGTCCAGAATCAGAAAGTTGGGGCTCTGCATCAGAATGGTGCACAGATATAATCTGCGGCGCTCGCCTCCGCTCAGCTTGCTCACGTAGCTGTACTGAGTCTTGGGCGTAAAGAGGAATTTCTGCAGGAACTGCCCAGCCGACATGCGGCGCCCGTCATCCAGGACTATGTGGTCGGCAATGGCGGTCACCACGTCAATCACCTTGGCATCCTCTGGGAACTTAAGGCCCTCCTGTGAGTAGTATCCTATTTTTAATGTTGTTCCGCGGCCGATGACACCGCTGTCGGGCTGCTCAATGCCCAAAAGCAGCTTGAGGAATGTTGATTTGCCTACACCGTTCTCACCTATGATACCCAGTTTCTCGTAGCGGGTAAAGATGTAGCTGAAATCCTTGAGTATTATCTTGTCATCGAACGCCTTGCTCAGGTGCTCAATGTCAAATATCTTTTTGCCGATGTACGATGCCTTGACATCCAGTGCCACGCTCTGCTCGTCGCGGCGGTGCTGCAGGCGCTCCTCCAACTGATGGAA
>DBYT01000067.1:5062-5697 GCA_002309915.1 Bacteroidales bacterium UBA1179 | reverse complement strand
CGGTAGCGGGCCTTGCCTCCGCGGGCGCAGGGCATTCGGCGCATCCAGTCCAGCTCGCGGCGGTACAGGTTCAGATCACTCTCACGCTGTGAACTTTCTGCATCCAGGCGCTCCTGACGTTTTTCCAGATAGTAACTGTAATTGCCTGAGTATGAGTAGGCGCGGAAATCATCAATCTCTATGATGCGGTTGCACACGCGGTCCAGCAGGTATCGGTCATGAGTGACCATGAACAGGGTCAAGCGGCTTGCGGTGAGATAATCCTCCAGCCACTCGGTGACCTCCACGTCCAGATGGTTGGTGGGCTCGTCCAGTATCAGGAAATCGGGCTCCTGCATCAGCGCCTGAGCCAATGCAACCCGTTTGGCCTGGCCTCCGGAGAGCTGGTCAATGGGCTTGTCAAAATCGGGTACGCCCAGTTTGGTGAGCAGCTGGCGGGCACGCAGCAGTTTGTCCTCATCGGACTCCGGGCAACAGGCGGTCAGCACATTGGCGCCCTTGGGGAATACCGGAGTCTGCACCAGGTAGGCGGTGCGGATGTCGCGGCGGAACGTGATGGTGCCGCTGCGGTAATCGGCCTTACCGGCAATCACGTCCAGCAGGGTGCTCTTGCCCTGGCCGTTGCGTGCTATCAG
>DBYT01000067.1:1442-4996 GCA_002309915.1 Bacteroidales bacterium UBA1179 | reverse complement strand
TCTGCAGAAAACTCTCCATATCGGTCCGCAAAGATAGCGAAAAAGAGTATATTTGCGTACTGAACCGACTAACCTCCATTCAATATGAGATTATCTTCGTTTTCCCTGATTCTTGCTCTTTTGGTGCCGATGTCCGCATCCGCCGTTCAGACCACTCCGGCATCGGACAGCCGCATCACATACGTGGGCCGCACCCTGGCCGCCGACGGCGACGTGAGTTTTGACTGGAGTTCCACTTACGCCAGGATTTCGTTCCAGGGCGATTATCTGGCAGTGCGTGCATCGGACACGGGTAAGGACTATTTCAATGTCTGGATTGACCGTGAAATGAGCGCCGAAGCTGACAAGGTGCTTTGCATAAACTCGGCCGATACCATTCTCACGATTGTAAGCAGTGCCGATTTCAGCAAGAAAGGCAAGAAACCGGCCGGCCATACGGTGATAATCCAGAAACGAACCGAGGCCGATCAGGGCCGCACCACTTTCCATGAGTTCATGACCGATAAGGGGCTGCTGCAGGCGGCGCCGGTCAAGGAGCGCCTGATTGAGTTTGTGGGCGATTCATACACCTGCGGATACGGCATTGAGAACAGCATCTCGCGAAACCGATATACCCCTGAAACCCAGAACACATCCAAAACATATTGTGCACTGCTGGCCCGTTATTTCGATGCCGATTTCATCACGGTGTCGCATTCGGGCAAAGGCATTACGCGTAATTACGATGACAGCGACCGCCAGTCGCGCTGGTATATGCCGGAGCGCTACACCTGCACTTTTGACAATGCACGCCAGCCCAAATGGGAGCCGGGTGACCTTAAACCCGATATCACCATGATCTATCTGGGGCAGAACGATTTCTCGACCGAGCGTCAGCCCATGCGTGATCCTTTTAAGAACAATTACAAGCGTCTTATCAAGTCCATCAAGGATTATTACGGTGAGGATCATCCCATCCTGTGCGTGTCGACCAAGGTTGACAAACTGCTGTTTGACTTTGTTCGCGAGTGCGTTGAGGAGTGCGGCTACAAGAACGTCTATTACGACGGAATGTTCCAGGCCGTGCATCTGGACAATGACCAGGAGCTTGGCGCTGACTGGCATCCCAACTGGAAGGCTCACATAAAGCTGGCCTATGCCCTGATACCCTATTTTTCTACAATAACAGGCTGGGAAATGCAGCCATCAAAACCTATAGAATAATATGAAAAGGAATATTATTTCAGCAATTCTGATTTGCCTTATTGCCGGGCCGATGTCGGCTCAGGAGAGTGATGTAAACAGCCGTGACCTTCGCGGCAAGGTGGTTTATGAGGACGATGAGGTGGTATTCCGCCAGCTGGACGAGCATACCTGGATAGGTAACGGACACCGTACTTATAACGAGTCCCTCTATCTGGTGGAGGGCAATGACCGTGCGGTACTGATTGATGCCGGCACCCGTGTTCCGCGGCTGGATAAGATTGTGGCCGGTATCACATCCAAGCCCGTTACAATGATTCTTACCCACGGTCACGGTGACCACGTGGGCGGAGTAGGGCCGTTCCCCGAGGTTTGGATAGCCCAGGCCGATGAGCCGATGCTGCGTAACAGTCAGCGCCGATACAGGGGTGAGATCAAGCACCTGACCGATGGCGAGACCATCGATCTGGGCGGACGCAAACTGGAGGTTATGTTCACCCCCGGGCACACATCGGGCAGCGTGACCTTCTTTGACAAGGAGAACCATTACGGATTCAGCGGCGATGCGTTCGGATCCACCAACCTGCTGGTATTCACCAATTTATCGAACGTGAAGGCATCGGCCGCAAAGGTTGAGAAATACATGAAGGACAACGATATACGTTTCCTCTATCCCGGACACTACAGCGGCGACAACCTGGAGAGCCCCAAGCGTGTGACCGATATCAAAAACCTGTGCGATGACCTTCTCACGGGCAAGCGCCAGGGCATAAAGAGCGACGGTAACAACGGCGGCAACGACATGATGGCCGAGGGCGACGGATTCCGCCTCACCTACAGCAGCCAAACCGGACTAAAGTGACGCAAAGGGAAACGACCCCTTTGCGTCAATTGTTAAAATTCGCTAAACGTTTGGCGAGTTGAAATTTGGTGTTTACATTTGCGATATCAAAATGATATCAAAACAACATTAAAACAATAATGATTATGGAAACAAAGGAATTTGAATTTAAAGGAACTAAGGTTAGCGGTTTTATAGGACTGCTTTTGCTTCTTGCTTGTATTGCCGGTATCGCTCTTACAAACGTTTATCTGCTCTCTTATTCAGGAATCATCACTCCTGTTCTGTTTTTGGCAATTATTCTGATTTCATGCGGACTTGTCCAGCTGGAGCCCAACGTAGCCCGCGCAATGGTGTTCTTCGGTAAATATAAAGGTACCCTGCGCGAGAANNCGCGAGAACGGTTTCTGGTGGATTGTGAATCCGTTCTACACCAAGAAGAAAATCTCCCTGCGCGCCCGCAACCTTAACGCCGAGGCCATCAAGGTTAACGATAAGAGCGGTAACCCCATCATGATAGGTCTTGTAATGGTTTGGAAGATCAAGGACGTTTACAAGGCTCTGTTTGAGATTGATTCACAGACAATGGGTCAGACCCCCGGCGGTGTAACATCACTCAACTCAACAATGAGGGCTTTTGAGAACTTTGTATCGGTTCAGTCCGATGCAGCTCTGCGTCAGGTTGCCGGCCGATACAACTACGATGAGAACAGCAATCCTGCCGATGACGTAACCCTGCGCTCAGGTGCCGATGAGATTAACGAAGCTCTCAAGCAGACCCTGAATGAGCGTCTGGCAATAGCCGGTATCGAGGCTATCGAGGCCCGAATCAACTACCTGGCATACGCCCCTGAGATTGCAGCCGTAATGCTTCGCCGCCAGCAGGCCGATGCCATCATCGCCGCCCGCGAGAAGATAGTTGAGGGTGCTGTATCGATGGTCAAGATGGCTCTTGACAACCTTAAGAAAGACGGTGTGGTTGAACTGGACGAGGAGCGCAAGGCAGCAATGGTAAGCAACCTGCTCGTAGTGCTCTGCGGCGACGAGCCTGCTTCACCCGTAGTTAACGCCGGTACCCTTTACAATTAAACAGACTTACAGATGGCTAAAGACGCTGATTCAAAAAGCTTTCTGCTGAGAGTGGACTCTGCTACGATGACGGCCCTTGAAGAATGGGCCGCCAGCGAGTTCCGCAGCGTGAACGGCCAGCTGCAGTGGATAATCGCCGATGCCCTGCGTCGCGCCGGCCGTAAACCAAAACAGTAACTATGGGACAGACTAAATTAATACACGAGCATTACGACAGCAAGCCTTGGGCCAGTATCATAAGCGGATCTCTTATAGCCGGTCTGGCGATATTAAAAGTGTTCGAAGACAGAGGTGAACATTCGTGGCTTTACCTAATCATATTCGGCGTTAGCTTTCTACCAACCGTTGCACTGTTGGTGCTGGATATCATTTGGAAGAAGAAACCCACGTTGGTTGTTTACAATGACTGTCTTGAGGTTAGGAAACCTATGAGTTCCAAAAG
>DBYT01000067.1:0-1415 GCA_002309915.1 Bacteroidales bacterium UBA1179 | reverse complement strand
TGCAGTCAGGACAGTTGAGAGTATGGCTTGATGAATTCTCGCAGCCTGCATGCTACAACCTGGGAGCAAATCTGGGCAAGGCTCAGGAGTCTTACGACATTCTCCGCACCGCCTATGACCAGTACAACCAGGAGCACAACTTCAAACCCATTCCTCTTTGGGATTTGCCCAAGAGAAAACTTACCGCGCAGGTTTTGATCATGATAGTTACGTTCTGTCTGATTTCTCTCTTCCTGATTATTGAGCACTTTCGTTGACTCTCGCCAAAGTGTCCCACAACGAACCCCGCCACAGACCTTGTAGCGGGGTTCAGTGTGTTACATACCCTCATTTTAGGGGGTGTGTCCCACGCTCATCGGCCCCAGAGAGCACTCTCGCGGGGGTGCTTGTGGGACACTTTGGCGGGATTAGAGCAGTGAGGTGAGGTCGCTGAGTGAGCGGATTGTGTGGTCGGGTGTGATCTGGGCCGATGCCTCCACGCTGCGGATGTTGAACCAGACGGTGTGCAGACCGTAGGCCTGGCCGCCGCTGATATCGGCGTTGAGGGAGTCACCCACAATTACGGTCTGATCCGGAGTGGTGCCGCCCAGTTGTGAGAAACAATAGTCAAAATACTCGCGGGACGGTTTGTTGAAGCCGATGTCAAGCGAGCCGAAAATACCGTCCACGTACTGCATCAGCCCGGCCTTGCCCAGACGTGTGGACTGCTGCAGGTTGGATGCGTTGCTCACCACATAGACCTTGTACCGGTCATGGAGATATTTCATCACCTCATGCGCTCCGGCCACCGGGACCGATGTGTCGCGCAGTCCCGCAATAAAATCCAACTCGAATGCGGGACCATCGGCCTCAATCCCAAGGTCACGGAATATGCCGGCCCAACGGGTGCGGTGCAGTTCATCGACGGTCAAGAGGCCGTCCTCGATGCGTTTCCAGAGGATGATGTTCCGGTTAAGGAAGAAATCAAACATGCTGTCCGAGTACTCGATGCCGTTCTTGCGGCAGCACCCGCGCACATTCTCCCTGGCACACTCCTTGAAATCCAGGAGCGTGTCATCGACATCCATCAGGACGGTGGTTATATCCTCTTTGCGGAACATTTCAGGTTATTCCTCCAGCAGGAAGGCTATCTCGTCACCCTTGCTCAGGCGGCCGTTCACCACGCTGACAACTGTCACCGTGGCCTGGATGCAGAGTTTCATATCGGCCTTACGGTAAATGTCCTGCTCAAAAATGAAACGGGCGCCCTCGCGGTGCAGGTTGAGGCATGAAAGGAACTCCTCCTGGCCGTGCAGCGGACTCTTGTATTTGATGTTGATTTCCGATACCATGGCGTCGATGCCCTTCTCATGCCACTGCTGGAATGACTGGCCGCGGCTCTGCAGCCACTTGTGACGGGTATACTCCAGATAGTG
>DBYT01000063.1:5105-5300 GCA_002309915.1 Bacteroidales bacterium UBA1179 | reverse complement strand
CCTTTGAGCCGCAAGGGTATGCCCAAACAGTT
This sequence comes from Bacteroidales bacterium UBA1179, assembly GCA_002309915.1. Taxonomy (GTDB): domain Bacteria; phylum Bacteroidota; class Bacteroidia; order Bacteroidales; family Bacteroidaceae; genus Colenecus. The sequence goes on along the minus strand of DBYT01000063.1, from coordinate 5,268 downwards.
TCTGGATTTCAACAACAACGGACGTACATTGCTCAAGGAGACCGTTGAGCGAATGAGAAAGATATTTCCAGAGGAGAACATAATAGTTTCCACCAACCTGGATTTTTATGAGGATGTTTGTGGCCAGTTGCCGGACCTGAATCCCAAGCAGGTGCTGCGCGAG
>DBYT01000063.1:0-4965 GCA_002309915.1 Bacteroidales bacterium UBA1179 | reverse complement strand
GATAACGACTGCATTCTGACGGTGGGTATCAAACCTACGCGTCCCGAGACCCGTTTCGGTTATATCCAGATGGACGAGAAGGTGGCCGATGGCATATACAGCGTGCGTACGTTCACCGAGAAGCCTGAGGAGTCTTTCGCAAAGGTGTTCGTGGACAGTGGTGAGTTCTACTGGAACTCGGGTATTCTGATGTGGAACGTAAACGCTTTCATAGATATTGCCAAGACGTATCTGCCGGAGATGATCACGCAGTTCAACCGCATTTACGATACCAAGCATAACCGCGACGAGCGCCGCAGCCTGCTCTACTCGGTCTATGAGGCATTCCCCCGTATATCAATTGATTACGGTATTCTTGAAAAGACCGATAAGGTGTGCATGACCATCGGTGATTTCAGCTGGAACGATATAGAGAGCTGGGATCTGCTTTACGACTATTGCGCCAAGGATGCCGACGGCAACGTGCTGGGTATGTACAATTACCAGGTTTACAACTGCAACAACAGTATGTTCCTGTGCAACAAGGAGAAGAAACTGGTGGTGATTGACGATCTGAGTGATTTCCTGGTGGTTGATACGGATGATGTGCTGGTTATATGCCGGCGTAACAACGAGACCGACTTTAAGAAATATATCAATGACGCCATGATCAAGTATGGCGAAAAATACTCTTGAATGAGTAAGAAGGTCAATATGCCGGGGCTCCTTGCATTGAGCCCCATTTTGGTTTTTCTGGTGGTTTACCTGGTGTCATCGCTCCTGGCGGGTGACTTCTATAAGGTGCCGGTTTCATCGGCCTTCATTGTTGCGTCGGTGTATGCCGTTTGGATCACTCCGGGTGATTTGAGTTACAGGATAAACATCTTCTCTGAGAGTGCGGGTCATTGGAATATCATGCTCATGGTGTGGATTTTCCTTTTGGCGGGCGCGTTCGCGGGGTCGGCCAAGGAGATTGGCTCCATTGAGGCTACGGTAAACTTTACGCTCAACATCATACCGGCGCGTTTCCTGCTTGCCGGACTGTTCCTTACGGCATGTTTCGTGTCATTGGCCATCGGTACCAGCGTGGGTACGGTTGTGGCGCTGGTGCCTATTGCCAGCGGTATTGCCGAGGAGACGGGGATGAGCCAGGTCATGATGACGGCTCTGGTGGTGGGCGGATCGTTCTTCGGCGATAACCTTTCATTCATATCCGATACCACCATCGCGGCCACGCGTGCTGTGGGCTGTGCCATGAGTGATAAGTTCAAGGCCAACTTCAGGATTGTGCTGCCGGCGGTGATAGTGGTGACCGGCTATTACATTTTCAAGGGACTGAGTATCCAGACTACGGCCGATGTTCATCCCATTGAGTGGCTCAAACTGATTCCTTATCTGTCAGTGATAATTCTTGCGCTGTTCGGAATGGATGTGATGCTGGTGCTGGTGTTGGGTCTGATGCTCAATGCGATGGTGGGATTCGCTACCTGTTCGTTGGACTGGTTCAGCTGGCTGGGTTCCATGGGCCAGGGCATTGCGGGAATGGGAGACCTTATTATCGTGACTCTGCTTGCGGGCGGTATGCTGGGTATAATCCGTAACAACGGCGGATTGTCCTTTATCATGCAAACAGTGATGAGCAGGGCCAACGGACGTCGCGGGGCGGAGTTCAGCATCGGACTTCTTACGGCGCTTGCCAACCTTTGCACGGCCAATAACACTATTGCAATCATCACTGTGGGCGGTATCGTCAATGACATATCGGACAAGTTCGAAATTCCCAAACGCCGCGCTGCCAGCCTGATGGATATTTTCAGTTGTTTCGTGCAGGGAATCATACCTTACGGAGCACAACTTCTGATGGCTGCCGGTCTGACCGGTCTGGCTACTACGCAGATCATTCCTTATCTCTATTATCCCTTTGCAGTAGGAGTCTGCGTTGTGATTTCAATCCTGATTGGCAGAAAAAAGTGACAATTCGTAGTTTTTTTTGCCCGCAGATGTTGGATATTTCAAAAAAGGCGGTAAATTTGCACCGCGTTTGAGAGCAGCAGTGCTCCAAATGTGGCAAAATGCTTCTTTAGCTCAGTTGGTTAGAGCATCTGACTGTTAATCAGNNCTAGGTTCAAGTCCTAGAAGGAGCGCCAGATGAGTCCGAGTAAATCGGACTCATCTTTTTTTTTGTACAGGACTGATTAGTTTTTTGTCTATCTTCGCGGAAACATCGGATTGCTATGAAGAGATTTGTAAGGGGTATAACCCTGTTCGCCATATTGGGTCTTGCAAGTGCGGGCGTATCGGCCCAGAAGAATGAGGACCACAACTTTGAGATTGCCAAGAACCTGGAGGTTTTCCATGAGATAGTCAGTGAACTGGACCGTTTCTATGTGGATACCATCAACCCCACCAAGACCATAGAGAAAGGTATTCAGGCCATGCTGAGCAGTATTGACCCTTATACCGAGTACTTCCCTGAGAATGACATGAACGACCTTAAGATGATTACTACCGGTAAGTATGCCGGAATAGGTGCGGTGATCCGTCAGTACACTGGTCGTGACTACATCTATATAGACGAGCCTTATGAGGGTATGCCTGCTGAGCGTTACGGACTGAAGGCGGGCGACGAGATACTGAGCATAAACGGCGAGTGCATGAAGGGCAAGCCGTCATCATACGTGAGTGATCATCTGCGCGGTGAGGCCGACAGCAAACTGACCGTAACCGTGCGCCGTCCGGGTGTGCCTGATTCACTGAGTATTGATGTGGTCCGCAGCGTGATTGCTCTGCCGGCAGTATCTTATTACGGAATGTACAAGGGCTACGGTTACATATTGCTTGAGCAATTTACCGAGAACTGCTACAAGAGCGTGATGAAGGCGCTGGTGGAACTTAAGGAGCAGGGAGCCAAGGGTATTGTGCTTGACCTGCGCGGTAACGGCGGCGGTCTGCTCAATGAGGCGGTGGAGATTGTGGGCCTGTTTGTACCAAAGGGCACCAAGCTGGTGGAGACACGCGGCAAGGTTCCGCAGGCTGCATCGACATACGTTACACAACGCAACCCCATAGATGAGAACATTCCTCTTGTGGTTTTGACCGATGACCAGTCGGCATCGGCCTCCGAGATTGTGGCAGGAAGCCTGCAGGATCTGGACCGTGCGGTGATTGTGGGTGTGCGTACGTTCGGAAAGGGTTTGGTTCAGACCACCCGCATGCTGCCGTTCAACGGTACCCTGAAGGTGACCACAGCCAAGTATTACATTCCCAGCGGCCGCTGCATACAGGAGATTGACTACTCAAAGCGTAATGACAAGGGCCAGGCGCAGCATATCCCCGACAGCCTGACCAATGTATTCTATACCGCAGCCGGACGTCCTGTCCGTGACGGCGGAGGCATACGCCCCGATGTCGTTTGCAAGCAGGATACAATGCCCGATATCCTCTATTATCTGGCACAGAACGTGGTGCTGTTTGACTATGTGAACCAGTGGTGCACCAGACACGAGACTATAGCGCCGGCACAGGATTTCAAGTTGACCGACCAGGATTACAATGAGTTCAAGGAGTTTGTATGCAACTCTGACTTCAAGTTTGAGAGCAGTAGCAGCAAGGCGCTCGCATCGCTCCGTAAGATGGCCGAGAGAGAGGGTCTGGCCGATAAGGCTCAGGATGAGTTCAAGTCATTGGAGGATAAACTGCAGTATGACCTGCGTAATGACCTGGATGTGTTCCGCAGTGACCTGGAGCGGGTTATCGCGATGGAGATTCTGATACGTTACTACTATCAGCGCGGTGTCATCGTTTACAATATGGAATCAGACAAGTTCCTGGATGAGGCTATCAGACTGCTTGGTGACCGTAAGCGTTACGACTCCATTCTGGCCTCTCCTTCTCATTGAGGAGTTGAGAGTCGGAATGACATGTAGAGGAACAAAACAACAATAACGAGCACGGCCACTATCATTACGAGTGAGCCCAGAAGGAAATTGTTGTTGTTTCTGATTGATCTGCGTTTCATTGAGTACGATTTTGGCACAAAGCTACCGGTTTTTCTTGTAGAACTCGCTTAAAATTCCGAAAATTGCATCACTAATCAAATTAACCAAACGTATTTTAATATGAAGAAATCAGGAATCATTCTGCTGGCAGCATTGATGCTGGCTCCGTTTAAAGTTCTGGCTCAGCCGGATCCCAACTTCCACATTTACATCTGTATAGGTCAGTCAAACATGGAGGGTAACCCCCGTCCCGAGCAGATTGACAAGGAGAATGTAAGCCCCCGTTTCGTAACCATGAACGCTGTTGATTTCCCCGACAGCAAGATGGGTGAGTGGCGTACAGCCGTTCCGCCGTTGGCACGTCCCAACACAGGTCTTACTCCCGCCGACTATTTTGGCCGTACAATGGTTCAGAATATGCCCGAGAATGTAAAGATCGGTGTCGTTATGGTTGCTGTAGCAGGTTGCTCGATCGACCTTTTCGACAAGGACAAGTGTGAGGAGTACATCCCCAAGCAGGCCGGCTGGATGCAGAATATCTGCAAGGAGTACGGCGGCAACCCCTACAACCGTCTGATTGAGCTCTGCAAGAAGGCTCAGCAGGATGGTGTCATCAAGGGTATCCTGCTGCATCAGGGTGAGACCAATACCAATGATCCCCAATGGCCCGCCAATGTAAAGAAGGTTTATGACGATATCCTGGCAGACCTTGGTCTGGAGCCCGGTTCAATTCCTCTGCTCTCAGGTGAGGTCGTTCCCGCCGATCAGGGTGGTGTATGCGCCGATCACAACAAGGTGATGGCTACTCTGCCCGAGACTCTGCCGCAGGCTATGGTAGTTCCCGCATACGGATGCGCCTGCGGTCGTGACCATCTGCATTTCAACTGCAAGGGTCTGCGCGAGTTCGGCCGCCGTTATGCCGCCAGAATGCTCGGATACCTGGGTTATTAAGCAAAAAATTAACATTATTCTTTGTCGGGTGCAGGAT
>DBYT01000141.1:3335-3674 GCA_002309915.1 Bacteroidales bacterium UBA1179 | reverse complement strand
AACCGCAATGACCTGATCTGGAATGCCAATGCATCGTTCAGTTTCCTCAAGGGAAACGCCGGAACGCTCCAGATACAGTATTATGATATCCTGAATGACGAGTCAAACGTAACCCGTTCAGTCTCTACAACGGGCCGAACAGATACCAAGAACAACAGCATACACAGTTACATCATGGTACACTTCATACTGCGTGCCAATGTATTCGGAACACGTGCCGCACGTCAGCAGATGCGTCAGGAAAACCGCGCCATGATGGGTGGCGGCGGGATGGGCGCAGGAATGCGCGGCCCTGGCGGCGGAATGCGCGGCGGTAGGCCTTGATTATTTGAAGAAAGA
>DBYT01000141.1:0-3300 GCA_002309915.1 Bacteroidales bacterium UBA1179 | reverse complement strand
TTCTTGCTTCCGTGTTCAAGTACGAATATGCCGTCGGGAGCAAGGATATTAGCCTCAAAAATAAGATCGGGAATATCGGCCAGATTCTCCAGCTGATAGGGGGGATCGGCGAAAATGAAGTCGAACTGCGTGCTGCAGCCGGCTATGTATTTGAATACGTCACCTTTTACGGGAAGACATTTGTCTGTCTTGACGGTATCCATGACTTTGCATATGAAGGCGTGGTGGGCGGGATCTTTCTCAACGCTTACCACATGGGCGCATCCTCTTGATACGAGTTCGATGCTTATGCTGCCCGTACCGGAAAAGAGGTCAAGAGCGGTGGCATCCTCAAGGTCAATCCGGTTTGCCAGGATGTTGAAAAGGCTCTCCTTGGCAAAATCAGTGGTGGGACGTGCACTGAATGTTCTAGGCACGTCCCACCTCCTGTGTTTGTATATACCGCTTATTACGCGCAAGGTATTACTCCCAGTTACCTGAGTTGTTATCAACCTTCATGCCACGGTAGCGGCCGCGGTCGTCGCAGTCTTCAAGCAGATTGATCAACTCCTGCTTGTCAAGACCTCCGTCCTCACTCTCAGGACCAAGATAGGTCATGAACAATGTCTTGGCCTCAAATGAGTGGTTGACAACACCTGTCTTGGCAGAATCTGTTGCAATTGACAACTCAAACTCCTTACCGTTGCTGAAGGGTACATAACGGAGTGAATCCGGATTGATGCGGCCCTTGTAGAGTGAATCGTAAAGGCTTACGAACTCAGTCTCACGGCTGAACAGGAAGTTCTTTGTTCCGTCCTCAAGGATCTCGATGAAGCCCTCGGTTGCAGCTCTCTGCCAGAGAGTGTCAGCCTCATACTGCTTCTGTGCGGCTTTGCGGCCGGTCAGTCTTGAAGCCTCAATCTCAGCGCTCTGAGCCTTGGCGTAGAGTTTCAGGACCTTCTCCTCAGTCCAGTTGTTCTCCATCTGGTCATCAGTAAGCTCACCGATCTTCTTTACGATGGGCAGTTTACCAACCTTGATGAACTCTGCCAGAGAATCAAAGTTGTCGCAGTAGGTATCATGCTGATACTTGTATTCAGTCTGCGCAGCCTTGATGTCCATAAGTGTCTGTATAACAGCCTTGTCACGGAACTTCTTCTCATTCTCAAATCTGATAGGATTCATAATACTACCATATACAATGTAGATGAGTGCTACAATGCAGATTGCAAGAAGAATGTTGACGAATTTTTTCATATTGGGATGTTTTTTTATTTTCGCATCGCAAAAATAGAACATTTATCCGTATTAAATAATAAAACAACATTTTTTTGCTTTTCGGAGCAATGATTGACCCTCTCTTTCAGGATATTGCCGCCCATTTTCCCTTTGAACCCACGTCTGAACAGACTGTGGCCATNNCGTTTGGCATTATTCGTCAATAATCCGGCACCCCGCCAGCTTTTCCTGCTCAAAGGTTACGCGGGTACGGGAAAGACGGTCATAATAAGTTCCCTGGTGCGTACCCTGGTCAGTCATCACCGCAGGGTGGTGCTTATGGCTCCCACCGGAAGGGCCGCAAAGGTGTTCTCCAACACATCCGGTTTTCCGGCATGTACCATCCATAAGAAGATATACCGCCAGAAATCCATCTTGGATGCGGGCAGTTTCCAACTGGACCGTAACCTGCACGAACATACCCTTTTCCTTGTCGATGAGGCGTCCATGATCTCCAATGAGGGTCTGTCGGGCTCCATGTTCGGTACGGGACGTCTGCTGGACGACCTTGTCAGTTACGTCTATTCGGGCGTTGACTGCCGTCTGCTCATGCTGGGCGATCAGGCTCAGCTGCCGCCGGTGGGGGAACATGAGAGTCCGGGCTTATCGGCCCGAATGATGGCGTCTTACGGCCTCAATGTGTCGGAATTCTGTCTGGAGAACGTGATGCGTCAGATGCAGGAATCCGGAATACTGCATAATGCCACGGCGCTCAGGGATTATGCCCGCGGCTTGGGAGAGCCCGGCGGGTTCCGTTTCAAACTGGACGGATTCAAGGATGTAATCAAAATTTCGGGCAGTGACCTGATAGAGACGCTGAGCGGATGCTACAGCCGCGACGGTATTGACGAGACAATGGTGCTTTGCCGTTCCAATAAGCGGGCCATCATTTACAATAACGGAATACGCAGTCAGATCCTGGACCGCGAGGATGAACTCAATCGCGGTGACAGCATAATGATTGTCAAGAACAATTACTACTGGACTGAAAAACTTGTGGCCGATGAGGGGGCCGATTCGTACGCCAACCTGCCGTCATTCATTGCCAACGGTGACATAGCGGTGATACGACGTGTACGCCGCATGCGTGAACTCTACGGGTTCCGCTTTGAGGATGCCGTACTCTCATTTCCCGACTATGATGACCTGGAGATGGATGTAACCCTGCTCATGGACACCCTGCACAGCGAATCGCCCTCACTTACCCGTGAGGAGAGTGACAAACTCTTTTTGGCCGTGATGGAGGATTATGCCGCTGTTCCCGATAAGAAGGAGAAGATGAAGAAACTGCGTGAGAATCCTCACTTCAACGCGCTCCAGATCAAATACGCCTATGCTGTAACCTGCCACAAGGCTCAGGGCGGCCAATGGAAAAACATATTCATTGACCAGGGCTACATCCCCGAGGACGGCCGCGATGAAGATTACTACCGCTGGCTCTACACGGCTCTTACCCGCGCCACCCAGACGGTCTACCTGGTCAACTGGCCTGAATAAAAAAGCCCCGCTGTCAGCGAGGCTTTTTTATTCAGATTGTTTTCAGTATTGCATCTACTGCGGCTTGCAGACCCTCCGGGTTCTTGCCTCCGGCGGTAGCGAAGTGGGGCTGGCCGCCTCCGCCGCCCTGAATCAGTTTGGCTGCATCGCGAACCATCTGGCCGGCGTTGAAGCGTGATGTCAGATCATCGCTTACACTTACGGTAAGCATGGGTTTGCCGGCTTCCTCGCTGCCTATGACAACGATTGTGTTGGCGGTCAATTCGCCACGTATTCCGAATACCAGATCCTTAGCCATGGCGGCCGAAGCCTGGATGACTGCACTGATAACATTTACGCCGTTTATATCCTTTGCCTGAGCAATCAGATTACCCTTGAGCTGGCCTGCTTTCTCCTTCTGAAATTCCTCAAGCTGTTTCTTGAGTGATGCATTCTCCTCAATGGCTTTCTTGACCGATGCCTCAAGCGATGCGCCGGGCAGCAGGGCCTTGAGCTGGCCTATGGTATCCTGGAGAGATGCAACCATATCCTCGACAGCCTGACCGG
>DBYT01000143.1:2265-3303 GCA_002309915.1 Bacteroidales bacterium UBA1179 | reverse complement strand
CAGGTGCTCAACCAGATTGCCGCCAAGTTCCTGGACGCTACGGCCGATATCTGCCCCAACTGGAAACTGGCTACCCCTGATCCCATGGTTACCGTAGGTCTCAAGTGTGAGGGTTTCCGCGTTGAGATGATCATCCGCGGTTATCTGACCGGTTCTGCATGGCGTGACTACAAGAACGGCTGCCGCAACCTTTGCGGTAACATCCTACCCGAGGGCATGAAGGAGAACCAGAAATTCCCCGAGCCCCTGATCACCCCAACCACCAAGGCCGAGGAGGGTCATGATGAGAATATCTCCAAGGAGGAGATCATCAAGCAGGGCCTGGTAAGCAAGGAGGATTATGAGGTAATGGAAAAGTATACCCGTGCCCTCTTCCAGCGCGGTACCGAGATTGCAGCCCAGAAGGGTCTTATACTGGTTGACACCAAGTATGAGTTCGGCAAGCGTGACGGTAAGGTTTACCTGATCGATGAGATCCACACTCCCGACAGCTCACGTTACTTCTACGCAGACGGCTATCAGGAGAAGTTTGAGAATGGTGAGCCCCAGAAACAGCTCTCCAAGGAGTTTGTACGTCAGTGGCTCATTGAGCATAACTTCATGAACCAGCCCGGTCAGGTAATGCCCGAGATTACCGATGCTTATGCAGACAGTGTATCGGACCGTTACATCGAGCTCTACGAGCACATTGTAGGCGAGAAATTCGTAAAGGAGAGCGGCACAGACCTTGCTGCACGTATTGAGAAGAACGTAACCGCCTGGTTGGCAAAAAGATAAATAATTGATTATGGCATTCCCTTTCCTTGTTGTTCTTACCATCATTTTCCTGGTACTGGTAAAGAACGTGAACACCAAGCTTAACAATCCCGAAGACACATCATTCGGGAACGATACCAGTGCCTCCCAGATTGAGGAGGATGAGACCGATGATTTTCCGCCCGTAGAGGAGGAATTCAAGAACAACAAGGAGCCCGAAAGGGAACCGGAACCCGTATACACCCAGAGCCAGGAGCAGCAGCCCGAGCCCGAGCCCGAGCC
>DBYT01000143.1:0-2227 GCA_002309915.1 Bacteroidales bacterium UBA1179 | reverse complement strand
ATAGGCAAGCCTCTGGCCCACTCCACATCCATGGTCCGTTTCAACAAGTTCTTCCGTGAGCAGCATATCAACGCCCACTATAACAACTATGAGCTTGAAAGCATCGAGGATGTGACCAGACTGATAGAGAAGTATCCCAACCTGCGCGGTTTCAACGTGACGATACCCTACAAACAGGATATCATCCCCTACCTGAACCGTCTGGACGAGACAGCGCAGTCAATCGGCGCAGTCAACACCGTTAAGGTGCTGCACCGTGACGGAGGCGTTGAGATGGTGGGTTACAATACTGACTGGACCGGATTCACCAAGTCATTCGGTGAACTTCTTGAGGGCCACACCAAGGCACTCATCCTGGGAACCGGAGGCGTATCCAAAGCCGTCAAGTACGCTCTTGACAAGATGGGAATAGAGAACAGGTTCGTATCACGCAACTCAAATTTTGAGATCATGGGCTATTATGAGCTCTCACCCTCAGTAATGGATGAGTTTGACGTGATAGTAAACTGCACTCCCATGGGTATGTGGCCCGATGTAAACCAGTGCCCCGACATTCCTTACGGATTCCTGTCTGAGAAGCACCTGCTTCTGGACGTGATAGCAAATCCCGACGAGACCATGTTCATGAAAAAGGGACGTGAGCACGGAGCCACAGCCAAGGGTGGCAAGGATATGCTTGAGCAGCAGGCTGTCGCAGCATGGGAGATTTGGGACAGAATAGGAGAATAAGAATGAAAAGAACAGCACTCGTAACAGTTCTGGTTTTAGGCTGCCTGATGGCTGCCGCCAAGGTTTACAAGCCTTCCGATATCATACCCGTTCATCTGGAAGACAGGAACCGTTACGTATGCAACCCTGACGGAATACTGTCACAGGAGGCAGTAAACAGCATTGATGCGGCATTCCGTACCATCGAGGACAGCACCGGCATACAGGCACTGGTAGCAGTAGTCACAGACATTGACCCTGATGACTGCTTTGAGTTTGCCCACCAGTTGGGTGAGACAGTCGGCGTAGGCCGTTCAAGTTCGGACAACGGTCTGGTGATACTGCTCAGCACCGGCGAGCGCTGCATACAGTTTGCAACCGGTTACGGCATAGAAGGTATACTGCCCGATGCCCTTTGCAAGCGTATCCAGGAGCGTTACATGAACCGTTACTTTGCCGATGACAAGTGGGATGAAGGAATGGTTGCCGGTGTTGAAGCGCTTAAGGATATCCTTCTCAAGGGTGAGTACGATGATGATGACAGTTTTGACCGCAAAGCAGTCTTTGCATCACTCTCCGTTGTGGCCGGGGTATTCTTATTCATTGCCATACTGATAATCTATGTTGACCGCAGGAGCCGCAAATGCCCCAAATGCGGACATATAGCCTTGAAACAGGTAAGCGTATCGACCATCTCCAGGAAGAACGGAGTCAAGAAGGAGGCTGTAACGCTCAAGTGTACCCACTGCGGTTTCATAACCAGCAGGGAACGTACATCATACTACTCTACCGGAGGTAACGGCGGAGGATCACATATGGGAGGCGGATTCGGAGGAGGCCGCGGTTTCGGTGGCGGAGGTTTCGGCGGAAGCTACGGAGGCGGACATTTTGGCGGCGGAGGTGCCGGATCACGCTTCTGAATTGAGAATTGAAAATTGAAAATTGAGAATTGAAACCATAATAAGATGAAAAAGAAAAGTATTTGGATTATCATTGCTGCTGTTGCAGTGATTATCATTTGGGCTATCAAGGTCAACAACAGAATGATTACAATGGAAGAGGGTGTCAACAAGGCATGGAGTAACGTTGAGAACGTTTACCAGCGTCGAGCCGACCTCATCCCCAACCTTGTAAATACAGTAAAGGGCTATGCCGCACATGAGACTTCAACCTTCGAGGCTGTAGTAAGTGCACGTGCCAAGGCTACATCAATCACAGTCAATCCCGAGAACATGACTGCCGATCAGTTAAAGGAGTTCCAGAAGGCTCAGAACGAGGTTGGCGGTGCACTTGGCCGTCTGATTGCCGTCAGCGAGGCTTATCCCGAACTCAAGGCCAACGAGAACTTCAAGGAACTGCAGGCACAGCTTGAAGGTACCGAGAACCGCATCTCTGTTGAGCGCCGCAACTTCAACGAAGCTGCAAACCAGTACAACACCTATATCCGCAAGTTCCCGCAGAGCATCATCGCAGGAATGCGCGATTTTGAGAAGAAGCCCTACTTCGAGGCTGAAGAGGG
>DBYT01000011.1 GCA_002309915.1 Bacteroidales bacterium UBA1179 | reverse complement strand
TTTTTTTAAAAAATCTCTCGATAAAGTTGGTTTTTTTATGCCAAGAGTTAGTTACATTTGCATATTGTGAAAGCGGGTAAGATAGTCCACATTCTGCTGGCCGTTTTGATAGTCTCCTATCTGACCGGCCATATTTTGCTGAATAACAGAAAGATTCAGCAGGAAGCCGCCGTGCATGTGGTATCAATCGCATCATCCGCCCTGGGAACCGACGTCGAAGCCGGCCGTGTGCAGTTCACCTACCCGTTCGGAATCACCATCGACGGCCTGACCATCTATGACCTCAATCATGACACCCTGGCCCACGCCGCTTCACTATCTCTCAGGCTCAAACCCGTCAAGCTGCTCAAGAAAAAACTGAGCATCACCAGCGTCAGGGTAAACAGCCCCAGCATAAGGCTCAACCGTGAGGATCCCGAATCGGACCCCAACTACGCATTCCTGACCGCCATGTTCGGCGGAGGCGACGAGCCCATGTCACTCAGAGCCAACTCAATACTCGTAAGAAACGGATCAATCCGCTACGATGTCCGCAGTGCCGAGTGGACCGACAGTCTGTTCAACCCCAATCATATCGGAGTGACCGGCCTGACCGCCAATATGTCGCTCAAAGCGCTCAATACTGACTCCGTATCGGTCATCATAAGGAAGTTCACCTTTGCCGAGCAGTCAGGTTTCGTACTGAGCAAGGCCAAGGGAGCGGTACACATAGGCAAAGACGGCACAAACCTGTCAGGATTTGAATTCGCCACCCCCTACAGCCGGTTTGAGGCCAAAAAACTCACGGCCGATGCAGGATTCGCAACCACTCTGAAAGGGTTGCCGGATCTGGACGTTGACATCAAGGCCACCCTGACCGGCAGTGACTTCAAGGCATTGTACCCCAAGACAGCCTCCATGACAACCCCCGTATCGTTCTCGCTGAAAGGTAACGGACGCCACGGTGACCTGAACCTGACATCCATGAATCTAGAGATTCCGGACAGCATACTGGACTTTGGGATGAGAGGCGCAGTCATGCTTGATACGGCATTCCGTTTTACAGGCTGCCGTTATGCCGATGCGCACGGCACATTCTCTGACGACCTGCCGCAATGGATCAAACAGCAGTTTGCAGGGTTTGCACTTACCCTGCCTGCCCAACTGAACTCACTGGGCAACGGATCCTTCAAGGCCAACTATGAAAACCGCAACGGAAATTCAAGTTCAACGCTGCAGATAATCAGCCAGGCCGGCACGGTTTTGTGTGATATGAACGGACAGGACGGCTCATACAGCGGTAACCTGACTGCACAGGATGTCAACCTGCGCACGTTCACCGGCAACAGGGATCTGGGCAACTGTTCCCTCACCGCCCACACCGAACTGACCAGGCAGGATGACGGATTTTCGGGCCGTTTCAACGGACGAATCGGCAGTCTGAGATACAAGAGATACACCTATCGCGGCATTAACGTCAACGGATCATTCAATCCCGACCTGATACTTACTGACCTCAAGTTCGCCGACAGGAACGGAGCCCTGGACCTCAATGCCGGAATAGGTACTGGAAACATCCCCTACTACGCTGTCAAAGCCAAGGCCGATTCCATCAACCTGGGTGCATATCACCTGGTTGACAGGGATACCATGTCCCTTACCGCCCAGATAACCGCCACCGTCATCGGACACAACATAGATGATTTCATCGGCAAGGTATCGGTTGACAGCCTCTATTATGAGGACGAATCGGGCGACTGGTCAATGGGGAACATGACCGTCGCCATCGGCCAATACAATGACGTCATAAGAGCCACTACCATAAACAGTGACTTCATGAACGCAACCCTTATAGGAAACTATCAGGCATCACGCATACCGGCCTCAATCGCCAAGGCCTGCTCCGATGCGCTCCCCAACATAGGCAAGCTGGTAGGCACAAAACTCAAGGCAGGCTCCTACTCCAAGGCCTCGAACAGTTTTGCGCTCGATATAAACGTACGGAATACCGACTTCTTGCAGAAGGTATTCCACTCACCCGTATCCGTCAACCAGCCGGCCCACCTGCAGATGACATTCATAGACAGCAGGAGCGTTTACAACGGTTCAGTATCCGTACCTGACCTTTCATTGAGGGAACAGAGTATTACCGATGCCTTCATCAACCTGAAATCATCCGACGGGACCTGCAATGTTGACCTTGCAGGCTCATACGGTGACAAGACGGGCGATATGACCAGCCTTACAGCATCATTTGATGCATCGACCGATATCGTACATGCCGACTACTCATGGGGTAACAAATCCCACACCATGAGCGGAACCGCGCAGACACTCACCCAGTTCCTCAAGTATGACCGCCGTCACGGACTGCAGTCACTGTCAGTTGTGGACACCACCAACATAACAGTCAACGGCACCATCTGGAATCTCTCCATAGCCCAGATCCTGACTGATATGGGCAAGGTCACCGTCACGGACCTGAACGCAAGCAACAACGACCAGTTCATCTATGCCAACGGAACCGTATCATCTGATTCCAGCGATGTATTCGCACTGTCAATGAAGAATATCGACCTCAAACAGACCATTGCCTCGATGCATCTAAGGAAAGCGCCTCAACTGGAAGGTCTTGCCTCAGGCATGGTATTTGCCTCCGGAGTACTGGCCAATCCCGCAATTTCCGGTTCCTTCAAGGTAGAGGATTTCAACTTAATGGATTCTTACCAGGGCCTTCTCGAAGCCAACTGCCGTTGGAACCGCGCCACTCAACAGATTGAGGTGCAGGGAACCATGAACGATGAAGGGGTCTCATCTACTGCTTTCAACGGATATTTCATACCTGAGACCAAATACCTGGACGTGACACTGGATGCCAATCATACCGACCTTCATTTCCTCAGCAACTGGACCAAGTCAGTATTCAGAGATATGGGCGGCCGCGCTGTCGGTCAGTTACGTCTGTTCGGCCAACTGCCCGACATGGACATGGAGGGCCAGGCTATCCTGGAAGACGGTTATTTCGTCCAGGATGCCGTCCACACATCATTCCTTGTCAAACGCGACACGCTGTGGTTCGAGCCCGGACAGATGCTGTTCAAAGACGTGGAATTCTACGATGAAAAGGGTCACGACGGTCTGCTCACCTGCATCCTCTATCATGACAAGTTCTCCCATTGGAGAGTTGACATGAACGCCTATGTTGCCGATATGCTCGTCTACAACCAGTCCAGAAACGAAAAGAGTGACATATTCGCATCAGTATACGCCGAGGGTTCCATGTCACTCAAGTTCGATCCCGCAGGCGGTCTGAACATATCGGTCGATGCACGTACCGCTCCTGGAACAAGGATAGGCTACAGCCCCAGGTCCGGTACTGTGGCTGATTACAACTTCCTCACCATAGTAGACCGTGGAACGGTCAGTATCGATGAGGAGACCGTAAGGAATATCATTCCCCAAAAGACCAAAAACAACAAGCCGTTCCGTCTGGACCTGAACATAGAGTGCAGTGAGGATGCCCTGATTGAGATGGCCATGCCGTCACTCAACGGATTCTTCCGTGGAAACGGAAATATATCAATGCTTTACACGCCCAAGGACGGACCGTCACTTAACGGTATCTACAATCTGAGTTACGGACAGTGCGCCCTATCCATCGAGGACATCATACGTAAGAACTTCAACCTGATGGAGGGCAGTTACGTAAGGTTCAACGGAGCTCCGCTGGATACCGAAATCAACCTGCAGACATACCACAACGTCAATTCTGCATCCATATACGACCTTGATCCCAGCGCATCGTCCAACAATAAGGTACACGTAAGATGTCTCATGGGCATCACCGGAAACGTAACTGACCCGCGCGTGACATTCGATATCGACATGCCCAGCGGAACGCCCGAGGAGAAAGCCGTTCTGGCCAGCGCCACAACCACCCAGGAGCAGCGTGAGAACCAGTTCATCTACCTGTTGGCACTGGGCCGTTTCTATACCGATGACATGAACTCCGACCGTATGACACCCAGTGCCGTCGAGTCAATCGTAAACAACACCGTGAGCGGCCAGATAAACAACCTGCTGTCAAAAGTAATGGACAATGACAAGATAACCCTGTCAAGTAATGTCAGCGCCAGCAGTTATCTCACCAACGATGCAACCAACCTGAGCAACAAGGAACTCCAGGGTATTCTGGAGGCCCACCTGCTCAACAACCGTCTGCTTATAAACGGTAATTTCGGTTACAGGGAAAACACCATCAACAACACCTCGAACTTTATCGGTGACTTTGAGTTCAAGTATCTGCTCATACCCGACAAACGGGGCAAGGGAATAAGCATCAAAGGCTACAACAAAGCCAATGACAAATACTTCTCAAAGACCACGCTGACTACTCAGGGCGTAGGTCTGGTACTCGAGAAAGATTTCTGATTAATACGAGCGTGCAAAGAGTACACGGCGTGCAGCGGGCTTGCCGCTGTAGACATCGGTACCCGGCTCCTCCTTCATGCCGAAAGGCAGACAGCGGATGGTAGCCTTTGTCTCTTCCTTGATCTTAGCCTCGGTCTCGGCGGTGCCGTCCCAGTGAGCCAGAACAAAGTAACCGGCCTCTATCTTCTCCTTGAACTCGTCGTATGAGTTAACCTCAACCATGCGTGCGTCACGCCATGCCTTGGCCTTCTCAAAGATTGCAGTCTGCATATCGTCAAGCATGGTAGGAATCAGGTTCTCCAGGCCCTCAAACGGAACGGTCTCCTTCTCCAGAGTGTCACGGCGCATGATCTCGCATGTACCGGCCTCAAGGTCACGCATGCCCAGGGCAACGCGTACGGGAACACCCTTGACCTCATAATCGGCAAACTTGAATCCGGGACGCTTGTTATCGGCATCGTCATACTTGACGCTGATGCCCTTCTTACGGAGAGCCTCAACCAGAGTGTCAACCTTGGCGCTTATCTGTGCCAGGTCATCGGCATTCTTATAGATAGGAACAATTACTACCTGTATGGGAGCGAGTTTAGGAGGCAGAACCAGACCGTTGTCATCGGAGTGAGCCATGATGAGAGCACCCATCAGACGTGTTGATACGCCCCATGAGGTAGCCCATACATACTCCAACTGGTTCTCCTTGTTGATGAACTGAACATCAAAGGCCTTGGCAAAGTTCTGACCCAGGAAGTGTGATGTACCGCACTGCAGAGCCTTACCGTCCTGAGTCATTGACTCGATAGTGTAGGTATCAAGGGCACCTGCAAAACGCTCGGTCTCTGACTTGACGCCACGAACTACCGGAACGGCCATGTAACCCTCTACAAAATCAGCATAGACCTGCTGCATACGGCGTGCCTCCTGCTCGGCCTCCTCACGGGTGGCGTGTGCGGTGTGACCCTCCTGCCACAGGAACTCGGCGGTACGCAGGAACAGACGCGGACGCATCTCCCAGCGCATTACGTTGGCCCACTGGTTGCACAGGATAGGCAGGTCACGGTATGACTTGATCCAGTTCTTATATGTGGCCCAGATAATGGTCTCTGATGTAGGACGTACAATAAGTTCCTCCTCCAGTTTTGCTGCGGGATCCACAATTACGCCGCTTCCGTCCTCAGCGTTCTTAAGACGGTAGTGTGTCACTACGGCACACTCCTTGGCAAAGCCCTCAACGTGCTCGGCCTCGCGGCTAAGATATGACTTTGGGATAAGCAACGGGAAGTATGCGTTCACATGACCGGTCTCCTTGAACTTGTCATCGAGAGTACGCTGTATCTTCTCCCAGATTGCATAACCGTAAGGCTTGATAACCATGCAGCCGCGAACAGGAGCCTGCTCGGCAAGGTCAGCCTTAACTACCAGTTCATTATACCACTGCGAGTAGTTCTCGCTTCTTTTGGTAAGATCTTTCAGTTCTTTTGCCATATCCTAAGATTTTTCGGAGTGCAAAGGTACTCTTTTTTTAGAAATATAGAATAAAAAAGAGAGAACGACCGGATTATTCCGATCGTCCCCTCCTATTTCAGTCTCTTCTTTTACTTGAACAGCAACTGAGCGAAGGTGTTCAGATACAGGCGCCAGTTGGCCCATACGTGACCACCGTCTGATTTGTAGAACGTGTGTTCAAGACCGCAGTCCGTCATGATCTTGTCAAGTGTAACCGATGTTTCCCACAGGAAATCATCCGTACCGCAGGCCAGGAAATAGAGCTTTACGCCGGCCTTCTTGAGCGCGTTGATCTGCTCGGGCGTTGAACTGCCTGCAGCTGACAGCGGGCATATCCAGTCAAACATGGCGGGATAAAGGTTTGAAGCGGTGATGGTGTGTCCGCCACCCATTGACAGACCTGCAATGGCACGTGACTCAGGCTTTGCAATAACGCGGTAGTTCTTCTCTATGAAAGGAACTATCTCGGTGCAGAGACTCTTTACGTATGCATCGGCCATAGCGGGATCACGACGGTCAATCTGTTTCTCAGGCAGACCCAGAGGCTGTGCTGCCTGCTGTCCGGGATTACCGTTAGGCATAACCACGATCATAGGCTGAGCCAGTCCCTTCTCAATCAGGTTGTCCAGGATCTGTGCGGTACGGCCCATGGATGTCCAGGCCTCCTCATCACCTCCTGCACCGTGAAGAAGGTACAGAACCGGGTATTTCTTGCCGCTGGTCTCATAACCGTAAGGAGTATAGACGGTCACACGACGGTTGATTCCCAATATCTTGCTGTCATACCAGCGATATGTTACGGTACCGCGCTGGTTAGCCTCAAAATAGTTCTCGGAACGCTCTCCGGGTACCAGCAGCATATTCAGGTAACGGGTTCCGTCACGCTGTACCATGTAGTTCTGGGGATCGTTGACCGATACACCGTCAACTATGAAGTTGTAAGTGTAAATCTCGGGCGACGGAGTATCGACGGTTATCTCCCATACACCATTCTGTCCTTTCCGCATGGGAATACCCTCGCCGTAAGGATTCTCCATCCAACTACCTACAAGGTTGACTATCGTGGCATAGTTGGCATTCAGGCGGAATGTAACCTTTTCACCGTTGATTTCGGGCGATACTATCTGCTGACGGCCGCCGAAATTGAAATTACTCAGTTCCTGTGCGAAAGCCGGAACAAGCAACAATACAAGCAATGACGCTGTTGTAAAGAATTTTTTCATAAGCAAATATCTAAAAAGGTTAATGTAACAGTCCTTTAACAATTACAAATATAGCATTATAATATAATAAGCAGCTTATTCCGCCGTTTTATGTATGACATGGCGTTAAACTTTCACATAAGAAAACTGTTTTCGGCCGCATTGATTATGGTGCCGATGATGCTCCATGCCCAGTGGTTCGGCAGCAAATCCGACATGATCAATACGCTCAGAGTCATTTCCGCCGGAGATTGGGAGCGAGCCCAGATAATCACTTTGGGCAGCGACGAGACTATTGAGTTCTCATTTGACGAGATGTCGCATGAGTACCACCGTTTCACTTATCACCTCACGCACTGTGACGCCCAGTGGAAACCGTCTGACCTGATTGAATCGGAATATATGGACGGATTCAACGATCAGCCCATTGAGAACTGGGAGAACTCGCTGAACACGACCTTTGACTACACCCACTACTCCCTTACCCTGCCCAACAGCGAGGTTACCCCGAAACTGTCCGGCAATTACCGCCTGTCCATACAGGAAGACGGCCGGGAGGTTGCATGGTTCAGGTTCATGATAGTTGAAAACATGCACAATCTGGGTGCTACCGTTGACGGGAACACCGATATTGACTCCCGCAAATCACATCAGCAGGTTAACATGACGGTCAGTCTGAACGGCCTGAACGTGACCAATCCCGACCGCGAGATCTACACCGTGGTGATGCAGAACCGCCGTTTTGACAACGCAGTATTCAACCCCAAGCCCACCTATAACGCAGGCTCCAGGCTCACCTACGACCATTGCCGTGACCTTATCTTTGCGGCAGGCAATGAATTCAGACGTTTCGAGATAGTCAATATGTACGATTATTTCAAAAACGTAGACCGTGTAACCTATCACGATCCTTACTATCACGCCGACCTTATCGGTGACACCCGTCATCACGCCTATACGTTCGACTATGACCATAACGGCCGATACCTGATACGTTACAACCAGGCCAGTGACAGCGATACGGAGGCCGATTACCTGTTCGTGCACTTCAATCTGGCAAGTGAGCCTTTGACCAGTGGCAAAATGTACGTATCGGGCCATTTCAACGGAGGAAACCTCTTGTCAAAGTATGAGATGGAATACAACAGCCGTGATAAGGCATATCAGGCTACCGTATTGCTCAAGATGGGTGCTTATGATTACCAGTACCTATGGGTTGAGGACAATGAGAAAGCCGGTCAGACCAAACCTGCCGAGGGTGACTGGTATGAAACCAAAAACGAGTACCTGATACTGCTCTACTACCGTCAGCGCGGTTCCCGTTACGACAGGCTCGTCAGTACGCTTAGTTTGGAATGACACATTTTTGTGTTTATATCCCTGATTATACAATTAATTCTTATATTTGCCCAATCAACCTTAATCGACTATTATAACAACCAATTATAACATGATTATGAAGAAATTATTCTTATTGGCACTGGCCGTTATTCCATTCGCATTCTATTCATGCGACGCCGAAAAAGAAGGCGAGGAAGAGGCTGTAGCTGTAATCGGACTGGAAGGTACATGGTATTTTGAGGATACTCACCATCCGTTCACTATCTCGTTCAAAGGTGAGACTTATATTTTTGAGACTACCGGATTCAAGGATCAGGGAACATTCACCTATGAAAACAATATCATTACCTGCCATCTGACAGACCGTTGGATGGGCAATGTAGAATGGGTAGACGGAAAGAGAGTAAACACCGGATGGGAGAAAACAGACCTGGATGGATACAACGGAAGAACATTTGAGGTCAGTCTTCTTGAAAACGGTATATGCGTAGGCACGCTGCAGGATGATTACTATGGCGGCGATCCTATTGAAATCATGCTGGTGTGCAAGGAAGCAAAAATTACACTCGATGCTTCAGCACTTAACGGAGAATGGCTTTTCAAACAAGACGGCAAACTGCGTGCACGCCTCGTAGTAGACGGAAACAACTACACCATCTGGCAGGTTCGACCTGATTTACAGGAACTGGCTGTTACAAAAGAAGAGGGACAATGGACATACTCAAACGGTTATATCAACCTCACTCCGACCTCAAGAGGTTATTCATTTCAGAACGGAGTCTCCGGCGGTTATGTTTATGCCCAGGTAGACCCTGCAACACTTGAGGCTACTGAGTGGCACTTTGCACAGTATGAACTGGATGAAATGAAAGTCCCGGCATACAAGAGCAACGACACATTCTACCTCAGTATTTCTGAAGATCAGATTGTATATAAGTTCAAGAAGAACTAACCGTTTTCAGACACGGAATAAAGAAACCGGCCGGATTATTTCCGGCCGGTTTCTTTTATGTTATTTCCTTCCCCAGAGAGCATCCATGCGCTCTTTTATCTTCTCTTCCTGAGGGTTGTTCTGGGGCTCCCAAAAACGCTCATTCCTTATTTCATCGGGCAGATACTGCTGGTTTACAAAGTTGCCGGCATAATCGTGGGCATACTTGTAATCCTCGCCGTATCCCAAGTCCTTCATCAGTGATGTAGGCGCATTACGCAGATGCAGGGGAACCGGAAGGTTACCGGTCTCTCCTACCTTGGCCAGCGCATTTGCTATACCCATATAGGCAGAGTTGCTCTTGGGGCTGGTTGCCAGATATACCGTAGCCTCAGCCAGCGGAATACGTCCCTCGGGCCATCCTATCTTCATGACGGCGTCAAATGCGGCATTTGCCATCAGCAGCGCATTGGGATTGGCCAGGCCCACATCCTCGGAGGCCGATATCACCAGACGGCGTGCAATGAATGCGGGATCCTCACCTGCCTGCACCATGCGTGCCAGCCAGTAAAGGGCTGCATCGGGATCGCTGCCGCGTATGGACTTGATGAAAGCCGATATGATATCATAGTGCATCTCGCCGTCCTTATCGTAGGCAAGCGGGTTCTGCTGCAGACGCTCATTGACGATTTCATCGGTGATTACCACCTTATCGGAACTGTCGGCCTCAACCACCAGTTCCAGTATGTTGAGCAGTTTGCGGGCATCACCTCCCGAGAAACGCAGTATGGCTGTAGTCTCCTTGAGTTCAATCTGGCGCTCCTTGAGTATGACATCGGTCTTTATGGCACGGTCAAGCAGTTTGAGAAGGTCATCTTTCTCAAGTGAGTTGAGCACGTAAACCTGCATGCGTGACAGCAGGGGGCGTATCACCTCAAATGACGGATTCTCAGTCGTAGCGCCTATAAGGGTTATGTCACCGCGTTCCACGGCACCCAGCAGGGAATCCTGCTGTGCCTTGTTGAAACGGTGTATCTCGTCTATAAAGAGTATGGGGCTGCCCTTGGTCCGGAACAACGGGTTGCTGCGGGCGCGGTCAATCACCTCACGCACCTCCTTGACGCCGGCTGTGACTGCGCTAAGCGTGCTGAACGGAAGTTCCAGTTTGGTGGCCACGATCTGTGCCAGGGTTGTCTTACCCGTTCCGGGAGGGCCCCAGAGTATGAATGATGAAAGCCTGCCGGAATCAATCATACGGCGCAGCACGGCACCCGGACCAACCAGATGCGTCTGTCCTACGTAATCATCCAGAGACCGGGGTCTCATTCTTTCGGCTAACGGCTGCATGGCTTACAATACACTGATATAACAGAGTTTATAAAGCGAAAAGATACGCAGTTTGGGTTTGGGGCCCAGAAGGTTCTTCTCCATACTTTTCTGGAAGAATGCCCAGAAGAAACGGAACACCCATCTCATCTTCAGGCTCCTGACCTTGTTGTAATTGGTAAGCAGTTTTGAGCTGTCACCTATCTCATCCTGATGGTCAAAGGCATTCTGTACGGCCTGACGGGTCTTGTTCAGGTACGATGCGCTGTCATCCAACCCTATATGGGCCAGAGGATTGTCAATATGCAGTATGCTCACGCCGCCCGCTTCCAGTTCATGTCCGAACTGCACATCCTCATATCCGTAACGTACATATGACTCGTCAAATCTGATCTTCATGAACACATCCCTGTCAATCATGAAAGAGAATGACGTGAATCTAAGATAAGGATTCTGGCTCCTGAAACCGGCCGAACGCTC
>DBYT01000105.1:5472-6464 GCA_002309915.1 Bacteroidales bacterium UBA1179 | reverse complement strand
CCTATTACCGATATACCCAGCGGGCGCCACAAGGCCGATCCCTGACCATGGCTGAGAGCCATAGGAATCATACCCAGGATAGTGGTAAGGGTTGTCATAAGTACAGGACGCAGACGGCTGCGGGCGGCAGTTACGGTAGCCGTAATGGCCGACATTCCGCGCTCGCGGCACAGACCCGTATAGTCAATGAGCACGATACCGTTCTTAACTACGATACCAATCAGCATTATGGCACCCAGCATACTCATCAGGTTGATGGATGTACCGGTAAGTGCAAGTGCAATCAGCACACCGCTGAGTGCGAACGGTATTGAGAACATGATGATGAACGGCAGAGTGAGAGACTCAAACTGTGCAGCCATCACGATGAACACAAGCATGATGATAAGCAGTGCCAGGGTAGCCATATCGGCAAATGACTCCTGCTGGTCCTCATAGTCACCTGATATCTGGATAGTCACGCCTTCGGGCAACTCCATTCCGGCAATCACATCCTGACCGGCCTCGACCACATCACTAAGGGCGGCGCCTCCGGCTATTACGCAGGTAACGGTATTGATACGCTGACGGTCCTTACGCTGGATGGTAGGCGGAGTGAACACCTCCTCCAGATGACCTACGTCACGGACGCGGACTGCGTTGGTACCGCTGCCGTAAAGCAGGATGTTCTCGATATCGGACAGTTCAGTACGGTACTCGGGAGCATAACGTACCTTTATATAATACTCCTCACCGTCCTCACGGAAATAGGATGCGGTGGCACCGTAAATGCGGTTACGCAGATATGTGGCTGCGGTTGAGAGGTTCAGACCGTGCTGAGCCAGTTTCTCGCGGTCAAACACAACCTCATACTCAGGCTGGTAGTTGTCACGGCTTATGTAAGCCTCACCCACGCCGGGCACATCCTTCATTGCGGCCAGGAATTCGGCGGCCACCTTATCGGTCTCACCAAAGTCATAACCGTAAATCTCGAACTCGGCGCTTGACTGACC
>DBYT01000105.1:0-5429 GCA_002309915.1 Bacteroidales bacterium UBA1179 | reverse complement strand
CGGGCATTCAGGTCGGCACGCATCTCGGCCACAACCTGGTCCGATGAGATGTTACGATCACCCAGTTCCTTAAGTGAGATGGTGAATGATATGATATGGGTACCGTTGGTCTGCATTGATGCGAATGTGTTGTTCTCATCGGCTGCACCCACGCGGTAGTTACAGGTCACCAGGTCATCGGCATAACGGTTCATCCAGGTATCGGACAACTCCTGTGCCACCGCCCTTGAACGGTTGGTGTTGGTGTTGATAGGCATGTAGATGGTGGCCGATATACGTGACTGCTCATCGGACGGGAAGAACTCGGACTTGAGGTTTCCGGCAGTGAACAGTGATGCCACGAACAGCACTATGGCAATGAGCACAATAGTCTTGCGGTGACGTACTGCCACATTGATGAGTTTTGAATACCAGTGATCCAGACCGTCCAGAGCCTTCTGGATGGGGCGGTACAGGAAAGTATGTATTCGGCTGCCCTTCTTCTCCAACTTGAGCATACGTGAGCAGAGCATAGGAGTAAGGGTCAGTGATACAACCAGTGAGATGGCAATGATGATACACATCATCCAACCCAGCTGCTTGAACATTACGCCTGCCATACCCGACATCATGGTGAGCGGGAAGAACACGGCGAATATGGTCATTGTGGATGCCATAACTGATACAGCCACCTCATTGGTAGCATGTATGGCAGCCTGCTTGGGGTTGGCACCGCGCTCAATATGGGTTGTGATGTTCTCCAATACCACAATGGTATCATCCACAACCATACCGATGGCAATGGTCAGTGAACTCAGAGATATGATATTGAGTGAACCGTCGGTCACAAACAGATATATGAACGATGCAATCAGTGACAGCGGGATGGTGATAGCCACAACCATTGTAGCACGCCAGCGGCCGGTAAAGAAGTATACCACCAGCACCACAAACAGCAGGGCGTAGAGAATAGTCTCTGCCAGAGAGTTAACGGTCTGTATGATATCCTCCGATCCGTCATGGATCATACCTATATGAATATCGCTGGGCAGGTTCTTCTGCAATGCGGGAAGAGCGGCATTCACCTTGCGGCAAATCTCCACGGTATTGGCACCAGTCTGCTTCTGGATAACCATCATGGCACCCTGAACACCGTTGTTGTAAGACTCCTGGGCACGCTCCTGAGTACGGTCCACAATCTCGGCCAGGTCACTCAGATAGACGTTACGACCGCCTATTGATGCAACAACCAGATTGGCCATGTCACGCGGATCCTTGAATTCACCGTCCACGCGCAGGGCATAGGTCTCATTACCCAGATCCAGGTTACCGCCCGGGATACTGCGGTTCTCAGAGCCTATCAGGGCTGCAATAACCTCAATGGTCAGGTTGTAAGCCTCCAACTTGGCGGGATCGCAGTAAACGTAAATCTCACGCTGCGGGGCACCTGTAACAGAAACCGTACCCACACCGGGAATACGTGCCAGCGGATTGACCACATTCTCATCCAGAATCTTGTAAAGAGCGCTCTGGCTCTCACCTGCCTGGACTGAAAGCAGCATGATAGGCATCATACTGGTATCAAACTTGAATATGATAGGCTGTCCCGCACCGTCCGGCAGCGAGTTTGAAATCATACTGAGTTTGTCACGCACATCGTTTGTAAGGTCATCAATGGAGTGACCGAACTCAAACTCAAGCGTGATTACGGATACGTTCTCCGATGAACGCGATGTGATATGCTTGATGTGACTGCAGCTGTTGAGTGTGTTCTCAAGCGGGCGGGTCACGTTATTCTCTATATCCGATGCGTTAGCGCCGTTATAGTACGTAAACACCATGATGGTGTTGGACTCTATATCGGGCAACTGGTCAATGGGCAGCTTGGAGTAAGAGAACAAGCCGAACACCACCACTGCCACAAAACAGAGTGCCGTAAATATTGGTCTTTTGACCGATCCTTCGTATAGACTCATGGTAACGTGCTGTTTACTTCTTTACTTCAACTTCCTTGCCGTCGGCCAGTTTTGACTGACCTTCAATAACAATCTGTGCTCCGTTGGGTACACCCGATATCAGCTCGTAGCGGTCACCCAGACGCTGTCCAAGTTCAACCTTGTTGTAGCTTACCTTGCCGTTGTTGTATACATATACAAAACGGTCACCTGATCCGGAACGCTTCTCAATAGCCAGGTCCGGAACAACCACGTGGTTGAGTGTGCCCATATTCAGAGTTGCGCGGGCAAACATACCGGGACGCAGCTTGAGGTCCTGGTTGGCCACGATAATCTCAACCGGGAAAGTATGAGTCATGGCGTCAACGGTAGGATATATCAGAGATATCTTGCCGGTAAAGGTCTCACCGGGATATGCATCCAACTCAATCTTAACCTCATCACCCTTCTTTACTTTTGAGTAATACTGTTCCGATACGTTGACAGTCAACTTTACTGGAGCAATCTTCTGAACAACCAGGATGGGCTGACCGCCGTAAAGGTCACCGTTGTCATAGGTTCTTGCAGTAACCACGCCGTCTATAGGGCTGGCCAGACGGGTATTCTCACGCAGTGTCTTAAGTGATTTGCGTGCCACCTCCAGTTGCAGTTTCACATTCTCCCACTCGGACTGTGACACACCGCCTACCTGATACAACTGGTCTATGCGGTTGAACTCTGTCTCCAGATTCTTGAGCTGCATCTCCTGCTGGCTCAGAGTGGTCTCATCCATCTCAACCAGGATCTGTCCTTTCTTAACGTTGTCACCCACCTCCACGTTGATCTTGCTTATGCGTGCGGGAGTAGCGGGAGCGATGTTGTTCTTAATCTCACCTACAATGGTTGCCGAGTAAACCTGAATCTGAGCAACAGGCTCCTCTACCACCTTGGCAAGTGTTACCAGGGGTTTTGCTGCGGGCTCAGCCTGAGCTGCAGCAGTTGACTCTGTCTTCTTCTGCCCGCAAGCTGCCATAATCAGCATGGAGCAGATAGCAATTCCTGAAATTCTGAATGCTTTCATTTTATCTTGACTTTTTAATTATACCCTTAGTTATTCATTTCCGGCAGCGGGAATACCCTCTTCCTTACCCAGAACCTTGTCCAGGTCTGCCTTGGCTGCCAGGTAGTTATAAATTGACTGGCTGTAAGTAAGCTTTGCCTGGGTAAGCTGTACCTCACTGTTGTTGAGTTCCAGTATTGTACCCTTACCAATCTCATAGCGCTTGCTTGCTATCTCGCGACCCTTCTCGGCCTGCTCTATAGCCTCACGGTTGCTGGCCACCTGCTCGGCATTGGCCTTCATGTTGTCCACGTAACTGCGAACCTGCATACCCAACTGTTTATCGGTGTAGTCAATATTCTGGCTCAGCTGGCTTATCTGCAACTTGGTACTGCGCAGTTTGGTGAAGTTACCCATACGGAAGATAGGTACTGAAAGAGACAGCACTATCGATGAGCTCTTGGCCCATGTATAATCACCTACGTTCCAGTTGTCATTGTAAAGAGACTGGAAAGAATAAGTACCGGCCAGTGCCAGAGTAGGCATAAAGTTCATCTTCTGCACCCTGAGCGTCTGGTTGAGAATAGTCTCGTTGTTCTTGAGCTGACGCATGTTGGTATTGTTCTCAAGAGAGTAATCTCCGGCTGTAAGTGACTCCATGTAGAGTTGATCCTCATAATCCTCCATGCTGCCCTCAACCTCTATCTCAGTCTCCGGATCCATTCCCATAAGGATCATCAGCTGAAGTTTGGCAAGCGTCACCGCATTGCGGGCCTGCAGGACAGTGGGATTCAGGCTGCGCAGCTGGACCTCGGCACTTATCTTATCATACTCACTGGTACCACCCAGTTCGTAAAGTGACTTTACCACATTGAAGTTCTTCTGGGCCTGCTCCAGGCTCTTGCACAGCACATCATAACTATCCTGTGCCAGAATGACCTGATAATAGGCCTTGGTAACCTGATTGACCAGATCCAACTTTGAACTGCGGCTCTGTTCTACGGCATTGTCCAGGTCACTCTTGGTAAGGTTCATGGTTGCATAAACCGTAGGAGCAAACAGCGGCAGGCTTACCTGTATCTGACCGTTCCATGTGCTGGTATTATCCTGACCCATCTTAAACTCCATTCCGTTAAGTTTCATCACGGCAGCCAGCACGGTATACTGTACCGTTCCGTTGAAATCGGCACTGGGCAGAAGTGCCTGCCATGCCTCATCCTTACTGATTTTCTTAACCTCAATCTGCTGCAAGGACACCTTGATGGTAGGGTTCTCACTCAAGGCAATCTTCAGGGCATCGTCAAGCGTGAGTTTCAGTGCACCGCCTGTCTCCTGGGCATTGACGGCAACCGCAAACAATGCAGCTGCTATCAGGAATCCTGCCCTCCTTAAAAAATCTCTCTTCATCATCTATTGTTTGATTTATACCTATACCTATCCAGTTTTTCCATTCCCTTGGGAGTGGCTATTCCTCTAAGAAGCACCACCATCGTGCCGTCTATGAGTTCGTCATAACGGAAAGTGCCTTTCTCGGACTCCTTGTTGGCCATGGCACCCATTACCCTGAAAGCTTTCATAAGCACATCCATATTAAGATCATCACGGAATACGCCCTGCTTTACACCAAGTTCCATAAAACAGCGCATGTGACCTGCCATCTCTTCCAGATGCTCATGGAACAGTTTCAGCAGATGGGGATATTTGTTCATATCCGAGAACCTGTTGTGATCCGTCTCGCCAGACTCGTTAAGGATTATTTCCAGATGATTTATGATAACGGAAAGCACATCTTCCTCGCGGCTGATCTCATCCTTCATCATCTGGGACATACGGGCAGTATGTCTTTTGAAGCACTCTATAAGCAACTCCTCCTTGTTCCCGAAAATCTCATAAAGGGTTCGTTTGGAAACAGAGAGTTCCTGTGCTACATCATCCATCCTCACGGACAGGTTACCGTTCTTGAGAACTATATCAGAGGTAGTCTGAATAGCCCTCTCGCGTATATCGTCCCTGTTTGTCGGATTGATAATCATGAATGCGTCCTTTGTTTCAGGCCGCAAAGTTACGAGAAAACTCTACATAGTACACAGAGTTTTCCGACCAAAATAGTTCATTTAGCCATTTTTAGCATTTTATCACCCTCGTGTGCTATTGTGTGCCAAATCCTCTTTAAACTCCTTTTTACACAAATTTTTGCCACCGGAACAAAATAGCATAAAAAAGCACATGGAAACGGATGCCGGGAGACTATCTTTGCGACATGTTAAACCTCAATAAGGTAGTATTATGAAAAAAAGTCTCAAGTTAATAGTCCAATTGTTTGCGATGGTCCTTCCTGCCAGTATGTATGCCAAATATTTCGATACACACATGGTGTATAACGGAGAGACCTATAATTATGGTTATGTGCGCGATTTTCAGGTCGACGGTATATCCTACTTAATATCTGAACTTGA
>DBYT01000072.1:15290-21537 GCA_002309915.1 Bacteroidales bacterium UBA1179 | reverse complement strand
GTCAACTACCCCGGGCAGCTGATATCACAAGCCGAATATGAGAAAGCCCCTGAGCAGGTCCAGAAGATAATACGCGACAACGAAGGACTGACCGTCTGGAACCGCGAGCGCATCAAAAATGATATGGCCGATGCCATCAAACTGGCCCAGGACCTGGGTCTGCAGCTCTTCTGCGGCGAATGGGGAGCCTACCAGCGCACACCCCGCGACCTGGCCTACGCCTGGATGACCGACATGATCTCCATTTTCAACGAGTGCAACATAGCCTGGACCCTCTGGTGCTACGACGCCGACTTTGGCTTCTGGGACCAGCGTACCCAGGACTTCAAGGACAAAGGAATGTTTGACATCCTGATGAAGTGACGCAAAACGACCCCTTTGCGTCACTTTATATCGGCGACCACTGCTGACAGATCAAAACCAAGAATGCATTCGTTGGAATGGTCTAGGCCGTAAAGCGTCTGCGATTTTTCATCATATACAATATCACCCACGCCCACATCCATCATTACTGATTTCAGAAAATTGCCATCCCAATCAAAGAACAGCAGTTCCGGTGCCGCATTCATCGGATCAGGTTGATTTACGGTATAATCACCTGCACCGTAATAAACCATAAAGAAAGACTCCGTGGCAGCAAAATTAGCAAAGTGGATAGGACGAGGATCCATAATTTCTTCATCTCCGGCAAGATTCGTAATTGTGGTATAAACCACTGGGGATAGTTTATCGTCAAAAGAGAGTGAACCTTTCTGATGGATTGCAAAGGTTGTGTCATTATCCAGATCGAAGAACAGAATATAATCCATACACATGAGAGGTTCTATTATAAGATTTCGGCTGGGATGCTTGTTAAGTTGACCTCCGACATAATCAAAATCTTCAGGGAAATCATGTGAGAGCATTTTGAAGTATTTCTTCTGTATACTATCATCCATCACTTCATAATCCCTACCATAAAGAGCGCCGTCTTTATCGTTAAACATGGAATTGGCCCGGAATATCTGATTGATATCATTGTTCAAATAGACGAAATCAAAAGTTCTTGGAAATATATAATATCCCTCTTCACCTCCAGACTTGGCCATAGTATAGGGGTTAAAAGGTTTCTCCATGACAATTGTCGTCTTTTGGGACTGCAATGACTGTTGCAGATCCAGCACTTTTATGTTATAATTGCCTTCTTTCAGCGGAATGAGAATATTGCCGTTCTCTCCCTTAAGAGTTTGTCTTGAGAGCATACGGGGAACTTCAAGAAATTCATTATTGGCTCTCCCTTTGTAGCAAAAACGTCCCAGAAGATCCCACTCAAGGGAATAAACATTCATCAAAGGGCCGCCGTTATAAAACATCACTATAAAAAACGAATCACATAGAGCCAAGCTACTCACGCCCAGCGGAAGATCCACATCGGCCCGTGTTCCTTTGACAGTGATTTTGGACTTGTTTACAAAGTCTGTCTCATGTACGTCAAACAGGAAACGTGATTTACCATTATTACACGAAAGCAAAACGAGTAATGTCACAAGGAGGAATACAATTTTTCTCATAAGCTTAAAATATGAGTTTGAAAAGGATAAGTTTTCGACGCAAAGGGGTCGTTTAACAATGCATCACTTTGCGTCAGTTGGTAACAATGGGAACAAACGGAGCAAAGAAGTCTCTTCCGTTGCTGTATTTCATGCGGTCCATGCGGACATCGATCGTATCGGAGGAACCGAATCCGAATCCGTCAGTCATTGTGAGCGGAATGTAAACCTCTTCAACATTATCGCTGGTACCGTTAGCGGCAGCCTGCGAGTTTCTATGGTTCAGGATACTCTCAAGAACAACGTTCATGCCCCATTCCTGATTTGTCGGGACAATCATACTGACCACCTTGTCATTCAACCAGTCATCATTGTCAGTTGAAGCGAGTCCCTCATAAAAATCAATATACATCTCCTTTGCCTCTTCATAGTCATCCTCGTCAGAGTCCTCATCCAGGCCGCACAGATCATAATAGGTGGGAGTGTCATTGGTCCTGTACTCAACAATCTGACAGGTAACACCTATGTAGCTGTTGTTCAGCGGATGTCCCGCGGTGCCGTCCGTATCCCATGGCGTGGGTTTGTGCGGCATCACATAGATATCGGAATCAATATAATCATCGCCAAGAACAATAAAATCAGCCACAGCCGAGGGAGTGAAATCAACAGGTTTCTTAAGGTCGATCACAATATCCGCATAATCCGCATCCTGAGCATCCACGCTCCACGGATTGGTGTCAAAGCCGGCAAAATCAAAGGAGCCCTTGGTGGCAATATGATACAGTGTGATTCTTGTCACGTGGATACGGAGGTCATTCTCACCGCCGCGCGCCGTTTTGTCATATCCGATCTTGAACTTGGCCGATGAAAGCGCATGCCTGAATCCCAATGTTACCGGTGTGCCGCCGTCATGATCCTTAACCATAGACACAAGCAGATCCTTCTGAGAGCTGATATCCGCCGGAACAGTATACACAAACCTGCCGTCAGCTGAAACAGCAATTGAATCACCAGTGTTATCGCACGTAGCATAGAATGTGTGCTTACCGGTACCATCGGGCCAAATCAGCTCCTCATGCCCGACAACCGCCCATTTATCGGCAGCCTTTGTAAACAGAAAATTGTCAATCCAAGGGCTCTCGCTACCCTGCAAGCCAACCAGCCTGAAAGAATTCACGGCCGATGCCCCAACGCCGCCGTCAGCATCACTATCGGCCACGTTTACAACAAACGTGTTATCCGAAACGTTGTTTTCATCAACATGAGAGGAGTTCTCCGTGCCCAGCTCATCCTCATCCTTATCCTTACAGCAGCCAGACACTGCAAACACAACCATACACAGGGCCATACACCCCAAGACAATGCTTTTTCTCATATTCATCAATTATTGGTAAAAAACTGTTACTGATTCTTCTGAGACACAAAGTTAAACAATCTCTCCAATGCCGCAAAGGGGTTGACGCAAAGGGGTCGTTTCCCTTTGCGTCACTTTTGCTATCTTTGCACCCGATATGAAACACATCCAGTATCAGACAGAAGGAACCTGCTCACTACTGATAGACGTAGTGGCCGATGACAACGACGTAATCCAGCAGGTAGCGTTCCTGGGCGGCTGCAACGGCAACCTGCAGGGAATCAGCCGCTTAGTAGCCGGCCAGAAAATAGACGATGTAATAGCCCGCTTAAACGGAATAGACTGCGGCGGCAAAGGCACTTCCTGCCCCGACCAATTGTGCCGCGCTCTGGAACAGATAAAAAAAATGACGCAAAACGCGCTCGGCCCGAAGTGACGCTTTTACCAAGCGTGCAATTGGGGCCTGACCCCAATTGTACTATTTTGCTACTTTTGTCGGGAATATGAAACAGATAGAGGTTGTAGCCGCAATAATTCACGATGCCGATGGGCGCATTTTCGCCACTCAGCGCGGGTATGGTGATTTCAAAGATCTTTGGGAGTTCCCCGGCGGCAAGATGGAGCCGGGTGAAAGTCCGGAGGAGGCTTTGAAGCGTGAGATTTGGGAGGAACTGGAGACGCGCATTGTGATTGAGCGGTTTGTCAGGACCATTGAATGGGACTATCCCCAGTTTCATCTGACCATGCACTGCTTCTGGTGCCGCGTCGAGAGCGGCGCACTCACACTTAAGGAGCACGAGGCGGCGCGCTGGTTATCGGCCCACCAACTGAACAGCGTCAACTGGCTGCCGGCGGACCTTCAACTGCTGGATGAATTGTAACATTAAGATATGAGATATTTTGTGGTTCTGGCATCGGCCGTAATGATGCTGCTGTTGGGCGGATGCCGCGGGAGCAAGACGGATCGGATATCGGCCCAGATGGCTTTTGAGGGCGTGAGCAACTATTGCCACAGCGAGTTTGACTGGAGCCCGGCGCAGGATAACCCGCAGATCATGTATGTGGCGTTGGCCGATAGCACCGACGCGGAGTACAAGGTGGTGTTCCGCAGTTACACCGGCGCGCTGACCTACTTTCACGTGGACAAGGAGAGCGGTTCCACAAGGATGGTGGAGTTTGTTCCGGCGCTCAAACTGGAGACTGAGGCCGGCACTATCAACTTGCGCGATTACCTGAAGTGACGCAAAACAAAACGACCCCTTTGCGTCTTTTTTAACAATTCAGAGCGTTGTGCGTCTATTGGGGAACATATGTCTTATGAAAAGAATTACTAAGATTATTGTGGCAGTGGTTGCAGTTTCGGCCCTTTTGGTAATCACCTGCCCGAGTAAGGAGAAGCACAAAAGAGTGATTAGGAATCAATTGACAGGGTTGGTCAAGAGCGAGTTGAACACTGAAAACATTGATACTGAAAATCCTTTTGTTAAGGTATTATCGGCCGCGGGAACTCAACTTCTGGACATTTTTATTGACAAGAATCTGGTGGTTAAGAACTACGGTCTTTTTAGCGTAGCCAAGGCCGGAGAGCCGTCTGAGACAATTACCATTGGGGTCCTGGGGATGGTTTTCCTCTCTACTAAGGAGAAGAATATTTCTCTTGGCACTACCAATTTTAATTACAATATTGACGATGGCTTTAGTTTTGAGTAAAACGCCGCATTGGGGTCGTTTCACTTTGCGTCATTTTTGGCCATTTGATATGAAAAAAAAACTCATAATCAGTATTTTGGCGTGTCTTGTTCTTCTGGAGCTCGAATCGTGCGAGAGAAATCTGCTGGGAATGCTGGAAAAACGGGAGTATTTCTCGTTTATCCGCAATGAAAGCGGCCAGGACGTAAAGGTGATATTTGACAAGGGGTCAAACATTGAGAAGTCGTACCAAGTCCCTGATGGTGAGGAACTTGAGATTCCCGATACGGACCGATGGACGATGCATGTAAAGACATTCCCGGCCGATACCGTATGGTTTGAGTTTGCCGACAGCACCGGCTACCTTCACTCTTACAAGACTTTGACCGACCGATACGGGCAGGACAGTATTGTATATTCGCCCGCCGAAAACAATATCCTGGACTGCAATTCCGATGGGACCGGCGCCTGGAAAAAGTCAGAGATCCGGACTCAAAAATACAAGCTGGTCTATACAATAAAGTGACGCAAAGTTAAGCCACCCCTTTGCGTCATTTTTTTATACATTTGTAAATCAAAAACAATAGTTATGAAGAAACTCCTTGTATTATTAACAGCCACATTATCAATGATGGCCGTTACCTCGTGTGATAAGAACGAGCAGGACGAACCTGTTCAAGTAAACGCAGCCAACCTTAAGGGCACCTGGGAAGGTGGCGTAGAGCGTGATTCCTTCCAGGGTTATCCCCAAAGATGGCGCATTCAGTTTGATGGAGAGGATTATACCACCTGGCATACCCACCTGAGACTCGGAAGCGAAGATGATGAAGTTCAGGGCCTTAAGACCGTTGGTAAGAAGGATAAGGGCAACTGGACTTATGCCGATGGAGTGCTGAAGCTAATTCCTCATGAGCAATATACGTCTTATTATCAAGTAATTAATCCTGATCAATCATTTGGAGGATACGTTTATTCTGAGTACGATGAGGAAACTATGGAGGCAGCCGAATGGTATCGGACTCCGATTTATCGGCATGTTGAAATTTCCAGATGGTCTGTAGTTTCTCTGACCAAAACCGCTCTCACCGTCAAGATAGAAATGGACACTTTCGTCCTGCAGAAAAAGTAAGAAAAGTGACGCAAAGGGAAACGACCCCTTTGCGTCATTTTTAAAAAAAAAGTAAATTTGCACCTTTAAGATTAACCTTATATTTATGAGCAAAACTACCAAATGGGTGCTAATTGCCGCTATTGTTATAGGACTGGCCATTCTAGGAATATACCGTTTTAAACCAAAATCAAACTCAGACATACCCACAGGGCCGATGCCCACAGCCGGAGCGCCCATAGGACGCGGCGGCCAGACATTGCCGGTAAGTCACGTAATCATGCAGCCCACCGAGCTTGTGGACGGCATCAACATCAGCGGAAGCCTCATCCCCAACGAGGAGGTGAACCTGTCGTTCGAGACATCGGGCAAGATAACCGACATCTTCTTTGAGGAGGGTACCAAAGTCAGGAAAGGTCAGGTGCTGGCCAAGATCAACGACGCCCCCCTGCAGGCCCAGCTAAAAAAGTTAGAGGCCCAGTATCAGTCAACCGAGGACCGTCTGGCCCGCCAGAAAGCACTGTACGAGAAGGAGGCCGTAAGTAAGGAGGCCTATCAGGAGGCCGA
>DBYT01000072.1:1479-15255 GCA_002309915.1 Bacteroidales bacterium UBA1179 | reverse complement strand
GCCCCGTTTGACGGAATAATAGGCCTGCGTCAGGTAAGCGTAGGCGCCTACGCATCGCCCAGCACAGGCATTGCCACACTGACCAACACCGAGAAACTCAAGGTGGAGTTCGCCATCCCCGAGCGTTACGCCGGAGTGCTGCAGAACGGAGCCAAGCTGACCTTCACTGTGGAGGGCAGCGACGACATCCACAACGCCCAGGTCTACGCCACCAACTCAAAGGTGGATCAGGGCACCCGCACCTATCTGGTCCGCGCCATCTACGACAACAAGGACGGCAAACTTGTTCCCGGCCGATACGTAAGCGTCAGCCTCAATACCCGCACATTTAAGAACACCCTTGCAGTACCCAGCGAGGCAATCATCTCCGAGATGGGCATAGACAAGGTATTCCTGTACAAGAACGGCCAGGCCATCCCGCACGAGATCACCAAAGGCCTGCGCACAGACGCCCAAGTACAAGTTCTGAGCGGCCTCCACGTAGGCGACACAGTAATAACCAGCGGCATCATGCAACTGCGTACCGGAATGAGGGTTGAACTCAAATAACCTGCCGCACCCATGAACATATCAGAACTTAGCATACGCCGCCCGGTGCTGGCCACAGTGCTGGTGCTCATAATCATCCTGTTCGGCGTTGTGGGTTACACCAGCCTGGGTGTGCGCGAATACCCGTCGGTGGACAACCCCATCATATCGGTATCGGCCTCCTACCCCGGAGCCAACGCCGAAGTTATTGAAAATCAGATAACAGAGCCGCTGGAGCAGCAGATCAACGGTATCCCCGGCATCCGCTCGCTCTCATCGGTCAGCCAGTACGGCATGAGCCGCATCACGGTAGAATTTGAGCTCTCAGTCGACCTTGAGACCGCCGCCAACGACGTGCGTGACAAGGTATCGCGCGCCCAGCGAATGCTCCCCCGCGACTGCGATCCCCCCACAGTATCCAAGGCCGATGCCGACGCAATGCCCATCCTTATGGTTGCCCTCCATTCCGATAAGCGCTCGCTGCTGGAACTCAGCGAACTGGCCGACCTTGTGGTAAAGGAGCAACTGCAGACTATCCAGGACGTAAGTTCCGTAATGATCTGGGGTGAGAAGCGTTACTGCATGCGCCTGTGGCTGGACCCCGTAAAGATGTCAGGCTACGGCATCACCCCGATGGACGTAAAGAGCGCCCTGGACCGCGAGAACGTGGAACTGCCCTCAGGCACGATTGAGGGTAACACCACCGAGCTTGAGATCCGTACCCTGGGCCAGATGCACACCACCCAGGAATTCAACGACCTGGTAATCAAGCATGACGGCACCAAGGTAATCAGGTTCAGCGACGTAGGCCAGGCCGAACTCAGCCCGCGCGACATAAAGAGTTACATGAAGATGAACGGCATCCCCATGGTGGGTGTAGCAGTAACCCCCCAGCCCGGCGCCAACCACATCAACATTGCCAACGCCGTCTATGAGCGCATGAAACTCATGGAGAAGGACCTGCCCGAGGATGTAGGTTACGAGTACGGCTTTGACAACACCCGTTTTATCCGCGCATCAATCAACGAGGTTAAGACCACCCTCTACGAGGCATTCATACTGGTAATATTCATCATATTCCTGTTCCTGCGTGACTGGCGCGTTACCCTTATCCCCGTGCTGGTTATCCCGGTATCAATCATCGGCTCATTCTTTGTAATGTACATGATGGGATTCAGTATCAATGTACTGAGCATGCTGGCTGTGGTTCTTTCGGTCGGATTAGTAGTTGATGACGCCATCGTTATGACCGAGAACATCTACAACCGTATAGAGAAAGGCATGACTCCCATGCAGGCCGGCATTGACGGCGCACGCGAGATCCTGTTTGCCATCATATCGACCTCAATAACACTGCTCTGCGTATTCGTACCCATCGTGTTCATGCAGGGCCAGACGGGCCGACTGTTCCGCGAATTCGCGTTCGTGATTGCTGGCGCCGTGGTAATTTCCACCTTCACCGCCCTTACATTCACCCCCATGCTCTCCACCAAGATTCTGGTGCGCCGCGAAAAGAAAAACGCATTCTACGCATGGTCCGAGCCCTTCTTTGAGGGCCTGAACAAATACTACAGCAAGAGCCTGGAATTCATTCTGCGCAACCGCTGGATCACCATTGTCACTATGGTAGTAGCACTTGGCGCCGCCGTCTGGATGTGGACCAAGACCCCGTCCGAGATGGCTCCTATGGAGGACCGATCACAGGTAACCGTGCGCACTCAGGGCCCCGAGGGCGTAACCTACGAGTACATGCGTGACTACACCGAGCGCATAAACGACGTGGTCGATTCAATTATGCCCGATGCCAAGTTCGTGACCGCCCGAGTATCAAGCGGCGGCGGTAACATACAGATAACCCTCAAGGACATAAACGAGCGTAACTACACTCAGATGGAGGTATTCGAGCAGCTGAGCGCCGCCGTACGCCGTGAGACCGATGCCCGCGCGTTCGTACAGCAGCAGTCATCATTTGCAGGCGGCCGAGGCGGTATGCCTGTACGTTACGTACTGCAGGCCACCAACATCGAGAAACTGCAGGATGTGCTGCCCAAGTTCCTGGCCAAGGTGAATGACAACCCCGCCTTCCAGATGGCCGATGCCGATCTTAAATTCTCCAAGCCCGAGGTCCGCATATCGATCAACCGCGAAAAAGCCAACCTGCTGGGCGTAAGCACCCGCGATATCGCCCAGACCCTGCAGTGGGGACTGAGCGGCCAGCGAATGGGCTATCTGTACATGAACGGAAAGCAGTATGACATCATAGGTGAGATCAACCGTCAGCAGCGTAACACCACCCAGGCGCTCAAATCAATCTACATGCGCAGCGGAAACGGCAGCATGATCCAGATGGAGAACCTGGTGGACCTCAAGGAGGATATCGCCCCACCCCGTCTGTACCGTTACAACCGATTCGTATCGGCCACCGTATCGGCCGGACTTGGTAAAGGCTATACTCTGGGACAGGCGCTCGATGAGATGGACAAGATTGCCAAGGAGACTCTGGATGATACTTTCCGCACCGCACTTACCGGCGAGTCCAAGGATTTCCGCGAGAGCTCAAACAGCCTGCTGTTTGCGTTCGGACTGGCTCTGCTGCTTATCTACCTGATCCTGGCTGCCCAGTTTGAGAGTTTCAAGGATCCTCTGATCGTTATGATTACGGTACCTCTGGCTGTGTTCGGAGCGCTTGTGTTCCTGCGCGGCGGTGGGCAGACAATGAACATTTTCAGTGAGATTGGTATTATCATGCTGATAGGACTTGTGGCCAAGAACGGTATCCTGATTGTGGAGTTTGCCAACCAGAAGCAGGAGGCCGGAATTGACAAGTTCATAGCAATACGTGACGCATCCATACAGCGCTTGAGACCTATCCTGATGACATCAACGTCAACAATGCTGGGTCTGCTTCCGCTTATGTTCGCACACGGTGAGGGCAGCGCCGGACGTATTGCAATGGGTACTGCGGTAGTTGGCGGTATGCTCATATCCACCTTCTTTACCATGTACATTGTACCCTCTATCTACAGTTACATATCAACTGACCGTAAGACACGTAAGAAAAAGGAATGAAAGCATACAGAATAACATCGGCCTTACTGGCCCTGACTGTCAGTTTGGGCTCATCGGCCCAGATAATGACCCTCAAGGATTGTCTGGAGACGGGTATCCGCGAGAGTTATCAGATTAGACTGGTCAATATCTCCGAGGAGAAGGCTGCCAACAACGACTCATGGCTTTATGCGGGAGGCGGCCCCACCCTGAGCGCTACGGGCAGTTACTCGGGTAATCTTTCCAGCAGCGACGCCACTTTGGCATCCGATGGTTCAACCGTATCCACCCGCAGTGTGCTGGACCACACCCTGAACGCCCAACTGCGTGCCGAGTGGACCGTGTTTGACGGATTCAGCATCCAGGCCACACGCGACCGCATGGAGGAGTTGCACAATCAGGGCACCATCCAGACCCGCGTGGCCATTGAGGATTATATTGCAAGCCTCACCACCGAGTACTACAATCTGGTCAAGCAGACCCTGCATCTTAAGAACCTGGAGTACGCCACCGCGCTGAGCAAGGAGCGTCTGCGTATTACCAGCGAGCGTTATGATATGGGCGGAAACTCACGTTTGGACATGCAGCAGGCTCAGGTCTACTTCAACTCTGACAGCGCCAGGAGCCTTAAGCAGCACGAGGCGTTGGGATCAGCCAACATCCGCATTAACCGTCTTATGTCCAACCAGGACCTGCGTTCAGTTCATGTGGCTGCCGATACCGCCATCAACCTGCTCACCGGACTTGACTACGAGTCTCTCTATGAGGATATGATGAAGACCAATTCATCACTTCTGCGCGCCGAGAGCAACCGCACGGTGGCACAGTTGGACCGCCGCGCAGTCCAGTCACGCAACTACCCGTACCTGAGGCTCAACGCCGCATACGGTCTTACACACAATATCTACGGAAACAGCAACTACACCGACCGCACAAACTGGGGCCCGTCATTCGGCGCCACCATCGGCATAAACCTGATTAGCGGAAAGCAGCGTGTACAGGAGCGTAACGCCCGTCTGGATGAGATGTCGGCCGATATCACCATCGACCAGCTGGAACTTCAGCTCCGTGCCAACCTGGACGATTTCTGGCAGGCTTACCAGAATAACCTGATGCTGCTGGAACTGCAGGAGCAGAACCTCAAGACCGCACAGGAAACAATGGACATAGCACAGGAGCGTTACCTGCTTGGTAACCTGTCCGGAATTGAGATGCGTGAGGCCCAGAAATCCCTCCTGGACGCTGAGGAGAGCCTCCTCCAAGTCCAATACGACACCAAAGTCTGCGAAATCTCCCTCCTCCAGATCTCCGGCCGCATCATGCAATATTTAGAGTAATAAAGTACCAAATTGCAGTTATAGTAACGGCAAAGCCGTTACCCGGCCGGAGGCCGGCCGTTTACGGAGTAAACTAAAAAAATGAAAGGGACCTCCGTCCCGGAGGTCTGGCTTCACCGCAGCTGCTAACTGATAAGGCTTACAACAAAAAAAAGGGCGCAATGTTAATTGCACCCTTCTTTTTGTTCTGGAAATAATTACTTAGCAGCTGCGAGTGAAGCCTTACGGAACTCCTTCATCAGTTTCTCGAGCTCAAGAGAAGCCTTGCGAGCACGTGTGCCAGCAGCCTTGTTACCCTTTTCTACCTGTGCGTTAGCGTCCTTTGCAAATGCTGCGTAAAGCTCAGCAGCCTGTTTCAAAATTTTCTCCATAGTTGTTTGTTATTGAAATGATTAATTGGTTAATCCATACTGACGCAAAAATAATACTAATTCCATTAGTCGCAAAGATTAGGCCATGTTTTTTTAAAAAAAATGTCAAAATTTTCCATACAATGGGTAAAATGGCCAAAAATCGGCCCTGTAGAGCCCCTAAGCAACTCTTCAGTGTTAATTAAAGGACCATATTCCATTATTCGGGAAACCCACACTCCATTATCGGCAAAAATAACTACTTTTGTACCGTAAATTAAATAAGGTACTGTTATGAAGAAAACATTACTGACAATAGTAGGTCTGCTCATCACTCTTTTTGCCTTTGCCAGAGATAACTACGAGCAGAATCCAAAATATGGAAAAGGTGCAGTTCCTCAGGATGAGAACGGCGACGTCTATTTCACACAGACCGTAGACATCCCGGAAAATATCAGCGAAGACATCTGCTATGAAATTCTCATGAATTGGGCCAAAGGCCGTTTCGCACAGCCCTACGCACAGTCGGGACGCATCCTTAACGAAGATTCCCAGACACACCGTTTCATCTTCCACGTTGACCAGAT
Organism: Bacteroidales bacterium UBA1179; assembly: GCA_002309915.1. Taxonomy (GTDB): domain Bacteria; phylum Bacteroidota; class Bacteroidia; order Bacteroidales; family Bacteroidaceae; genus Colenecus. The sequence continues at coordinate 9,405 of DBYT01000072.1, read as the reverse complement.
AATAGTTTTCAAAAGCACAGGTTTCGTGGCTGATGAATCAAAGATCTCATACAACTTCTCGGTTGCAGTCAAGAACGGCCAGTTCACAATGACCATGACCGATATCAAGTACCGTTACGAGGAGGGTCGTGAAGGCGGCGGCAAAGCATTCCCCGCCGAGGACTGGATAACCGACAAGGAGGCTTATAACCGCGCCGGCACCAAGTTCCTCAGGAGCACCGGCAAGTTCCGCATCAAGACAATCGACCTGAAGGACCAGCTGTTCCAGAGGGCCTCTGACGCAGTATCAGGAACACTCTGAGCCGGATGTCTTCTGCCAAGGAATTATATAACGTATTGGGCGTCGACCAGTCTGCATCCGATGCGGAGATAAAATCCGCATACGAGCGTCTTATTGCAGACAACCCTGAAGGCACCCCACTCCACTCACGCATAGTTGAGGCTTACTCGGTTCTGTCCGATATGGACCGCCGCGCAGCCTATGACATTACCGGAAAGATCCGCAAAAGCGGTGTGCGCAAGCATCGTGACGGCAGTTCAAACAAAACCGAGAATGCCAGATATGCCCTCAACACCCTATTTCTTGCGGGAGCGGCAGTTACCACGATCCTGTTCATACTTCAGTTGAGCGGCGCCATCGGCACACTTCCCTTTTATATTGCCTGCGGTATATCGCTGCTCATAAAGATTGCCGAATACATACTAAGACTCATCCCGTAAGATGACCTATAGGATACAGTTCAAGAAAACACTGCTTGGAGTCGCAGCCGCACTGTTGCTCCTGCCCTGTAACGCCGTTGCGCAAAGCACGCTGTCACAGAACCAGGACGGATTCAACGGTGAAACCATGGACGGATTCATGAATATGGACCCGGACAAGGACTCTACGGTGGTTGAACGAACCGTATCACACGATTATTCGCAGTTCGTCATCAACACCAAAACCGGATTGCCCGAGGATATCCAGCCCGACACGCTCCACCACTCGTTCCACAACGCCCACCTTACCGAGGGCTACTTCGGGACATACAGCCATCTGGGAAATATGGGATCGCCCCGTCTGTCCCGTCTGTACTTTGAGCGTAAGGAGAGCAAGGACTTCATATTTGATCTCCCTTATGATTACTGGATAAAGGATGCGGCCGATTTCCGCTTCACCGATGCCAAGTCGCCTCATGTAAGCATCGACTACTACAAGGGCGGCAACAAGCGTACCGGCGAAGAGCACATCAAGGGTTATTTCGCAGCTAATTTCAACAAGCGGTCAGGCATAGGATTTGACCTTGACTACCTGTTGGGACGCGGCCGATACACCAACCAGTCCTCATCCATGTTCGATGCCAGACTGTACACGTACTATCGCGGAGACATCTACCAGATGTACGTATCGGTCAACAGGGACAACATAAAGGTGGCCGAGAACGGCGGCATCCAGGATACGCGTTACATTAAAAGCCCTGAGGCGATGGCCGAGGGCCGTAAGCAGTATTCACCCGAGGATATCCCGTTCCGCATCTATGACAACTGGAACAACATAAAACGCACGCAGGGACTGTTCAACCAGGAGCTCTCGTTAAAAAAGACCACCCACAGTACGGACAGCATCGGCGATACCGTCTACACGTTCACCCGTGTAGCCGAGTTGGGTAAGGCTGCACACACACTGGAGGTAGGCCAGCTACAGCGCAGATACATCTACTATCAGATTCCCAGAGGTTTCTATTCAAAGAGTTACCTCAAGAATGACTCCCTGGACCTGATGAAGAACTTCTATGTGTCAAACACGCTGTCCATGTCGCTGCTTGAGGGTTCAACCAAGTGGGCCATAGCCGGTCTGTCGGCGTTTGCCAGATATGAGTTCCGCAGTTTCGTAATGCGCGATACCATGTCCACCAGTGCCGGAAAGGGCGAATACATGCGCCGCTACAATGAAGGTGACTTCTCTGTGGGAGGTCAGTTGGAGAAAGCACAGGGTGACAACCTGACTTTCAGAGCCGGCATCGAGACAGTCCTGTTGGGAGCCAGCATAGGTGACTTCTGCCTGTCGGGCCAAATGGAGCTCAAATATCCCATCTGGGGCCGTGAAGCCAAGATAGGTGCCTATGCCGATATGTCGGCCAAGGAATCACCTTTCTACTATTCCAACCTGCACTCCACATACGCCTGGTGGGACGGTGATTTCAAGAAGGAGTTCCGTACCCGTTTCGGCGGTTACATCGACCTGGAGATGACCGGTACCAGATTCCAACTCGATGTTGAGAATGTGGCTAATTATGTCTATCTCAAGAATATAGGAGGCTCATACCTCAACGAAGACTCGGTAAGACAGCCCACATATTCAATAAAAGGCGCACAGCACAACGGTTCAATACAGATTCTGAGCGCCACGCTTCAGCAGAACTTCAAGCTGGGACCCCTGCACTGGGACAACCACATCACGTATCAGTTATCGGGCAACAAGGAAATTATCCCGCTGCCTGACCTGAACATATTCTCAGACCTCTATTTCAAGTTCATATACTACAAGAGGCTACACATGGAGGTGGGTGTCAACGCGCTCTACTTTACCCGTTACAAGGCCCCCGGTTACTGTCCGGCAGTAGGCGCCTTCCATCTGCAGAGTGACTCCCACGTCCAGGAGGTGGGAGGTTATCCCCTGCTCTCCGGATATGTGAACTGCATGCTTCGCGGAGTCCGTTTCTACATAATGTATTATCATTTCAATGACGGACTCATGAGCAACAGGGATTCATTCATAGTTCCCGGTTATCCCGCCAATCCGGGTATGGTCAAGTTCGGACTCAGCTGGACTTTCTTCGATTAAAACAAGTTCTTTTCCTTACAATACTATGATTCGATGGGGTTTTATAGGATGCGGTGAGGTGACCGAGCGCAAGAGCGGTCCTGCATTCGCCAAGGCCGAAGGGTCGGCAATCGAGGCTGTGATGAGTCGCGACAAGGCCAAGGCCAGTTCATATGCCCAGAGGCACAACATCAAGAAGTGGTATACCGATGCTATGGACCTGATTGAGGATCCCAACGTGGATGCCATATACATTGCAACCCCGCCCTCATCACACGCCACCTACGCCGTAATGTCCATGAAAGCCGGCAAGCCGGTTTACATTGAAAAGCCCATGGCCCAGAGTTACGACGAGTGTATGAGGATAAACCGCGTATCACGCGAGACAGGCGTTCCCTGTTTTGTAGCATACTACCGCCGTTACCTGCCCTACTTCCTCAAGGTAAAGGAACTTATCCCTCAGATAGGCAAACTCATAAACGTGCAGATCCGTTTTGCACAGCCTCCCAAGGAGCTGGACTACAACAGCACCAACCTTCCCTGGCGCGTAATCCCCGACATATCGGGCGGCGGTTATTTCTATGACCTGGCCCCGCATCAGATTGATATGGTTCAGGAACTGTGCGGCTGCATCATTGACGCCTACGGACTGTGCAGCAACCGCGCCGGTCTGTATCAGGCCGAGGACACCGTAAGCGCCTGCTTCAAGTTTGAGAACGGTCTGGTAGGCTCCGGTTCATGGTGTTTTGTGGCCGATGAGTCCGCCAAGGAGGACCGCATAGAACTGATTGGCGACAAGGGTATGATCTGTTTCTCCATATTCACCTTCCAGCCCATCGCGCTGCATGACAGCGAGGGACGTCACGAGTTTGACATCCCCAACCCCGAGCACGTACAGTTCCCGCTGGTTCAGGCTGTAGTTGATCACCTGAACGGCAAGGGCACATGCACCTGTGACGGTATCAGCGCCACTCCCACCAACTGGGTGATGGACCGCATCCTGGGCAAGTTCTGATTTTCCCCGCACATATAAAATAATTCCGGCCGGTCACCAAGACCAGCCGGAATCAGCCCTAAATTAATTATCTCAAAGTCAAACCAAATATGAAGTCTTAGAAGTTCCAACCGATTGTGAACATTACCTTGTCGGATTTGTAGTTGTAGTTGACATCTACATCCTCAACATACTCATTAACATTCACGATACTGTTTCTTATGCCATGAACGTACGCCAGGTCAATGTAGAACTGAGTACCGTCACGGTCAGGAGCAGAGCAGTAACCTAAACCTCCTGTAATGTACTGGGTCTTGCCCAGACGGTCAATCTGGAAATCGGAACGTCCAACCTTGCTTACTTTTCCGTTGTCGTCCTTCTCCCATCCGTTGAATGAAGTGTCAAACAGATAAGGATAGGATGCGTCGTTCATCATTGACTCCCTGAAATTGTAACCTCCTCTTACCGAGATATTACCAAAATTCAGTTCGGTACCCAGTTTTATGACCGAATAATCCTTATAGTCAATGGCGCCCTGACTTTCAAGTTTGGTGTAACCGATAGAAAGCGATGTACGCTGTGTGAAATGCTTCTCATATTCTGCACCCAGAGCCATGCTGAATGCAGGACCGCCGAATGTCACACCTGCACTCAGGTCAAGTGACCAGGGTGAAGTGAACTTGTAGTCAACTTCATCTGTGAATTTTTCGACTTCACCCGGAACATCCGATCCGCCTAACTGCATAGCCGATACCTCCTCCTTTGTATATGTTACGGCAACATTTTTTCTTTCAACATTATCATATACTGTTCTGAACTGTGTTCCTTCAAATGCATAGAGGTAATCCGCATATTCAAGTTTCTGCCTGTAATAGGTAGGAGTCTTGATTGCCGCACCCAGACGCAGGGCAGGGATAGGACGTATGATAGTACCGAATGCCATATTCCAACCTGAACCGTCAGACTGATTCATCCTTTCGACGGCAGTATAATCAAGTCCTTTGGGATAATCCGGATGATTGGCAGAAGCATCATAATAATCAAAGAAGTAGCCATCTGTACCAATATTTGTTGAAAGGAGACCCAAAGTCCATCCCAGATACAACTTGTCTGAAAAATTTAATGAGACGTTGAAGTCAAATGAGTTGGTCTTGTTACGCTGATAATCCTGATACTCACGCCATACCTCGTAACCATCGGCATCATAGAAAGCATCTACGTAATCCAGATTGCGGTCCATATTCTGAAGCTTGCGGTATGAGAATCCGAAGTTGACATATGTATTACCGGCATCACTACCGGACAATACTGCCGAGAAGTTGTCCAATGCCATATTGAAATCAGACTTGCTGTTGTGTGAGTAGTATGTTCTGCCGTTGCTGAATATGGGACTGGCCTTTGTTGCCATAGGATCGGTATTGACCGATGTTCCGAATCCAGACAAGGAGAAGTTTATATCGCTTTTGCGGTATGTACCGATACCGGCCGGGTTATGGCTGATAACTGAAATATCACTTCCAAAAGCACCCATGGCTCCACCCATAGCTACGTAACGGGCTGTTCCGTTAAGTTCCTCATCATACAGCTTGGCTGCATCGAAAGATGTCTGGGCACTTACTGCAAAAGTAATTGCCAATGCAATTGCTGATATTGTTAACTTATTGGTTTTCATATTGTTATATTTTAATCGTTTTACTGTTAGGGTATAATGATCTCTTTGAGTCTGATCTGATCAGAGCCTGACAATTATCTTCTGGAAGAACTGCCTGATACTCCGCGTGAGCTGCCGCCTGAGCTGAATGAGCCGCCGGAACTTGAGCCGGAGCTGAATCCGCTTGAGCTTGAGCCTGAGCTGTAGCTGCCTGAACTTGAGCCGACACTGCGTGATGAGCTTGAACTGCTTACGCTGCGTGATGAGCTGCTGCCTGAGCTTGAGCGGGTAGTAGTACTGCGGCTGGTGTTGGCGCTTGACGATGAACTGCTGCGGCTGCTGCTACCACTGCTGACACTGCGTGTTGAGCTTGAGCTGCTGCCTGATACGCTGCGGCTTGAACTGCTGCCCGAAACACTGCGCGATACACTTGAACTGCTGCCTGTGCTGCGTGAGCTGCCAGAGCTTGAGCTTGTGCTGCTGGGACGGTCATATGTTGAACCTGACTGAGCTGAGCGTGTTGCCGAGTTACTGCTTACGCTACGGCTTGAACTGCTGCTGTTGGTAGCACTTGAACGGCTTGATGTAGCGGGAGCCACGCTTCTTACAGATGAGCTGTTAGACTGCTGTGAAACGCTGCGGGTTGAACTTGAACCTGCTACACTGCGGCTTGAGCTTGATCCGGAAACGCTACGGCTTGAACTGCTGTTGCTGACGCTACGGCTAGAACTGCTGTTGCTGACGCTACGGCTTGCGCTGCTGTTGCTGACGCTGCGGCTTGAACTTGAACCGGATACGCTGCGGTTTGATGAACTGCCTGAGACTGACCTTGATGCTATGCCCGATGCAGTTGTAACGGAACGGCTGGCACTTGAACCGGATACGGTGCGGTTGGCTGTGCTTCGGCTAAGATTTCGGTCCCATCCGCCACTGTTTATGTTACGGTTAGGTCTGTAAGTATCAACCCTGCTGACGGTAACTGATGACGGATAGTAACGATATGAATAATAGTAACCGGGACGATAATAGTAGTATGAACTGTAGTAATAAGGTCCGTAATACCAGGGATCATAATACCAGGGATCATAAAACCAGGGATCGTAGTAATATGTGTGTGAAAAGTACCAGTAGTCGGTATCCCAGTAATAATCCCAGTAAAGGACATCCCACAGGATCTCGTCATAGAGTGAATAGTACGGGCGTCCATAGCGACGGAAACGGTACAGACGACGTGTCATATCGTAATCATCTATAGCGTCATTGTAACCTTCCATGTATATGTCATCCTCATATGAAGAACTGCGCTCACGTGTAGCTACATATATGGTGTCATGTATATATATGGTAGGTACATCGTCCATGATACTGCCGTCCTCATACTGTATCTGACTGGTTCCGTAGGTATAACGGCGGTTATACTCATCGGGATCACGGTCTACTATGATCTGGGGAGTATTCACTATTGCCGGAGCAACCTCCTGCTGAACGGGAGCTGCGGGCTCTGTATATGAAGGAGTACGGGTCACGGTTGTAGTTTGTGACGTTGACGGACTTGAAGACTTTCCGGTATTTGATCTACCGGTCGAGTACAAGTCGTTCCTCTGCGCACCGGCTGTCATTGTGACTGCCATCAATGCCATAAACAATACTGACTTTTTCATAACCGTATGTTTTATTGGTTTCTTTCCAATGCAAAAATAATACGGTAATAATACCCGGTACGCGGAAATTCCCTAATTGTAAAGGGGAAAATCCCTAAAATGATACCATTGGGGTCAGGCCCCATTGGTACTATTTTATGCGAAGGGAGTTGAAATCGGCCTCTGTGCCTCGGAATACGTTGAAGTCGGTGTATTCGCGGATGCCGTCCACCGATGAGTGGTCAGTGAACTGCCATATGCGCCACGGCTTATCGGTTCCGGGACGGGCCACATAATAGTGCGCCACCCAGAAGGGGTATGAGTCAAACTCGGCAGTGTTCAGGTGGCGGCGGCGGAACTTGGCCGATGAGTAAATGATCGGCTTTGCGCCGTAGTGTCTTTCAAGTGTCTTAAGGTAAACCAGCAGGTCCTTCCTCAGGTCCTGCGAGCGTCCGGCGCGCTCAACGTCGACCACGGGTACAAAATCACCCGCCTGAAGGCTTACCGTATTTATATAGTGCTGCGCCTGTTTATCGGCCGATGTCCCCGGATCATAGAAATGGTACACGCCGCAAACGAATCCGGCTTTGCGAGCCCGGTCTATGTTTTCAAAGTAGTCGGGATCGGTGAAGGTATTGCTCTCGGTAGCCTTCATGAACACGAACCTTATGGGATAACCGTTCTCTACCGATGAACTCCGGACCCTCTCCCAGTCTATCCGTCCCTGATGATGCGATACGTCAATACCGTAGCAGAGAAATCCCGAGGGCAGGCATACGCCATACTCCCTGGCACCCTGGCAGGGTAGCATACGATAGAAATAGGGACGCAGGAACAG
>DBYT01000072.1:0-1443 GCA_002309915.1 Bacteroidales bacterium UBA1179 | reverse complement strand
GTGCAGCCAGTCAGGTAACATATAAAAGGGCTTCCGTCCTTTCTTTTTTGGAACGGAAACCCTTTTCTTGTTTTTAGTATGTTTGCCTTTGACGGCAGGCATAGCTATTATTTATTTCTGATGCTCCAGCTGCAGAGTCTTGGTAGGCTGGTCGCAAACCTCGGTGGGACCAAAATACTGGATAGGACCGGGATATACGAAACTGGTCTCACGGGCCCACTCTGCGCGATGCTTTACGAACTCCTTGAAGGGAGCACCGTTCAGTTCAACAAGAGCCTTGCGGATAACGGGCTTCATCTCACCGTTACGCTTCTCCATGTTCATCATCATGGTGATAGGAATACCACCTGCAATCCACTGGTCGGCAGGAGCCACGGTGTTCTTGATTGATGACATATAACCGGTCTTGCCGGCAGCGATCAGCATTGATGCGTTGTAACCAAGGCTGTAGCAGTAGTCAGCGTCAAAGTTTGACGGAGCTGCGCAACGGCCCTCGTAACCGCAGAAGTGATGCTGTGTGGCATACTTGCCAAGATACTTGCCATCCTTTTTCCACTCATCAAGCTTGGTTCCAACCATATCGGCCAAAAGCTGCTCGGTCTCAATGAGTGATACCTGTACGTTTCCGTGCGGGTCACGCTCCAGTGCCAACTGACGGCTTACGCTCTCGGGCAGACTCTGGAAGATAGCAGCGTTCTCCTTGGAGAGCTTGCTTACTATGTACTGGATCTTCTTGTCACGCTGTATCATGTCGAACTCAGCCTGGTTTGCAGCCAGAACATCGTTGAGCTCGGCGATAAGCTTCTTGATGGCGGGGATGAACTCTATCAGGCCCTCGGGAACCAGAACGGTACCGAAGTTGAGGCCGCGAGCTGCGCGGTCGGCAACAACCTGAGCGATATATGTTACGATATCATCAAGAGTCTGGTTCTTGGCCTCAACCTCCTCACCGATAAGGGTTACGTTAGGCTGGGTCTGAAGAGCGCACTCCAGAGTAACATGGCTGGCTGAACGGCCCATCAGCTTGATAAAGTGCCAGTACTTGCGGGCAGAGTTGCAGTCACGCTCAATGTTACCGATAATCTCTGAGTAAACCTTGGTAGCGGTGTCGAAACCGAATGAGGTCTCAATCTCTGAGTTCTTGAGGTCACCGTCAATGGTCTTGGGGCAGCCTATTACCTGTACGCCGGCGCCGATTGCCTTGTAGTACTCAGCCAGAACGCAAGCGTTGGTGTTTGAATCATCACCGCCGATGATAACCAGAGCCTTGATGTCAAGAGCCTTAAGGATCTCCAGACCCTTGTCGAACTGCTCCTTCTTCTCCAGTTTGGTACGGCCTGAGCCGATGATATCGAAACCGCCGGTATTGCGGTACTCGTCGATGATATCGGCTGTGAGTTCCATATAGTTGTGGTCAACCAGACCGCCGGGGCCCAGGATGAA
>DBYT01000060.1:10636-11604 GCA_002309915.1 Bacteroidales bacterium UBA1179 | reverse complement strand
TTGGCAATCTCCATGAGGTGGTTGGTTCCGATGGCCCAGAAGAATGACAGACGCGGTGCGAATGTATCGATGTTCATGCCAGCGTTGATACCTGCACGCAGATACTCCATACCATCGGCCAATGTGTAAGCCAACTCGATATCGGCGGTAGCACCTGCCTCCTGCATGTGGTAACCGGAGATTGATATTGAGTTGAACTTGGGCATATTCTGTGATGTGTACTCGAATATGTCGGCGATGATCTTCATGGAGAACTTAGGAGGATAGATGTAGGTGTTACGTACCATGAACTCCTTGAGGATATCGTTCTGGATGGTTCCCTGCAACTCCTCAAGAGTGGCACCCTGCTCCAGACCTGATACGATGTAGAAGGCCAGGATAGGCAGAACGGCGCCGTTCATTGTCATTGACACTGACATCTTGTTAAGAGGTATGCCGTCAAACAGCACCTTCATATCCTCGACCGAGCAGATGGATACACCGGCCTTACCTACGTCACCTACCACACGCTCGTGGTCGGCATCGTAGCCGCGGTGGGTGGCAAGGTCAAACGCAACTGACAGACCTTTCTGACCGGCGGCCAGGTTACGGCGGTAGAATGCGTTTGATTCCTCGGCGGTGGAGAATCCGGCATACTGACGGATGGTCCAGGGACGCATCACATACATAGTCGAGTAGGGACCACGCAGGTTGGGGGCGATACCGGCGGCATAGTTCAGATGCTCCATGCCCTCCAGGTCCTCCTTGGTATATACAGGCTTTACTTCAATGTGCTCCGGAGTCTTCCAGATCTCATCGGCACCTGCCTTTGTCTTGCATCCGCAAAGAGCCTCCTTGGGGGCTGCGGACTTGATGTCTATATTCTTGAAATCGGGTTTCATAACTACGGATTATTTGATGTTAAGCTTGCTGTTGAAATCACGGAGAGTCTCAAGTACGTTGCAGCGTACATGGACGTAATTCTCAAT
>DBYT01000060.1:9834-10583 GCA_002309915.1 Bacteroidales bacterium UBA1179 | reverse complement strand
TTGAATGCGGCGGGACCGTACTCGGCGTACTCGTCGTCGCTTGAGCAGAGCACTACGATATCGGCACCTGCCTTGCGGGCTGCCTCGGCTCCATCCTCGACGGTCTTGAAACCAAGGTTATCTATAATCTCGTAGCCTGCGCAGCCAAAGAAGTTACCAGAGAACTGGGCGCGGGCCTGACGCATGGCCAGATTTCCTATAGTGAGCATGAACACCTTGGGACGGCGGCCGCTGGCCTCGGTCTGCAGGCGCAATGCCTCAAACTCTGATGCTATGCGAGAGCTGTCAAGGGTTGCGATGGTTGCCTCACCCTCTTCCTTGCAGCAGCAACAGCAGGTCTTGGGAGCACGACCCTCGGACATCTCCTTGATGTTGGGGAACTGGTTGGTTCCCAGCAGTGACTCCTTACGCTTGGCAGCGTTCTCATGACGGGTGGCGTTGGTGGCGTTTACAGCCTCCTGAACCTTACCGGCCTTTACCAGTGCCAGCATACCGCCCTCATCCTCTACCTGGAGGAACAACTTCCATGCCTGCTCTGCCAGAGCCTCTGTCAGGTTCTCAATGTAATATGAACCGCCTGCGGGATCAACCACCTTGTCAAAATGTGACTCCTCCTTAAGCAGCAGCTGCTGGTTGCGGGCCAGACGCTCTGAGAATTCATCTGATTTCTGATATGCTGCATCGAACGGTGTTACTGTGATTGAGTTTACACCTGCCAGAGCGGCGCTCATGGCCTCGGTCTGTGAACG
>DBYT01000060.1:6583-9674 GCA_002309915.1 Bacteroidales bacterium UBA1179 | reverse complement strand
TGGATCTTCTTGGCTACCTTGTCGGCGGGAACACCGGCCTCGGTGAGGGAACGCATGTATTCGTTACCCCAGGCAAGTGCGTAACCCAGCTCCTGATAGCAGAATGCACCGCTGTCAGTAAGCATTGACGCCTTGACTGTGAGGGCGCGGAACTTCTTGAGGGGCTCAAGTATCTCAATGAGCTTGGCAGCGTCATCAAGACCGCACTCAACACCGTTCTTGAGCATTGAAGCGATGGGATCGTATGATATTGAACCCTTCAGGGTGCTCAGGTCATAGCCTTTCTTAGTGAAATAGTCAACCAGTGCCTGGGCCTGTGCACATGCCAACTGGGGCTTGGTGCTGAAGTTGAGTTCGATGCAATCAGCCAGAATGCCATTGAGCAGTGCCTCCAGATCGGCCCCTTCAATGAGACGGCCGCGGCAGCAGAAACTGAGTGAGTCGACACCCTTGTTGAGGATGTCAAGTGCCTTGGCGTTGGCCTCCTTGATGTCTTTGGTGCTGATGCCCTGACGTACAAACCAGGTGTTGCAGGCTTTGGTGCCGCGTTTGTAAGGAAATTCTCCGGGCTTGGTCTCTGTGTCAAGGCCTTGCAGATCCTCCTGGCGGTAGAACGGCTGTACCTTGAATCCCTCGTTGGTTCTCCAGACGAGTTTCTTCTCAAAATCGGCGCCCTTAAGGTCTTCCGTGATTTTTGCCATCCACTCCTCGGTGGACACGGGCGGGAACTCTGAGAAGAGTTTTTCTTTGTAGTTTGACATAAAATATTACTTGTTTGATAGGATAATTCTCTTGCTATGGCCCTCGCAGAGCGCATAGTCTGGCAAAGATATGTAATAAGATTGAGTAAACCTACTTAAATCTTTAGATTTATATTCTATGAATAACTATAAATTTTTAAGGTTTTATAATAGAGTACAGACGGCTATTATCGGCAAATTGTAAGTAACTTTGTACCCGAAAATAAGGACAACTTGTTATATCTGGACAAAACACTGATTTACAATGGATTGGATTAAGACGCTTCTGTTTGACACTGAATCAATAGCCCATCTGCTTCTGCTTTACTCTTTTGTCATCGCCGTTGGCATGATGCTTGGAAAACTCAAGTTCCGCGGAGTTTCTTTCGGCGTGGCATTCATACTTTTTACCGGTATCGTAGTGGCTCATTTCGGTTTTACCGGAAATATTAAGACTATAAGTTTTATTCAGGATTTCGGACTGATACTGTTTGTCTACAGTCTTGGTCTTCAGGTGGGACCGTCGTTTTTCAGTTCATTCGCCAAGGGCGGAATACAGATGAACCGTCTGGCTGTACTTATGATATTCCTCAATATCGTGGTTGCAATAGGTGCTTATCTGCTCCTGTTTGACCGTACAGATCCCGACAGTTTCCCCATGCTGGTGGGCGTGCTGAGCGGTGCCGTCACCAATACACCCGGACTGGGTGCTGCCGAGGAGGCGTTGCGTCAGATGGGCGGAAGCAATGCCGATATAGCCAACGGTTACGCCTGCGCATATCCGCTTGCCGTTATAGGTGTCATTATGGTGCCGATGATAGTGAAAGCCATCTGCCGCGTCAAGGATGATAAGGAGAATGCCCAGTTGGAGAGCATGAAACAGCAGGATACAAGCACCAAGCCCATGAGACAGTATCTGCAGATGACCAATGAACGTCTGGACGGCAAGACCATACTGGAACTGCGCCGTCTCATCAACCGTGAGTTCATATGCTCACGTCTGATGCATGAAGGTGTTGTGGTAACTCCCCATCGTGACAGTGTGGTTAACCTGGGTGACCAGCTTTGCGTGGTAAGTTCAGAGGATGACGGTGAGGCTATACGCACGTTGCTGGGATCGGCCGTAGAGGTTGAGTGGGATAACGTTAAGGGTACCGAGCCTCTGGTTTCACGCCGTATCGTTGTGACCAAGGAGAAACTCAACGGCAAGACTCTGGGACAGTTGCATTTGGGCAGCATTTATGATGTTACAATCACCCGCGTGGTACGTTCAGGTACTGAGTTGTTTGCATCGGCCAGCCTGGTACTTCAGATAGGTGACCGTCTATCGGTTGTAGGTAAGGAGAGCAGCGTGGCTGCAGTGGCTCAGCGTGTGGGTAATGAGATGAAACGTCTGGATGTGCCTAATATCGCCACATTGTTTATAGGTATTCTGGTGGGTGTCCTGTTCGGAAGTATTCCAATTGCCATACCGGGTATTCCCACTCCGCTTAAACTGGGCCTGGCCGGCGGTCCGCTGGTTGTGGCTATCCTTATAAGCCGATTCGGATACAAACTGGGTCTGGTTACATATACCAAGGCAAGCGCACTGATGATGCTGCGTGAGGTGGGTATTGCACTCTTCCTGGCAAGCGTGGGCATCAAGTCTGGTGCCACATTCGTTGAGACAATCACTTCGGGCGACGGCCTTACATACATGCTGGCCGGTCTGCTCATAACCGTAATACCGGTATTTATTGTGGCTCTGATAGCAAGAAAGCGTCATAACATGAATTACTTCAGCATACTGGGACTTGTGGCCGGCGCCAGCACCAATCCTCCGGCACTGGCATTCGCCAACAGCCAGACTGAGCATGACGCTCCCGCTGTAGCGTACTCAACGGTTTATCCGCTCACCATGTTCCTGCGCATACTTACCGCCCAGCTTATGGTGCTGATAGGTTGCAGCCTGTTTTAAATAAAAACGGTACCAATGGGGCCTGACCCCAATGGTACCGTTTTTAAAATTCCAAATGAAATTACTGGGGCATACCGCCACCGAAACCGCCAAAGCCGCCGCCGAAGCCGCCCTGGCCGCCCTGCTGGCGCTGCTGACGACGCTGCTCCTGGATCTCGTCATATTTCTTCTTCTGGTCATCGGTCAGGAATGACTTGATCTTGGCCTCCTGAGCAGCACGCTGCTTCTGCATCTGCTCCATCATAGCCTGCATGTCACCCTCGGCGGGCATACCGCCACCGTTCTGCATCTGCTCACGGCGTGCTGCCTGCTCCTTGGCGTTAGCAACATAGTAGTTGTAGATTGAATCATACTGAACCTGGTTCAGCTCAAGCTGCTCCTTGAGACGGTCAGC
>DBYT01000060.1:6287-6538 GCA_002309915.1 Bacteroidales bacterium UBA1179 | reverse complement strand
AAACCGCCGCCAAATCCCTGTGCAAAGCTCATGGTTGAAACCATCAGAGCTGCGATTGCGAATAAAATCTTCTTCATTTCTTATTGTTATTTAGGTTAGAAGTTGTTTAATCTTTGCTTATTTAAGATATCAGGAAATAGCAAAAGTTTAATGGACCTCATTAAAAAATGTATCTTTGCAGAAAAGAAAGGAATATAAATGGCAGAATTGAAAACACCCCAGGAACTGGGTACGGAAAAAATCGGAAAACT
>DBYT01000060.1:3156-6259 GCA_002309915.1 Bacteroidales bacterium UBA1179 | reverse complement strand
GCTATGCTCGCATCTTCACTGTACAATATCGTGGACCGCGCGTTTATCGGCCACGGAGTAGGGCCTATGGCTCTCTCGGGTCTGGCAGTGACTTTCCCGCTTATGAACCTCTCGGCAGCTCTGGGATCAATGGTGGGCGTGGGATCGGGCACTATGATTTCACTCAAGCTGGGACAGAAAGACCATGAGAGCGCACAGATGCTGCTTGGAAACTCAGTGACTCTGAACATACTGATAGGAGTGCTGTTCGGCGTATTCTCACTCATATTCATCAACCCCATACTTACCCTGTTCGGTGCGACCGATGCCACCATAGGCTATGCCCGTGAGTATATGGTGATAATCCTGGCGGGTAACGCATTCACCCACCTCTATCTGGGAATCAACTGCATACTGCGTGCGGCAGGACACCCCAACAAGGCTATGGTGGCAACCATCGGAACGGTGCTCCTGAACACATTGCTGGATTACCTCTTTATTATGGTGTTCCACTGGGGTATCAAGGGCGCGGCTATTGCAACCGTGATATCACAGGTGCTGGCATTCAGCTGGCAGTGCTACCAGCTCTCTGACCGGAGTGAACTGATCCACCTCAAGAACGGTACCTACCGTCTGCGCGGCGACCTGGTAAAGAACATGCTTACCATCGGTCTCTCACCCTGTCTTATGAACGCCGCTGCCTGCTTTGTGGTGCTGCTCATAAACCGCGGCCTGCTCAAGTACGGCAGTGATGTGGCTATCGGCGCTTACAGCATAGTGAACAGCTTTGGATTCCTGATTGTGATGATGGTCATGGGATTCAACCAGGCCATGCAGCCCATTGCGGGTTACAACTACGGTGCACGTCAGTTTGACCGTGTGCTCAGGGTTCTCTATCTGACCATGTTCTTTGGCACGATAGTGACTACGTTGGGATTCGCCATCACTGAGTTCCTGCCGGGTTTGTGTATACGCATATTTACCGATGACCCCGAACTTACCGCCATAGCCATGACAGGTATGAAACTCACATTCCTGGTGTTCCCGCTGGTGGGCTCACAGATGGTTACCGGTAACTTCTTCCAGAGCATAGGCATGCCCGGCAAGTCTATCCTGATGTCGCTGTCACGTCAGTTGCTGCTGCTCATACCGTTCCTTCTTATCCTGCCGCGCTACTACGGTATCAACGGAATATGGTACAGCATGCCTGCATCGGACCTCCTTTCAGTGATACTGGGTGTGTCACTGCTCATCCCTCAAGTAAGAAAACTCAAAAAAATGGCATAATATGGACAAGCACTACTGTATTTGCATAGGCCGCAAGTTCTGCAGCGGAGGCCGTAACGTAGCAGCTATCGTAGCTGAGAAACTGGGTGTCAAGGTGTATGACCGTGACCTTTTGAAGAAGGCTGCCCAGGAGACCGGTTTCAGCGAGCAGTTCTTTGCTGAGGCCGATGAGGAGAAGACCCGCAAGGGCCTGCGTTCACTGTTCATGACCCATATGAGCAGCAGCAACGGATTGTCAAACAACTACCTGAGCAACGAATCCATATTCAACATGCAGAGCGACGCCATCCGCAAGATCCACGAGACCGAGGACTGCGTATTCATAGGCCGATGCGCCGATTACGTGCTTCGTGACAGCGACCGCCTGCTCAACGTATTCATTGCGGCCGATGTCAACGACCGCGTAGCCCGTGTGATGCGCCATGCCGGCGAGGATATGACCCAGTCCAAAGCTCTGTCGCTGATTGAGGACATAGACCGCAAGCGCTCATCGTACTACAACTATTTTACCGGCCGCACATGGGGTGACACCGCCGTTTATGACATCTGTCTCAACAGCACCACCCTGGGATATGACAAGTGCGCCGATATAATAGTATCTTTGGCAAAGGAAAAACTGGGAATATGAAAAAGATAGGAATCCTGTCCGATACCCACGCCTATTGGGATGACCGTTACGCCACCTTCCTTGAAGGGTGCGACGAGATATGGCATGCCGGCGATGTGGGATCGTACGAGATTCTGGAACGTCTTTCCAAGATAGCCACCGTCCGCGCCGTGTGGGGTAACTGTGACGGGCAGGATGTACGCCGTTTCACAACCGAGATTTACCGCTTCAAGGTGGAGGATGCCAACGTCATGATAAAGCACATAGGCGGCTCGCCCGACCATTATGACCGTTCCGTGCGGGAGCAATTGCTAATAGAGACTCCGGACCTGCTGGTATGCGGCCATTCGCACATACTAAAGGTCATGCACGACAAAAAATACGGAATGCTGTTCATCAACCCCGGTGCAGCCGGTCTGCAGGGTTGGCAACAGGTACGGACACTGGTCCGACTGGAGGTGGACGGCAGGAATTTCAGGAATCTTGAGGTCCTTGAGATAAAAAGGGAAAATGACTTACCCTAATAAATAATACTATGGAAGCATTAACATTACTTGAACTAAACGGCCGCGTCAGGAGCACTCTCCAGTTTGAGATGCCCGATGCCTACTGGGTACAGGCCGAGATTAGCAGCATCAGCCCATCGGGGCAGGGACACTGCTATCTGGAACTTGTGCAGAAGGATGCTACAGGCCGTAATTTCCTGGCCAAGGCCAAAGCCAACATATGGCGCGGCACCTGGCTTAAGCTTAAACCCTATTTCGAGGCCCAGACGGGCGAGACGCTGAAGGTGGGAATGAAGGTCCTGCTTCAGGTAACCGTCACATTCCACGAAGTCTACGGCTATTCGCTGGTGGTGCAGGACATAGATCCCACATACACCATGGGTGATATGGCCCGCCGCCGCAAGGAGATACTGGAACAACTGGAGAAAGAGGGCGTCATTGGGCTGAACCGCGAGCTTGAGATACCTGCGCTGCCGCACAGGATAGCGGTCATTTCATCGGCTACGGCTGCCGGCTGGGGTGATTTCCGCAATCAGTTGGACGGCAATATCTACGGATTCAGGTTCTACGTAAAACTGTTCCCGGCTCTGATGCAGGGCGATGATGTGGAGCGCAGTGTGATATCGGCCCTGAATGCGGTTGCCATGCGCAGGGACGATTTTGATGTGGTGGTAATAATAAGAGGAGGCGGCGCCGTGAGTGAACTGAGTTGCTTTGACTCCTA
>DBYT01000060.1:2078-3091 GCA_002309915.1 Bacteroidales bacterium UBA1179 | reverse complement strand
GTGGTGGCGCACACCAAGGTCAAGACTCCTACAGCCGCAGCCGAGTTTATCATAAACAAGGTTTTTGACACTGCATCGGAACTTGAAAACCTGACACGCAGGATGAGCGACGCCATAACAGAGAAAATGAACGCCGAGAAGGTGAGAATAGAAAGGGTGTCGCAGAAGTTGCCCTCTCTATTCGCAGTCCTTAAAACACGCCAGGAGCAGGTTCTGGAGACGCTTTGGATTAGATCGGTCAACGGAGTGCGCAATATGCTGACCGCCCAGGCCCATAAACTGGAGATTGTGGACAAAACGCTTGCCGCCGCTGACCCTCAGGTCATTCTGAAGCGGGGTTATTCGCTTACCCGTCTGAACGGGCATGCGGTCAAGTGTGCATCGGACCTTAAGAAAGGCGACCGTCTTACCACCGTGTTTGCCGACGGAAGCGTTGAGAGTGAGATTATTTGATTACAAACCTAAATACCAATAACAATGAAATACGAAGAAGCAATGAAGCGCCTGGACGAGATTGTCTCAGGAATTGAAGAGAACAAGATGGACATAGACCAGATCGGTGAAAGCCTCAAGGAGGCCCGTGAGCTCATCAAGTTCTGCAAGGACAAACTCTACAAGACCGATGAGGAGATAAAGAAGATTCTTGAAACAGAAGATTAACGCTATATGAGAAGAACTGTCAAGTGGTTGATGTGCCTGCTTTCTGCAGCGGTGCTCATTGCATGCAGTTCGGTGGCTTTTACCGGCCGTAACCGCGTGCTGCTCTATTCGGACAGCGAGATTACATCGCTCTCAAACGAATCATACAAGGAGATGATGGCTACCTCACAGGTATCGGACAACAAGGCCCAGGCGGCTATGATACAGGAGGTGGGCGAGCGTCTGACCGCTGCTCTGACCAAATATCTGGCCAGCATAGGACAGCAGTCACAACTGGACGATATAACCTGGAGTTTCAAACTGGTTAAGGACAGTCAGGTGAACGCGTTCTGCATGCCGGGCGGTCAGGTGGT
>DBYT01000060.1:962-2011 GCA_002309915.1 Bacteroidales bacterium UBA1179 | reverse complement strand
ATGGGTCATGAGATTGCCCATGCGCTTGCCCGTCACGGAAACGAGCGTATGTCGCAGCAGGCTCTTACAAACCTGGTGGGCGGTGTGGCCGGACAGGCGGTGGAGATGAAGACATCCCAGACCGGAAGGATGCTCTTTGAGGCAGCCTTTGCGGTGGGCAGCCAGTACGGTTACCTGCTTCCCTATTCACGCAAGCATGAATCAGAGGCCGATGAGATAGGCCTGTACATAATGGCCATTGCAGGATATGACATAGAGCAGGCTCCTGTGCTCTGGGAGCGTATGGCGGCAAATGAAAGCGAGTACGTTCCCGAGTTCATGAGCACCCATCCCAGTCATGCCAATCGCATAAAGAACCTGCAGAAGCATATGGACAAGGCGCGCAAAATTGCGGCTGAGATACAGTGATATTAAAAAAATGTCGTATGTTTGCAGAACGTGTGCATAGACTTAATCAAACCAAATAATAAAAATCAAAGTATGAAAAAGATTATCCTTTCACTTATGGCACTGGCTACAGTATCTGCGTATGCCCAGTTCGGCGGACGCGGTCAGGGAAACCCCACAGTGCCTTCAGTAACAGAGAATGTAACAGAGGACTTCAAGCCTGCTGCAAACAATCAGGCAAACCATCAGTATCCTATGGTAAATTCACAGCGTATGGTACGTGCTCAGATATCGGCCCCCAACGCAACTGCCGTAGGTCTTGACATAGACGGTAAGATTTATTCTATGACCAAGAATGAGAATGGTGTATGGACCGGTACTTCTGCTCCTCAGGATCCCGGTTTCCACTATTATCAGTTGAACATTGACGGTGCAAGCGTACCCGATCCGGGAAGCCTCTACTACTATGGCGCAAGCCGTTGGGGCAGCGGAATCGAGGTTCCTTCAGACGACCAGGATTTCTGGCAGGTTAAGAACGTACCGCAGGGCAGCATGAACGAGGTTTACTACTACTCTTCAGTAACCGAGAAGATGCGTCACTGCTACATCTATTTCCCCAACGAGTATTACACCAACACAACCAAGAAGTTCCCCGTTCTGTA
>DBYT01000060.1:0-945 GCA_002309915.1 Bacteroidales bacterium UBA1179 | reverse complement strand
ACCGCTCAGATCATGGATAACCTGATCGCTGAGGGTAAGGCTGTTCCGTTCATTATCGTTATCGATTGCCTTGATGCTCAGCTTCCCGGTCAGCAGGGTGGCGGTTTCGGCGGATTCGGCGGCTTTGGCGGCCAGCGTCCTGCCGGTGGTCCTTCAGCTGATGCTCAGGCTCAGGCTCCTCAGGGCCAGGCTCCTCAGGGCGGCCAGCGTCGTGGCGGTTTTGGTGGCGGTTTCATGATGGGTGGCGCATTCGGCGATGTACTCATCAAGGATATCATCCCCATGGTTGAGAAGAACTACCGCGTTATCGCAGACACAGAGCACCGCGCTATGGCCGGTCTGTCAATGGGTGGTATGACCACACGTTCAGTTACTCTTGCCAATCCTAAGGTATTCGCTTATGTAGGTATGTTCAGCGGTGGTACAATCTCTCTGCAGGACATCGAGGGTGCCGAGGGTTACAAGGAGACCAACAAGGCTCTGTTCATGAGCTGTGGCGGTAAGGAGAACATGGGTGTTATGGAGGCTGCCGAGAATCTGAAGAAGGCCGGCATCAACGCTACCGGTTACATCTCAGAGGGTACCGCTCACGAGTGGCACACATGGCGTCGCAGCCTGTACCAGTTCGTACAGATCTGCTTCAAATGATCACAACCTATTTTAACTGATTTATAAAATGAGAAAGTTTACAGTTGTTTTGAGTGCTGCCCTTTTGACCGCAGGTTTCTGCGCAGCACAGGAGATTAAGGAGGACTTCAAGCCCTCAACAAAGAACCAGCCCCAGCAGGAGTATCCTATGGTTAACTCACAGGGTTATGCTCGTTTTCGTATTGTTGCTCCCAATGCACAGGCCGTATCTGTAGGTCTGGGTCTTGGCGGTACCAACGGTGGTACAGACCTTGTTAAGGATGAGAACGGTGTTTGGACCGGTACTACATCACAGCC
>DBYT01000045.1:373-2617 GCA_002309915.1 Bacteroidales bacterium UBA1179 | reverse complement strand
TTTCAAAAATTGTCATGTGCTAAAAACCATTATATTGAAAACATTGTTTATTCTGGGACCTTGGGTAGCCAGAGATATTCTCTTGAGAACATCTTCCGCTCCTTCGGAACTCAGACTTTCAGTTTCATCAAGCAGCCTCTCGGCCTCTTCATCAATCGGTTCCGTCCCAAGTTTGAATTTGTATATGGGAGTAGCCTTTTCATCGTCAAATGTTACAATTGTACATACAAGGCCTGTAAAGCAGGTTGAACGGTTTTTGGGATTGACATAGAACAGCTCCGGATAACCCAGGAGAAGTCGCTTGAGAAGACCTTCCCTGTACAATATTACGCCCTTACTCAGATCACGCTCATCCCTGTCGACAAGAATCATAGATTCCTTAGGCAAACGAAGAGTATCCTCACTTACCGAAAGAGAACCTTCATCAAGGAAAATACCGAAATAAAGCATCTTGTCTCCCAGGTTCAGGCAGTTCTGAAGGTTGATATTCACTTTCTGCTTGCCCTTGAACTCCATTGTGACAGCATCATATGTCACCAGGTTGGAGTCATTCTCAATGTAAATGCAGTTGTTGAATTCGTCATAGGTAAAGTCCTCGATGAAATAATACTCACCCGGACCACGTCCCAGACGATCCAGAACGCCAGTCAGTTTATAATTGTCAAAGCGTAGGATCTTGCGGCTGTCATTGGTACGAGCCAGCATCACGCTGCCGTCATTCCAGCTCTTTACTCCACCAATTCCGTCAAGCGGGTCACTTGATTTGAGCGGATGGATCTTGAAATCATAGGCAATTTTGGTAAGGTCAGCCTCTTCCTCAATATCGGCTGCGGTTATCTCTTCATAATCGCTACCGGAACCGGAACAACCGGCAAAAACTGCCATCAATGACAGTGCAGACAAAAACAAAGGACTTTTTCTCATAAACAGGTGTATTTAATAAGGTTATACGACAAAGGACTATCTTTAGTCTTCCCAAAGATAGAAAAGATTATTTACAATGATGCAATCTTAACTAATTATTTTAGTGAGCCTAATTCTCAATTACTGCAGCTTCCGGTAATGAATGCGCTTAGGCTCCTGATATCCAAGCTGTTTAATTTTGTAGTCTTCGTAGTCGCTATAAGAGCCCTCATAGAACACAACCTTAGAATCACCCTCAAAGCTCAAGATGTGGGTGCAGATGCGGTCCAGGAACCAGCGGTCGTGGCTAACTACAACGGCGCAGCCTGCAAAATCATCCAGACCCTCCTCAAGGGCGCGCAGGGTATTCACATCAATATCGTTGGTAGGCTCATCAAGCAGCAGCACATTGCCCTCCTCCTTGAGTGCCATGGCCAGCTGCAGACGGTTTCTTTCACCACCAGACAGCACGCCGCACTTCTTTTCCTGATCAGCGCCGGTAAAGTTGAATCGGCCCAGATATGCGCGGGCGTTAATGTCGCGGCCACCCATACGGATGATCTCGTTTCCGCCGCTAACCACCTGATAGACACTCTTCTCGGGATCTATGTCCTTATGCTGCTGGTCAACGTACGCAATCTTCACGGTCTCACCTATCTCGAACGAACCGGCATCGACCTTCTCCAGACCCATAATCAACCTGAACAGCGTAGTCTTACCGGCGCCGTTGGGGCCGATGACACCGACAATGCCGTTGGGCGGCAGAGAGAAGTTCAGGTCATCAAACAGCAGTTTGTCGCCGAATGCCTTGGCCACGCCCTTAGCCTCGATTACCTTGTTGCCCAGACGCGGACCGTTGGGTATGAATATCTCCAGCTTCTCCTCCTTGGCCTTTACGTCCTCGTTCATCAGCTTGTCGTAAGAGTTCAGACGCGCCTTACCCTTGGCCTGACGGGCCTTGGGAGCCATTCTAACCCACTCCAGCTCACGCTCCAGGGTCTTGCGGCGCTTTGAAGCCTGCTTCTCCTCCAGAGCCAGACGCTGTGACTTCTGCTCCAGCCAGCTTGAGTAGTTGCCCTTCCATGGAATACCCTCGCCGCGGTCCAGTTCCAGGATCCAGCCGGCCACATTGTCCAGGAAGTATCGGTCATGAGTAACTGCTATTACCGTACCTGCATACTGGTTCAGATGCTGCTCCAGCCACTGTATGCTCTCGGCATCCAGGTGGTTGGTAGGCTCATCAAGCAACAGGATATCAGGCTGTTGCAGTAGTAATCGGCACAGAGCCACGCGACGGCGCTCACCACCGGAAAGCACGCCTGTCTTCTGGTCCTCGGGCGG
>DBYT01000045.1:0-197 GCA_002309915.1 Bacteroidales bacterium UBA1179 | reverse complement strand
TTGACGGTCTTGTCGGGGTCCAGCTGCGGCTCCTGCGGCAGGTAGCCCACACTGTAGCCGGGACTGAATACCACCTGACCCTGATAACTCTTTTCAATGCCTGCAATTATCTTAAGCAGTGTGGATTTACCGCTACCGTTAAGGCCGATGATACCGATCTTGGCGCCGTAAAAGAAACTAAGGTATATGTCCTTGAG
>DBYT01000041.1:1021-16299 GCA_002309915.1 Bacteroidales bacterium UBA1179 | reverse complement strand
GATGAGGGATCCTCACTGATCTTAAGATTTGCTGCCAGAGAACCGAACAGCTCGTCGGGCTGGTTGTAATTTACGTAACTCTTAGCGGTGTCGGGCATCTCGCTGGCCTTGGTCTCGCCGCGGGTGCGGATCCATGATGCGAGTGAACTTACGCGTGTAGAAGCGGTATATGACTCGAAATCCTCGCTCTGGTAGAATGATGTGTACTCAGTACCGAAGTTGTAGAACAACATATCGTATGTTGAACCTGCGTTCAGAGATACACGACCACCGTTTGAATCGAAAATCTTGAAGAATGAGCTGTAACGCTTGCCAGTGTAACTGTCTACATTATATATAGTACCCTTAACGAGCTCAGGCTTTGTGTAACCGATGGTACCGAAATCAGCGGCGCTCTCATTCCAGGTGTACTGCCACTCAGTCTCCCAGTCGATACCCCAGAGGAGATCCAGACGAACGTCGTACATCTCGACTTCAATCTGAATTCCGTTAACGCGGAGGTAAAGATCTTTACGCTCGCAAGAGTTGCCGAACAAAAGAACCATTGCAAAGACCAGAATTATCTGTATCTTTGCGATAGCGTTGTTGTTCAAAAATCTTCTGTTCGACATTTAAATTTGTTCTTTTCGTTTGTTTTCGATACAAAAGTACGCGTTATATATGTGGCGATTTTCCAACAAACACAATTGAACATCTCAAAATTACAAAACGAATTTCAAACAATAGTTCAAATATCAACACATAATGTTCAATACTTCAATTTATAGACGAAACGACAATACTCATATTCTCAAAAACACAAATTTGGAGCAAAAAATGGCGATTTTTTATGCTCTCGTGCCTTTTTTATGATTATTTTTGCTGTGAATTTGAAATAAAGGACTGATTTATGCTTGGAATTTTCATTGTTCAACTCCCATTTTCGGTATGTGCGGTATGGTGTTTGCTTGTTTTGTTCAAGAGACATAAAACCACTCCAGACAAGCTTATAATATGGGTTATGGCGCTTTTAGCGGCCAGTTTTTTCTGCGGTTCACACCATATGGACCCCAATCCGAACTACAAAATGCTCGCTATTTACGACATAATACTTCAATTCTCGTCATTGGCCGTATTTCCCATTATCTGTATTTATATAAGGTCTTGCTACGTTGACAGTGAGCCCTCATGGGTGCCATACCTGTCTACAATACCCTCGATGGCACTTTTTGTGATCTCGGTTATACTGACATCAATGCTTGGGCTATCCGGTGCTGCGGATCTGATCAGGATGATTCATGATGGCGTTATGGTCCGTAGTGCGCTTACTCCGCTTGAATCTGCTTATATAACCTTGACTTACCAGGTTTACTTCATTACCTTCTTTATCAGCCTTTCGGTTTCTTTGGTGTATGTATTCTCCAAACTTTTTACCGGAAAGTTTAAATTTAAACATATTATCGCTTTTTTGAGAGGCGAAAAGTCCTCGTTTATTGCGAATGTTTTATGTTTATTTTTCGTCATTTTCTTTATGCTTTGGGCAATATCGGTTATTTTCAGTTCCGTTTTCTCAAATACTCTTTCCATTTGGTCATCCCTTTGGTCATTGATTGCATCGCTTGTACTGTTTATGGTAGGTTATGTTATTGCTGTCCCGGCTTTACCTGGCGGTTATGTCAATCTTGACCGTCTGCGTCATCCTTTCAGCGCAATGCGCCAGTCAACACAGGAGTTCCTTCAGGGTATTGATTCCGGTCCTATGGCCGGTGTGGCTACATCGGGCTATGACAAGATAATGGAGTCGTTCAAGCGCTATATGGATAAGGATAACGGATTCCTGAATCCCACTTTGACCATTGAGGAGATTGCCCGTGTGCTCAACACCAATCGTACATATGTATCAAAACTTGTCAATCTGTACTACGGTGTTACATTCCGCGATTATCTGAGCAAGAAACGTATGGATTACGCCAAACAGCTTATGGCCGATGAGCCTGATGCATCACTTGATTACATTTCGGCCAAGAGCGGTTTTCAGAGTTCTACGCAGTTTATACGTAAATTCCGGGAGGCCGAGGGGCTGACTCCGACAGTCTGGAAACAGACCTTGATGCAAAGGAAAAAGTAATCAGTTATAAGTAAACCTCCCGTCGCGGAGGTTTATTTTTTGTTAATATGGTAGGTAGTTAGGGCTATTTGATTAAATTTGCGAATCTGTACGATGAAAACGTACGCTAACCGAGAATTATCAATTATAACCTATGAATACCAAAATCCAGGAACTTACCGACATTATATATAATGAAGGTGTAGCTAAAGGTCAGGCCGAGGCTGACCAGATTCTGGCCCAGGCCAAAGAACAAGCCCAGAAACTTATTACCGATGCCCAGAAGCAGGCTGATGCGTTGCTGGCTGCCGCCAAGAAGGAGAGCGCCGATAACGCTGAGAACGTGCGTAAGGAGCTTAAGCTCTATGCCGCACAGGCTGTTGAGGCTCTCAAGAGCGAGATTGCAACTGTGGTTACCGATAAGATCGTTCAGAATTCTGTAAAGGGCTTTACATCGGACCAGAAGGCTTTCAACGAGTTCATCCTAAAGATTGCCCAGGAGTGGGGTAAGAACCAGCAGATTGAAATTAAGAGCGCCGATGCAGAGGCTTTGAAGAAGTATTTCACTGCCAATGCCAAGGATTTGCTTGACAAGGGTGTCAAAATTACCCAGGTGAACGGTCGCGAGGCTGAATTTTCCATCCAGCCGGCCGACGGAGCCTATAAGGTGAATTTCGGCACCGAGGAGTTTGAGAACTGGTTCAAGTCAATACTGCGCCCGCAGTTGGTTGAGACCCTGTTCTGATGGGAGGCTACTATTACATAATTGCCGGACTGCCTGACATCAGTTTTGATGACAGCAAGGCGGGTTACTCTGTTGAACAGTTCCGTGAGGAGGTCTATGATGCCCTGAGCGCTGCTGACCGCAAGGTTATGGATATTCTCAATCTTGAGAATGAATGCCGTAATCTGATAGGATCCGAGCGCATGGAGGAGCTTGTGGCTCTTGTCAAGGCTGGCGACCCTGCCCCCAAGGATGTTCCTGCTTTCTTGTACAATTTTGTACAGGAGTGGGTGGATGAGAGCTGGCGTCAGAAAGCCGCATTTGCCGAGGATCGTCTGTGGAGCCTGTTCTATGAGTACGCCATGTCCATGGGCAACGGGTTTGTACGCAAATGGTATGAGTTCAACCTGAATATGAACAATATCATGGCTGCCATAACCGCCCGCAAGTACAATCTGGATATTCAGAAGGTGATTGTGGGAACGGGTGATGTAGCAAATGCGCTGCGCACAAGCGGTGCCCGTGACTGGGGACTGAGCCAGGAGGTGGAGTGTTTTGAGGATGTGGCACGTCTGACCGAGGAGGATGACCTGTCACAGCGTGAGCGTAAGGCCGATATGATTCGCTGGCGCTGGCTTGAGGATAATACCTTCTTTAATTATTTCAGTGTTGAGAAGCTCTTCTCATACATGGTACGCCTAGGTATGGTGCAGCGTTGGAGCAGTCTGGACCGTGAGGAGGGACAGAAACTGTTCCGTAAACTTATTGGAGACCTCAAGCAGCAAACTGAGGTTCCTGATGAATTCAGAGTATAATAAATAAGAATATATATGGCTACAAAAGGTACAGTATGCGGAGTCATTGCCAACATGGTTACGTTGAAAGTGGACGGACCTGTTGCACAGAATGAGATCTGCTATATCGAGACAGGAGGCGACAAACTCATGTCCGAGGTCATTAAGGTTGTGGGCGAGAACGTCTATGTACAGGTGTTCGAGAGCACACGTGGCCTCAAGGTGGGTGCTCCCGCCGAGTTCACCGGTCACATGCTGGAGGTAACTCTGGGACCGGGTATGCTGTCACACAACTTTGACGGTCTGCAGAATGACCTGGACAAGATGACAGGCGTGTTCCTTAAGCGCGGTGAGTATACTTATCCGCTGGATAACGACCGTCTGTGGAAGTTTGAGCCTATCGTAAAGGTGGGTGACAAGGTTCAGTCATCGGCCTGGCTGGGTAAGGTTGAGGAGAACTTCCAGCCGCTCAAGATCATGGCTCCGTTCCAGCTTGAGGGTGAGTATACCGTCAAGAAGATCGCCCCGGAGGGTGAGTACCGCATCATTGATGAGATTGCAGTACTCGAGAACTCCAAGGGTGACACAGTAAGCGTGAACATGATCCAGAAGTGGCCTGTTAAGGTGGCTATGACCAACTATCAGGAGAAGCCGCGTCCTTTCAAGCTGCTGGAGACAGGCGTACGTTCAATCGATACCCTGAACCCGATTGTAGAGGGAGGTACAGGATTCATCCCCGGTCCGTTCGGTACAGGTAAGACAGTGCTTCAGCACGCTATCTCAAAGCAGGCCGAGGCCGATATCGTTGTAATCGCTGCCTGCGGTGAGCGTGCCAATGAGGTTGTGGAGATCTTTACCGAGTTCCCCGAGCTGGATGACCCGCACACAGGCCGCAAGCTGATGGAGCGTACCATCATCATAGCCAACACATCAAACATGCCGGTTGCTGCCCGTGAGGCATCAGTATATACCGCAATGGCCATTTCGGAGTATTACCGCAGCATGGGTCTGCGCGTTCTGCTTATGGCCGACTCCACTTCACGTTGGGCTCAGGCTCTTCGTGAGATGTCAAACCGTATGGAGGAGCTGCCTGGTCCGGATGCTTTCCCGATGGATATCTCATCTATCATCGCAAACTTCTACGGACGTGCAGGTTACGTATACCTCAAGAACGGCCAGCCGGGCTCAATCACCTTCATCGGCACCGTATCACCTGCGGGTGGTAACCTTAAGGAGCCTGTGACTGAGAATACCAAGAAGGTGGCCCGATGCTTCTACGCCCTGGAGCAGGAGCGCGCCGACCGCAAGCGTTACCCGGCTATCAACCCCATTGACTCTTACTCAAAATATCTGGACTATCCGGAGTTTGACAAATATATCACCAGCCGCATTGACAACGAGTGGATAAGCAAGGTCAACGAGCTTAAGACACGTCTGCTGCGCGGTAAGGAGATATCTGAGCAGATCAACATTCTGGGTGATGACGGTGTACCTGTTGATTATCACGTAACATTCTGGAAATCAGAGCTTATTGACTTTATAGTTCTGCAGCAGGATGCATTCGATGAGATTGACGCCGTTACTCCTATGGAGCGTCAGGTGACCATCGTGGATCGCGTGATTGACATCTGCCACACCGAGTTCAAGTTTGACACTTTCCTTGAGGTTATCGACTACTTCAAGAAGGTTATCAACCTGTGCAAGCAGATGAACTACCAGCCGTTTGAGTCAGAGAAGTATTTTGAATACGAGAAGGAGCTCAAGGCTCTTCTTGCTGAACGTAAAACCGCTTAACCCGCTATAGTATGACAACAAAGGCATTCCAGAAGATTTACACCAAGATAAGCCAGATTACAAAGGCTACCTGCTCACTTAAGGCGCAGGGTGTGGGTTATGACGAGCTGGCCATCATTGACGGCCGTTTGGCTCAGGTGGTTAAGATTGTGGGCGATGAGGTTACCCTGCAGGTATTTGAGGGTACCGGCGGTATCCCTACAAACGCTGAGGTCGTATTCATGGGCAAGGCTCCTACACTTAAGGTAAGTGAGAGTCTTTCCGGCCGATTCTTCAACGCATACGGTGATCCTATTGACGGCGGTCCTGCCGTTGAGGGTACCGAGGTCGAGATTGGCGGTCCGTCAGTGAACCCCGTTCGCCGTAAACAGCCGTCAGAGCTGATTGCAACCGGTATCGCGGGTATCGACCTTAACAATACTCTTGTGTCTGGTCAGAAGATTCCGTTCTTTGCTGATCCGGACCAGCCGTTCAACCAGGTTATGGCTACCGTGGCCATGCGTGCCAAGGCCGACAAGATTATCCTGGGCGGTATGGGTATGACCAATGATGACTATCTGTACTTTAAGAACGTGTTCTCAAATGCCGGTGCCATGGACCGTATCATAGGTTTCATGAACACCACCGAGGACCCTGCCGTAGAGCGTCTGCTGGTACCTGATATGGCTCTGACCGCAGCCGAGTATTTTGCCGTGCAGAAGGATGAGAAGGTGCTGGTACTGCTGTCTGATATGACATCGTATGCCGATGCTCTGGCAATTGTATCGAACCGTATGGACCAGATTCCTTCAAAGGACTCCATGCCTGGTTCACTGTATTCGGACCTTGCCAAGATTTACGAGAAGGCCGTACAGTTCCCATCGGGCGGTTCTATTACGATTATTGCCGTTACGACACTGTCTGGTGGCGATATCACACACGCTGTGCCTGATAACACCGGTTATATCACCGAGGGTCAGCTGTTCCTGCGCCGCGACAGTGACATAGGTAAGGTTATCGTTGACCCGTTCCGTTCACTTTCACGACTCAAGCAGTTGGTTAACGGTAAGAAGACACGTGCCGACCATCCGCAGGTCATGAACGCCGCCGTGCGTCTGTATGCTGATGCATCGAACGCAAAGACCAAGGTTGAGAACGGTTTTGATTTGACTGACTATGATCAGCGTGCTCTTGACTTTGCCCATGATTACAGCGAGAAGCTGCTGGCAATTGATGTGAACCTGGATACAACCGAGATGCTGGATGTTACCTGGGGCCTGTTTGCCAAGTACTTCAAGCCCGATGAGGTAAACATCAAGGCTGCTCTTGTAGAACAATACTGGCCCAAGAACTAAATGGCGATAAAGTTCCAATATAACAAGACTTCACTTCAGCAGATGGAGAAACAGCTGAAAGTGCGTAAGCGTACCTTACCTATCATTAAGAGTAAGGAGAGTGCGCTGCGCATGGAGGTGAAGAAATGCAAGGACGACCTGGGCAAACTGGAAGCCGAACTGGAAGAGGGCATTCGCAAGTATGACTCAATGTTCGCTTTGTGGAACGAGTTCAACCCGAACCTGGTGAGCGTCAAGGATGTTCACCTGACCGTGCGCAAGATTGCCGGAACCAGGATTCCGGTGCTTGACGAGGTGGAGTTTGAGGTCGCTCCGTTCAGTCTGTTCAGTCAGCCTAAATGGTACTATGACGGCATCAACATACTGCAGGGACTGGCTCACGACGCTATTCTGGTGGAGTTCACAACCGCCAAGCTGGCGTTGCTGGAGAAAGCCCGCAAAAAGACCACCCAGAAGGTGAACCTGTTTGAGAAGGTTCAGATTCCGGGTTATGAGGATGCCATACGTAAGATAAAACGTTTCATGGAGGATGAGGAGAACCTCAGCAAATCAAGCCAGAAGATCCTTAAGTCTCTGCTTGAGCGCCGTGAAGCCGAAAAAGAAGAGGAGGCAGAGTCATGATTACAAAGATGAAAAAACTCTCCTTCCTGATTCATAGTAAGGAGTATGAAGGGTTTCTGGAGCATCTGCGTTCACTGGGTGTTGTTCATGTGATCCAGAAGCAGCAGGGAGCCGTCCAGAATGAAGAACTGCAGGAAGACCTGAATCTGTTGAGCCGATGCAGGAACGCAATCCGTGAACTGGAGTCCAGCGCAAAGACGGTAGCTGATGGTGCGGTCTCGGATTCAGTAAAGAACTTTACGTTCGATACACCTGCCAAGGTTCTTGAGAGATTTGACATAATCTGCGCCGATAAGATTGTCCAGGAGCAGACACTTCAGGCTCTGTCACGTGACCGCGCACAGTTGCTTCCCTGGGGTGATTTCGAGCCCTCCAAGGTGGAACGTCTGGCTGCTGCCGGTTACAAGATAGGTTTCTATACATGTCCGTTGCGAGCATTCAATGATGAATGGGTTTCCAAATACGGCGTGGTGGAGATAGAGCGTGACAAGCAGAAGGTCAACTTTGTTACGGTAACCCATTCTGATGTGGTGCCCGATATCGACGCCGAGCAGGTTCATCTGCCGCATATGTCGTTATCGGCCGTAGAGGCGGATATGGACAAGACCAAGGCTGCAATCGATGCCATACCGGCTAAACTTGCACAGTTGGCTCAGGTTGGTATTCCTGTGCTCGAGAAGGCAGTCAAGGAACTGGAGAACAATATTGACTTTGGCCGGGTACGCCTGACTGGCGAGAAACTTGCCGCCGACAGTCTGATGCTGCTTGAGGGCTGGATTCCCGCAGACGATGTGGATTATGTGAGCAGGGCTCTTGACATGAAGGGCGTCTTCTTTGATGTGGATGATCCTCAGCCGGATGATGATATTCCCATCCAGCTGAGCAACAATAAGTTCGCAAAATTGTTTGAGCCGCTTACCAAGCTCTACATGCTGCCTACCTACCAGGAACTTGACCTGACGCTGTTCTTTGCACCGTTCTTCATGCTGTTCTTTGGTCTCTGCTTGGGTGATACGGGTTACGGACTGCTTATGATTGTGGCTCTGCCCATATTCACAAAGCTGTTCCAGCTTATCAACCCCAACTTCTCAAAGTGGCTGGTAGTGCTGTTCGGTGCAAGTACCATGCTTTGCGGACTGCTGTCGGGCACATTCTTTGGGTTCAATATGTATGACCTTGACATTCCGTTCGTCCAGAAGATGAAGGGAATCCTCTATACCGATAACTCAACCATGTTCACCGTGTCACTGTGCATAGGTGTGGTACAGATCCTGTTCGGTATGGCAATCAAGGCTGTGAACCTGAGCATCCAGTGCGGCGTCAAGTATGCGCTGGGTACCATAGGTTGGCTGGTACTCCTTATCACTGTGGGAGTATCGGTACTGGCTGGTATAGAGTTCAGCAATCCTGTCGTGATGGGTATTCTCATTGCTGCAGCGGTGCTGATATTCCTGTTCAACAGCCCGGGCAAGAACCCGCTGCTGAATATCGGCCTTGGACTCTGGGATACTTACAATATGGCAACCGGCCTGCTGGGCGACGTGCTCTCTTACGTGCGTCTGTTCGCGCTGGGTCTGTCGGGCGGTATCCTTGCCAACGTGTTCAACAGCATGGCTGTGGGTATGGCGCCCGATAATCCTGTTGCAGGATTCATCGTGATGGTGCTCATATTCGTGATCGGTCACGCTCTGAACATCTTTATGAATATCTTGGGAGCCATTGTTCACCCCATGCGATTGACATTCGTTGAGTTCTTCAAGAACTCGGGTTACACCGGTGGCGGCACTGAGTACAAACCGTTCAAGGCAATTGAGAATTGAGAATTGAGAATTGAAAATTGAGAATTAATTAAATATCAAAATTATGTCAAGTTTAGTTTTAGCTTTTGTGGGCGTAGCCCTTATGATCGGCCTGGCAGGCATCGGTAGCGCATACGGCGTAACTATAGCCGGTAACGCAGCAGTTGGTGCTCTTAAGAAGGTTGACAAGTTCGGTAACTTTATCGTGCTCACCGCTCTTCCCGGTACACAGGGTCTGTACGGTTTTGCCGGTTACTTCATCTTTGCCAACATGGCAGGGGTTCTTACTCCCGATATCACTCCGCTGCAGGCAGCATCTGTATTCGGCGGCGGTCTGGCTCTGGGTATTGTAGGTCTGTTCTCAGCTATCCGTCAGGGTCAGGTTTGCGCTAACGGTATTGCCGGTATCGCACAGGGTCACGACGTATTCAGCAAGACTCTGATTCTTGCCGTATTCCCTGAGCTCTACGCTATCGTAGCTCTGGCAGGTGTGTTCCTGATGAGTTCAGCTCTCTAATAGATTACGCCGGAGCCAACCATCTCATCATCAGCGTTGTACCAGACGGCGAACTGACCGGGCGTTATGCCTCGCTGGGGCTCGTCAAAGATGATGTAGAGGCTGTTTGAGCGCTGAATGAGCCAGGCGTCCTGAAGGGGCTGGCGATAACGGATGCGCACGCGGTAACGGCGAATCTCAGATTCATTCATCTTAAGGTCGGGACGGATCCAATGGATTTGTCCCGATTCTATTTTCAGGCAGCTGCGTGAAAGGCCGGGGTGGGTGTGTCCCTCGCCGGCGTAGACGGTGTTGCTGTCAATGTCCGTAGCAATCACGAACAGCGAATCGTCGTGTCCGCCTACGTTAAGTCCGTGACGCTGGCCGATGGTAAAGAACTGCGCGCCGTCATGTGTGCCGATAATCTTGCCCCAGGGATTGGCCTTGAAACGGGTCTTCTTGACGTGTTTGCGGCCCGAGCGGTAGGTCTCAGTTATGAATTTGATTGAATCGTAGCGGTAGGTGGTGGCAAGGCGCTCTAAGGTCTCGTCGCTGAGCCCGGCAATCTTATCGGGGCTGTAGTTGTTGGAACTGAGCGTATCGGTGCACTTGTCCTCGCTGATGTAACCGGTTACCATATTGGCTTTGGTGCCATCGGCCGTAATGCTGTCAAGCGTCTCCTGCTGGAACTTGAAGTGCGGGTTGCCGGTATAGAAATCGGGGTAGACCTCTACTATATTGCCGTCACGGCTTTTGAGTTTCTGCTTGAGGAACTCCGGCAGATCGACCTTTCCCACAAAGCAAATGCCCTGTGAATCTTTCTTGGTGGCCGATGGCAACGCTGCCTCGGCGGCAATCTGGCGCACCTCTTTCTTGAGCAGATGGCCGATGGGGAACAGTGCGCGTGAGAGCTGCTCCTGGTTGAGCTGGCACAGGAAATAGCTCTGGTCCTTACCGGGGTCCACACCCTCGAATATGCGGTAGATGGGCTTGCCGTCAGGTCCTGTAATCTCATCCTTGCGGCAGTAGTGGCCCGTTGCGACCATATCGGCCCCCAGTTTGAGTGCGGCGTCCAGGAATGCGTCAAACTTTATCTCTCGGTTGCAAAGGACGTCGGGATTTGGGGTTCGGCCCTGCTCGTACTCTGAGAACATGTAGTCAACTACACGTTTGCGGTACTCGTCGCTAAGGTCAACAAAGTGGAAGGGGATGCCAATCTTCTTGGCAACCATTTCAGCCACCAATCGGTCCTCCTCCCATTCGCAGTCTCCGTGCAGCGTACCCTCGGTGTCGTGCCAGTTCTGCATGAACATGGCAAAAACATCATAGCCCTGCTGCTTGAGCAACAGGGCTGCGACACTGGAGTCAACGCCTCCCGATAGACCTACGCAAATCTTCATTCTTATTTATTGGGCTTTGGGGGCCTGGGCGTTATCCTGCTTGGTATAAGCAATGCCGTCAAGTGTCAATACGCCATCCCTGATTCGGCCATTACGAGTTTGAGGCATGCCTGATGAGAGTTCGAAACTCAAGTTTCCGTTGATGAGATCACCCTCAAGTTGATGGAATATTCCTAAGGATAATACATCATGAACAGGCTCGCGGCCGTCCTCAACGGTGTAGGTCTTGCTCTTGGTTACGGCAACGGCGCTGTCAGTAAAGAGGAACACTGCCTCAACCTTTGATTTGTAATCATTCTCAGAATACACGGAATACCAGGCGGCAATGGTCTTGTCACCATAGGATTCGGGCAGGTAAGCCTCGGCTAGTTTGGTAAAGCCGGTCTTTGGTGTCTGATCTTCTTCAGTATCCAACACCTTGTCACATGATGCAAATGTAAGACCCAGCATCACAGCAGCTGCCATAACAGACAGTAATCCTTTAATTTTCATAGCGCAATATCGTTAATTGACAATTTGTTGCTGTAAACTTACTATTTTTTTCAATAGGTTGGGTATGCTCCATAAAATAAGGGCCGCGTTTACGGCCCTTAATTTGTGGAGCATACGAGACTCGAACTCGTCACCTCTTGACTGCCAGTCAAACGCTCTAGCCAGATGAGCTAATGCCCCGTTGTTGATGATTTCGGCTGCAAAGGTAATGATTAGGATTGAATAATCGCTATCTTTGGCAAAAGAAAATTGCATCAATGGCAGGACAACTGGCAGAGAAAATAATACTTGGAATTGACCCGGGCACCAACGTGATGGGCTACGGCGTTATCAAAGTGGAAGATAAGAAAGCCTCCATTGTCACCATGGGCGTAATCGACATGCGCAAGGAGTCCGATATGTACCTCAAGTTAGGCCACATTTTCCAGCGCGTAAACGGAATTATCGAATCCTATCTGCCCGATGAGATGGCCATTGAGGCTCCCTTCTTTGGAAAGAACGTACAATCCATGCTCAAACTGGGCCGCGCCCAGGGAGTAGCCATTGCCGCCGCCATAAACCACAGCGTGCCTATCACTGAGTACGCCCCCATGAAAATCAAGATGGCCATAACCGGCACCGGAACCGCCAGCAAGGAGCAGGTGGCCGGCATGTTGCAGCGAATCCTGCATCTGGATCCGGCCGATATGCCCAAGTTCCTGGATGCCACCGATGCGCTGGCCGCCGCATACTGCCATTATCTGCAGATGGGCCGTCCCGATTCGGGTAAGAAAGGACCCAAGAGTTGGAAGGAATTCATCAGCAACAATCCCGGAAAAGTTTCCAAGCGTAAAACCGCTACGGAGGAATAAAAATCACATCTTTTTGCACATCGTAAGAAATTTTTAGTTATGTTTACGGCATCTATTGTCTTTTAAAACAACAATATATGCTTATGAAAGTGACTAAATTTCTATCAATTATTGCCTCAGCGCTTCTGCTGAGTGTTTCATTCACATCTTGTGAAGAATTGGAAGGACTGCTTAACGATGATGAAAAGGAATCATCAGTTGACGGTGCTTTTTTCCCTGACTCATACAGTCAGAGAAAAGTTGCCGCATGGTACTCTTTAACTGAAGAGGAAAAGGGAGGCGGCAAGAGAATTGAATCTGTATTCCTTTTTGACGACAACTCTTTTGTAGCTACCAAGAACAGGATTTATACAGACGGTCGCAGCAATGAACGTACCATAATGGCCGAAGGTGATTATAGTATTATCGAGGGTGACTATACTAACGGTAAAGCCCAGGTTGCTGTTAATGGCGAATCGGCCCCCATGCTAGTTATAATCACGGACGGAGTGATGAGTGCCATGGGAGAGGAATTTGTCAAGCAGGACAACAAGAAGGTTCCAAAAGCCTCTTCGGCTACAGGTGAAGGTGGCCAGGGCGGTCAGGGCGGCCAAGGCGGTGATAACAACGGCATTGAGGCTTTCTTCCCGAACGGTTGTTCCAGCAAGGACGTTGCTTCATGGTACTCACAGTCAGGTTCTATTTCTGAACAGGGATATGAGATGCAGTACAACGCTGCTATCTTCTTCTTCGGAAACGGACAATTTGTGGCTACTGTCCACTCCGTGATAACAGGTCCTGAAGGTCCCATACCTACCAAGGCAATCGCAATAAAAGGTCGCTACGAATGGGTTGAAGGAAACTTTGAAACCGGTAAGTTGAAACTGATAGGTGACGATGGAAAGGTAATAGTTGTAGATATTGCCGAAGGCAAGTTGACCGGAATAGAATCGGAGGACGGCCAGGTGACTATCTACTCCAAGCAGGATAATAAATCAGTTCCTCAGTCGTCAGATCCTACCGAAAACGGCCAGCAGGGCGGCGAAGGCGAAGGTGGTGAAGGCGAAGGCGGTGAAGGCCAAGGTGGTGAAGGTCAAGGTGGCGAAGACCAGGGCAATGAGGTGTCTGCATTCTTCCCGAAAGCCTATGCCGAAAAGACTGTTGTCGCCTGGTACTCATTCTCAGAGGGAGAGAAAGGTGAAACAAGAGTTGAGGCTGTGTTCCTGTTTGAGAACGACGTAGTTATCGTCACAGAGAACAAAGTCTTTGCTGAGGAATTAGGAATGGGTCCCGAGCGTTATATCAAATCTGTA
Organism: Bacteroidales bacterium UBA1179; assembly: GCA_002309915.1. Classification (GTDB taxonomy): domain Bacteria; phylum Bacteroidota; class Bacteroidia; order Bacteroidales; family Bacteroidaceae; genus Colenecus. The sequence goes on along the minus strand of DBYT01000041.1, from coordinate 2,616 downwards.
GGTAGTTACAAACTCAGAGATGGCGACTATGAAACCGGTTTGGGAATAGTGGAACTGAGCGAATTGGGACAGCATCAGGTAAAGATTGAAAAGGGAGTCCTGACGGTTGATGGATTGTACGGTGAGTACATCAAGCGTGCTTTAGCAGATATCCCGGATCCCCTTGATCCTACCGATCAGGGCCAGCAAGGCGGTGAAGGCGAAGGTCAAGGCGGTGAAGGCGAAGGCCAAGGTGGTGAAGGCCAAGGCGGTGAAGGCCAAGGCGGTGAAGGCGGTGAAGTGCAATACAATGGCGATCCTGCTCCTTACCTGCCGGCACAATATGCCGAAAAAACCATCGCAGCCTGGTACCAGTCTGAAAACGTTGGGAACGGCACTGTAAGATATGAGTGTGTATTCCTGTTTACAGATGGTTCTCTGGTAGTTACCAAGAGCAAGTTCTACAATATCGGTGACGGCCGTGGACCTGAATACGGTATCAACGCCACGGGCCAATATCGGATGTCTGAAGGCGGTGATTTCGAGAACGGTACCGCAAGTGTCGTAACGGCTGACGGCATGATAATGGAGGTGTCTATCCAAGACGGAATTCTGTCTGCAATGAATACGGAATTCGAGATACAGGATAACGACGACGCACCCGCTCCGCTCAAACTCTGAACTTAGCGGCTAATTTGCCAAAGTGTCCCACGCTTATCGGCCCCCAGATTACTTTCTGGGCCGATGGGCGTGGGACACTGGCTTATTTAGGGGGGATGTAACACAGCGAACAGCGCTACAGAGCGTGTGGGGCGGGTGTGTGTGGGACACTTTGGCGGGGGTGAGCAAAAAGTGTTAATCTAATAATAACATGCGCGGATAATTAGTAACTTTGCAGCCTGTAAAATCTGATAAAAGGGATTATTTATTTTAGAGTTTGATATGAGTAGTACCAAAAGGAAGCCGAATTATATTTTCTCCGTCAGCTGGGAGGTATGCAATAAGATTGGAGGCATTTACACTGTGCTTTCAACCCAGGCTAAGACGCTCAAGGAGGAAAGTGGCGCAACACTCATTTATGTGGGCCCCGATGTTTGGGAGGGCAAGCACAATCCCCTGTTTGTTGAGGACAAATCACTTTACGCAATCTGGAAAGACTATGCACGTGACACCGACGGTCTGAAAGTCAGGGTGGGGTATTGGGATATTCCCGGTCGTCCCATTGTGTTCCTGGTGGATTTCATGACTATGTTCCCGCTTAAGAACTCCATCTACAGCCGTGCCTGGGAACTCTTCAAGGTGGATTCAATGCACGCTTACGGCGATTATGACGAGGCATCCATGTTCTCATACGCCGCCGCAATGGCCGTGAAGAGTTTCTACAACTTCAACATAAGCGCCAATGACACAGTGGTTTACCACGCACATGAGTGGATGACCGGTCTGGGTGCGCTGTTCCTGAAATACTTTATTCCTCAGATATCGACCGTATTCACAACTCACGCCACGTCCATCGGCCGTTCCATTTGCGGCAACGGCAAGGCGCTGTATGAGTTCTTTGACGGTTACAACGGTGACCAGATGGCGCAGGAACTCAACATGGAGTCCAAGCACTC
>DBYT01000041.1:870-1011 GCA_002309915.1 Bacteroidales bacterium UBA1179 | reverse complement strand
GAGAAGCAGACCGCGCATCAGGTGGATTGCTTCACCACGGTGAGTGACATTACCGCCCGTGAATGTACACAGTTGCTTGACAAGACCCCTGACGTTGTTACCGTGAACGGTTTTGAGGACGGTTTCCTGCCTGCTGCCGAT
>DBYT01000041.1:0-824 GCA_002309915.1 Bacteroidales bacterium UBA1179 | reverse complement strand
CTGAACGTGGCCAACAGACTGTTTGGAACGGAGTGGGGCGATGAGACCGTAATCCTGGCCACCGGCGGCCGGTACGAGTTTCGCAACAAGGGCATAGATATGTTCCTGGAGTCGATGCGCCGCCTGCGTTACAACATAAAGGTGGCCGATGCCCATATCCTGGCTCTGGTGAACGTGCCGGCATGGGTGATGGAGCCCCGTCGCGACCTGCAGGACCGCATTAACGGTACCGATACTGCCAAGACACCGCTGCAGATGCCGCTTACCACACATTGGCTGCACAATATGGGCGAGGACCGCGTGATCTGCACTCTGCAGAGTATGGGATTCCGCAATGCCCCTGAAGATAATGTAAAGGTGCTGTTTGTTCCGTGCTATCTGGACGGAAACGACGGNNGACCTGCTTATCGGCCAGGATCTGGCTGTGTTCCCGTCATATTATGAGCCGTGGGGCTATACTCCGCTTGAGAGTGCCGCATTCAGGGTTCCTACGGTGACATCGGACCTGGCGGGCTTTGGTATGTGGGTTAACACTCTGCTCAAGCATGAGGCACAACTGGAGGATGGCGTCAAGGTGGTTCACCGTACAGACAGCAACTGGGATGAGGCATCGGACGACATAAGCCTTCAGGTGGAGAAGTGGGTTGGCAAGAGCTCCGCCGAGCGTGAGGATATCCGCAAGAAAGCGGGTAAGATTGCTCAGAAAGCCCTCTGGAAGCATTTTATCAAGTACTATCTGGAGGCTTACAACTTTGCCGTAGAGAAAACGTGGAATAAGATTTACGATAATAATTGATGAAAAACGACGCAAAACGAAACGACCC
>DBYT01000048.1:13836-19431 GCA_002309915.1 Bacteroidales bacterium UBA1179 | reverse complement strand
AACAGGGTGGTCATGGCAAACAGCGCAATACCTGCAATCATCAGTGCGGGGAATGTCTGCACTACCAGAATGCCGGCCAACAGCACGAATGTCACAATCTGTGACGAGAACTGCACCACAGGTACCAGCGCCGAGCGCAACTGTACGGGAGCGTAGTTCTTGGCATGCTGTACTGCGTGTCCGCACTCATGGGCTGCAACGGCTGCGGCCATCATGGTACGTCCGTAGTAGACGTCCTTGCTCAGGTTAACCGTATTGGTCTCGGGGTTATAGTGGTCCGATAACCGCCCCTCCACGCAGGTTACTCGCACATCGGTCAGACCATGATCGGCAAGCATGCGGGTTGCTACGTCGTGACCGCTTAAGCCGTCACGGGTAGGTATCTGGGAATACTTCCTGAACTTGCGGTCCAGGTTCAACTGCACTGAGTGGCTCACGATTGCTATTACAATGAACAGCACCCAGTACATTGCATAAGGGGTCATCGCCTCATTTACCATCATTTCTCGCGAACGATTGTCTGGTGACGGTCAGGACCTACCGATACAATTGATACCGGAGTCTCCAGATACTCCTCCAGGAAGGTGATGTAATTGTTGAACTCCTCGGGGAACTCATCCTCATCCTGAACCTTGGTCAGGTCTGTCTTCCAACCGGGCAGCTCCTCATAGATAGGCTCTACACCCTCGCAGTCAAACGGGAACTCATCAGTCTGGGTTCCGTCGGGCAGCTTGTAAGCTACGCAGGCCTTGATGGTGGGGAATGTATCCAGAACGTCACTCTTCATGAGAATCAGGTCAGTTACACCGTTCAGGCGAACTGCATAACGCAGAGCCACCAGGTCAACCCAACCGCAGCGGCGGCGGCGACCGGTAACGGCACCGAACTCATGACCGCGGTCTGAGAGAGCCTCACCGTCCTTGTCAAACAACTCGGTGGGGAAAGGACCGCTGCCCACGCGTGTGCAGTAGGCCTTCATGATTCCGTAAACCTTGCCGATATTGCGGGGAGCAACACCCAGACCGGTGCAAGCGCCGGCGCAAATTGTATTTGAAGAAGTTACAAAAGGATATGAGCCGAAGTCAATGTCCAGCATCGTACCCTGAGCACCCTCGCACAGGATGGTCTTGCCCTCGCTGAGAAGGTTGGCAACATAATGCTCGCTGTCCACGAACTTGAACTGTTTCATATACTCGATACCCTCACGCCATGCCTTCTCCAGCGGAGCCAGGTCATACTCAAAGTTCAGGCTCTTGAGTGTGCGCTCATGTGCGGCACGTGCGGCAGCATAACGCTCCTCAAAGTCGGGACGTAGCAGATCACCTACGCGTACGCCTGTGCGAGCCACCTTGTCGGTGTATGTGGGGCCGATGCCTCTGCCTGTGGTACCTACCTTGTTGGAACCCTTTGATGCCTCAAGGGCGCTGTCCATAAGACGGTGGGTAGGCAGTATCAGATGTGCCTTCTTGGATATGAGCAGACGGTTCTTCAGGTCAATGCCTGCTGCCTCCAGTGACTCGGCCTCGGCCTTGAACAGAGCGGCGTCAAGCACCATACCGTTACCTATGATATTCTGTTTGTTGCCCTGGAACACTCCTGACGGAATGGACTTGAGCACGAATTTCTTGTCATCGAAAATAAGGGTATGACCGGCGTTGGGACCTCCCTGGAAACGTGCTACAACATCATAGCGCGGTGTGAGCACATCCACAACCTTACCCTTGCCTTCATCACCCCATTGCAGTCCCAGCAGGACATCAATCTTTTCTGTTTTCATTTCTTGTCTTTATCTTTTTTATTCAACCTATTCTGTTTTCGTTTCTGGTCGGCGGAGCACTTACCGCACAACCCGTATATATTCAGCACCCAACCGGTGGCGTTGAAACGGCGAGTACGCATCACTGCTATCTGACGGCGTACCTTGTCGCTGTTCATCTCGGTGGTCTTGCCGCACCCGCTGCATATGAGGCGTATCACGCCCCTGTTCTTATCGGTCCTTTCAAAGAAGACCCTGTCCTCCTGAAAGATCTTGCGCACCAGTCCTGCCTCCTCAAACAGTTTGAGGTTGTTGTAGACCGTTGCGCGGCTTATACGCAGACTGGCACTCCCCTCGGTCATGAGTTTGGCCAACTCTTCGGCCTGGAGGGGGACATCGGCCTGGTATATCACCTCAAGCAGTGCGTTACGCTCAGGAGTGTTACGCAGAGAGTTCAGACGCAGATAATCGGACAGATTCTGCCGCGCCTGGCTCAATCCGTCGGCCTTATCCATTATCTGTATCCAGCCTTTGCATCACTGCCTTGGCCGCCTGAGCGCACATTATGTCCGTGCCGCTGATGGCTGCCGCCGCCTGATCCTTGAGTTCCTGCACATAACGCTGGCCCATCTCGCGTCCCGAGCGCAGCAGGTGTGCAATCGTCAGGAATCCGCAATATCGGGCCATCGCATTATCGGAGGCTATCCAACGGAAAGCCGACTCCGATGCTCCCTGCATCCGGCTGAAGAGATACATGGAGCACACTTCAGCCAGATCGGGGTATTCTATCTGTTCAATCCACAGGTCCGCCATATCGGGCAGGAACAGTTCCTGAGGATAAACAAGTGCAGCAAGTATCCTGCATTCGCGGATATCCTCCTTCCAGAGGGCTGCTGCAAGTTCCGGGCTCTTTTCAATATCCTGTGCTATCTCCTTGAGAGCGGGTAATCCAACCCCGAAATTCAGTTTATAACCTATGCCGGCCTTCCTCATGTCTGCCGAGGCAACGCCGTTCATAGTCAGCCTGAGTTTCTGTTTTATTTCTTGGATGCTCTCCTGAGTAGTCATCTTGGAGATATTGTCAGAGCTTTTTTACTTTGAAAGAAGTCGTTTCTTATACTGGTGAGGTGCCTCACCCTTCTCCTTGAAGAATGCAGCATAGAAACTCTGGCGGTTGGCAAAACCTGCCTTACGTCCTATCTCATCCATCGTAAGGTCCAGATAACGCTTATCGGTAAGCATGTTAGCCGCATCACGTACCCTGAACTCATTCACCAGACTGGAATAGTTCATTCCGAATCTTGAATTGATCACGGCCGACAGGTATCTGGGGTTGGTGCCCAGTTCCTCGGCCAGTTTCTTGGCAGAATAATCGGGATCGCGGTACTTTTTCTGTGCCACGATGATAGTCAGAATCCCGTCATAGAGTTCATCTGCCAGTTCTGCGCGGATAAGGCCTCTGTAATCAGCGTCCTTGGAGGCCTTTTCCCTGATTTTGTAAGGTTTAGTTTTTGTATCCATAAGGTCAGTTTACGTCCACAAAATAAATGATTTTCTGTGTAATAATAATCATCATTGTGTCAATATTATTTAAAAAGATTACTCCATGGAACATCTGTTCATCAAGACGGGATTTTTTTGTAATTTTGGCATCAATACACTTGCCTGGAAATGATTGACCAGTTAACCATAGAGAAGATACTCGATGCAGCCAACATTGTCGATGTGGTATCCGAGTTCGTCACCCTGCGACGCCGCGGCGTGAACTTTGTGGGACTGTGTCCGTTCCATAACGAGAAAACCCCCTCGTTCTATGTTTCACCCTCCAAGGGAATATGCAAGTGTTTCAGTTGCGGCAAGGGCGGCAACGTGATACATTTCCTCATGGAGCACGAGCAGATGTCTTACTGGGACGCCGCCAAATGGCTGGCCCGCAAGTACGGCATACCCTACAGCGAGCGTGAACTGACCGATAGCGAGAAGGCCCTTCAGAATGAGCGTGAGTCAATGTTCATAACCAACCAGTTCGCACTGGATTTCTTCAAGGATACACTGCTTAACACCGAGAAGGGCCGCGCCATAGGTCTGGCCTATTTCCGCAAGCGCGGATTCCGCGACGACATACTTGACAAGTTCTTTCTGGGCTACTGTCCCGATGAGCCCGATGCACTGGCCCGCGCCGCTCTGGCCAAGGGATTCACCAAGGAGAACCTCATCAAGACCGGCCTCTGTTACGAGCGCGAAAACGATGGCCAGCTGCGTGACCGTTTCCACGGCCGCGTGATATTTCCCGTCCACTCCATATCGGGCAAGGTAGTGGCTTTTGGCGGACGCATAATGAGTTCCGATGCCAAAGTAGCCAAATACGTCAACTCACCGGAGTCCATAATCTACTCCAAGAGCCGCGAACTCTACGGACTCTACCAGGCCAAGCAGGCCATAGTACGCAAGGACCGCTGTTTCCTGGTTGAGGGTTATGCCGATGTCATAAGCATGTTCCAGAGCGGGGTGGAGAACGTGGTCGCATCCAGCGGCACATCACTCACCCCCGGTCAGATACGTCTGATACACCGTTTCACCAACAATATCACGGTACTCTATGACGGTGATAAGGCAGGCATCAAGGCCTCGCTGCGCGGCATAGACATGCTGCTGGCCGAGGGCATGAATGTAAAGGTACTTCTGCTACCCGACGGCGAGGATCCCGACAGTTTTGCACAGGGTCGCGGTGCCACCGCCTTCCAGCAGTACATTGACACGCATCAGGTGGATTTCATCAAGTTCAAGGTTAACCTTCTCATGGAGGATGCCCAGGATGATCCCTACAGCCGCAGCGAACTTATCAAGAGCATAACACAGAGCATATCTGTCATACAGGATCCCATTGTACGCTCAGTCTACATAACCGAGTGCAGCCAGATCATGAAGATCGATGAGCGTCTGCTCATTAACGACGTGAACCGCCGTCAGCGCGAGCAGGCCCAGGCCGCCGTGCAGACCCCGCGTCCATCGCAATCCACCGATGAAAACGGGCAAAATCAGGAAACATCGGCACCGGAGCCGGCCGATCCGGAGGCTCCCGCAGAGCCCGCTCCCGAGCCTCAGATATCGGCCGAGGAGAAACTCCGTCAGGACATACGCGCTCTCAAACGCGAGGGCCTGGGACCCATGATGGAAAAGGAGCGTCTGCTCTCACAACTCATCGTAAGATACGGCGGTAAACTGATGTGTACTTTCCAGGATGAAGAGGGAAATGATCAGGACATGACTGTGGGACAGTTCATTGTCGGATCGCTCCAAAATGACGGGCTTGAGTTCCGCCATCCGGTCTACAAGCGTTTCGTGGAACTCATGGCCGAGCATGTAGATGAGAAGGATTTCAATACCGAGAAGTTCTTCATGTCCCACCCCGAGACATTCGTCAGCCTCACGGCCGCCAGCCTCATGGAGGAGCGTTACCAACTCAGCAACCTCTTCAAGGACAGCAAGCCCTCTGAGGATGAGAACTACCTTTTCAAACTGACACGCCACATCATGGCCGATTACCAGATGGAGGTGGTACGCCTGGAAATCAAGAAAATAGAAAAAGAGATCCAAGAGGCCTCATCGGACACTCTCGCATCTCTCCAAACCCGCTACCAGCAACTCCTGGCCGCCCGCGCCGAACTCTCCCGCACCCTGGGCGACCGCGTCATCACCCTCTAAAATGATACCAATGGGGTCAGGCCCCAATGGTATCATTTTCTTGCGATAAGATTCATGAACTCCTCGCGGGTCTTGGCCTGGTTGAATGCGCCGGTGAAATCAGATGTGGTTGTAACGGAATTTTGTTTCTCCAC
>DBYT01000048.1:1806-13774 GCA_002309915.1 Bacteroidales bacterium UBA1179 | reverse complement strand
TCATGCGTTCCTGCACCTGCAGGCGACGTGCGAACACATCGACCACACGGGCAATCTTGCTAAGTCCTGTTATATAACCATTGGGGATATATGCCACGTGAGCCTTGCCGTAGAATGGCAGCATATGGTGCTCACAAAGAGAATAGAAGTCAATATCTTTTACTATAACCATCTGCCTGTAATCCTCCTTGAACATTGCTGACTTGAGGATGGCCGAAGGATCCATTTCATAACCGCTGGTAAAGTCAAGAAGGGTCTTTGCCACACGCAGAGGAGTGCGTACCAGACCTTCACGTCCGGCATCGGGCTCAATAAGTTTAAGTATCTCCTCGTAGTGATGCTTCAGTGCAAGAAACTTCTCGGACTGCTCATCGGAATATGGTATCAATGAACTCATAGCGGGATTATTATCTCCTGATTCGGTAAAATGAACATACCCTTGTAAGGGGTCTCTTTTCTAAGTTTGCGCAGTACATCATAGGCCTCCTCGTAATAAAGGAAATCACCTACGGTGCATAACCAGCGCGGGTTCTTGAACTCTGTGTGTACCGGCAGGTCGGGGTACTTGGCGCGGATATAGCGGTCCACCTCATTGGCCCTCTCCTTGGATGCACGTGTGTTGTTTCCTGCAAAGACCTGGATACGGTATCCCTTGGCCTTGATCTTGGTGCCCGTATGTGCCTCGGATACCGTGCCGATAAGACTGTCCAGACGCTCGTCACGTTCAACACGGATCTGGCCTTTACCGGGGATATCCCTCTCCAGTACCTGGACCAGTGTGGTTGTCTGTTGCGCACTGGCCAGGACTGTAAAGAGAAGCAGGAATACTATAAATCCTGTCTTTTTCATATCTAATTACTTCTTCCATGCATCAATGATGCCCTTGAAGTCAGCAACCTTCAGAGAAGCGCCGCCGATAAGACCACCGTCGATGTCAACCTTGGCAAAAAGCTCTGCAGCGTTTGAAGGCTTGCATGAGCCACCGTAAAGGATAGAAGTATCCTCAGCAATCTGCTTACCGTACTTATCAGCAATGACTGAACGGATGTAAGCGTGAATCTCCTCAGCCTGATCGGCAGTAGCGGTCTTACCGGTACCGATAGCCCAGATAGGCTCGTAGGCGATGGTGATATTCTTGAACTCATCGGCTGACAGGTTGAATACTGAACCCTCCAACTCAGCCTTTACAATCTGGTTCTGGATGCCCTTCTCGCGCTCGTCGAGTGACTCGCCGATGCAGAAGATAACCTTCAGACCGTTGGCAAGAGCCAGCAGCACCTTCTCCTTAAGGATCTCATATGTCTCGTGATAGTACTCACGACGCTCTGAGTGACCCAGGATCACATACTCGGCACCGGTTGACTTAACCATAGCGGCCGATACCTCACCGGTATAAGCACCTGACTCCTTGTCGGCGCAGTTCTCGGCTGAAAGACCGATTACCTTGTGGTCAATGATATCAGAGATCTTTGCAAGATGAATGAACGGTGTGCCGATGATAACATCGCAATTGGGTTTGTCGGCAGCCAACACCTGATTCAGCTCCTCTGCGAGAGCAATACCTTCCTGGAGAGTCTTGTTCATCTTCCAGTTTCCGGCAACAATTTTCTTTCTCATTTCAATAAGTATTAAAGTGTTATTGTATCAATTCTCTTAATCTGTCAATCAGCACAAGCAGGAGCAGAGGCAGGCCGAACATAAGCGCTACGGCCCACGGGGTCTTCATTGGATCCGGCTCGGGAATCCTGCCCACGCTTATCTCATCCAACGGTCCGTCGAGTTCCTCATCGGACGGTATGTTGGAGTGGCTCCACTTGTTTATTATCACGCCGTTCTTGAGCAGAACCAGACCCGGATTGGAACGGACAATGGTCTGCAGGGGTATCTCGTCGCTGAACATGAAACGCAAATCGGCCCCGGCGTTCTCGGTCCATTGGCGTATGGTTTCGGTTCCCGATGAGGTGAGCCCCAATATATTATATCCCCAAATGGAGCAATAGTCAAATACATCGTCTATAAGGTCCAGGTCACTCTCGCTGGCGTCCTCCAGGTGTGACGATATTACCAGGAACGTGTAGTTTGAGTCGGACATGATATCCATGGTAACATCATCAAAATCATCATTCATGATGGAGAACTCGGCGAATGTCATATCATGATCGGCATAGGCGCGTCCCAGATCAGTTCCCACCTTGTAGGGACGGAAATCCAGCACAGGCAGGTTGATGATGTTGCTTACCATGAACCTTACGGATACGGCCACTATAATCACGGTGACCCACCACTGACGGCGCTCCACGATGAATGGCACTATGTGTTTGTGTTTAATGAATACCAGCAGGGCCAAAGCCAGCAGGAACAGGTTCTTGTAGAATGTCTGCCAGTTGGTCAGCACTACGGCGTCACCAAAACAGCCGCAGTCCTGCACGGGGTTCTTGATAGCCAGATAGAGGGTCAGCGGCGTAAAGAACACCATCATGAGCAAAGCCAGCAGTGACGAGCCTTTTTGGAACGCACCCACAGTGAGGTATGAGCCTATCAGTATCTCGAAACCTGCCAGTATGCAGGCCAGTATAAGCAGTGTGGAGCCCAGTATGGTATCACCCATACCGAAGGCGTACAGATAATCGGTCAGTTTGATCTGGGTGCCCATAGGGTCGACAGCCTTGACGATACCGGAGAACATGAAAGTCAGACCCAGCAGGATCCGGCTGAAGTTTACCAGTACCTTCATCGGCATATCGTTATGTTTCGTCTCTGCACCCATCGTAACTTATGCGTTCTGCTGTTCCTGTATCTTTATAAGGCCGAAAACGGCGTAGTTGATCATATCCATGTAGTTGGCGTCGATACCCTCGGACACAACGGTCTTGCCCTCATGACTCTCAATCTCCTTGGTACGGTTGATCTTGGTCAGGATAAGGTCGGTGTATGATGTGGTACGCATTCCGCGCCAGGCCTCGTCATAATCGTGGTTCTTCTTTTTCATCAGGTCCAGGGCTGCCTTGGAATACTTGTCATACTCCTTGAGTGCCCAGTCAGCATCCTTATCGACAGTATCGGAGAATCCGTGCTCCAACTGAATGAGAGCGATGACTCCGTAATTGACTATGCCGATAAGCTCGGACTTGATACCCTCGTCAATGAGTGATACGCCCTTGGTCTCGATGCTGCGTATGCGTTTGGCCTTGATGAATATCTGGTCAGTCAGCGACTCGGGACGCATAATACGCCATGAAGCACCGTAGTCCTGCAGTTTCTTTACGTACAGGGCGCGGCACATCTCAATCACCTGCTCAAACTCCCTGTTGGTATCGGGAGTGTTCTTTTTCTCACTCATATCAGTCCTGTCATTTGACCCTCAGCGTCTGTCCCGGCTTGATGACGGCATTGCTTGATATGCCGTTCAGCCTGCAGATACTTGACACCGAGGTCTCGTTCTTTAATGCTATTCCACTCAATGTATCCCCGCTCTTGACCCTGTAATAGACCGCACGGGTATTCTTCTCATACACGTAGAAATCCGTCTGGGCCCGATGGTTCGGGAAGTCGAACATCAGCGCGGGATTGATGGCGTTGCCCAGTATCCTGGTCTCAAAATGCAGATGAGGACCTGTGGAACGTCCCGTATTGCCGCCCAGCCCTATAGGATCACCGGCGTGTACTATATCGTTTTCGGCCACCAGTTTCTTGGACAGGTGTCCGTAAAGCGTCTCCAGTCCGTTCGGATGGCGTATTACCAGGTAGTGACCGTATCCGCGGCGCTCGTAACGTGATATTCGCACCTTTCCGTCAAATGCCGCACGTATGGTATCGCCTGTCTTGATTCTTATGTCAAGACCCATGTGCTGACGGCCGCGACGGGGACGGTATCCGAACTTATCGGTTATGTATGTGCTGTCGGTGGGCATTACGTATCCCTTCATGGATATGATGACCGAGTCCGGCAGATTCACTTTGTCAAAGTTGTGTACATAGCTGTTGCTCCACTCCGGATAGAGGAATGACGCCGGATTCTCCAGATCAACCGCCAGTCCGGGATTCAGATGCCCGGGTATTTCAACCCTTGCCATGGGCATTACAGGTGTGACGCGTGCCGGCATAACATCCTGAGCGGCGGACTTTTCCACTCCTGACACCATAACCGACAATAAAACCAGGAACCTGCAAACAGCCCTCATGTACAACTTTTTGTTTCAGACTGCGAAGGTAGCCAATTTCTATGAAATTGAGGACCAGTCATACTCACTTTTCTTGAGACGGCGGAGCATTCGGCCCAACAGAACATTCTCCGGACGTGCCAGTTCGGCATCCTGTGATATGATATCCTTTGCTATCTCACGGACGTGCTCAATCAGGGCTCCGTCACGGGCCAGGTTGGCAAGTTTCAGGTCAAAGGCCATACCGCTCTGCTGCGTTCCCTCCAGGTCTCCGGGTCCGCGCAGCTTAAGGTCAGCCTCGGCAATTTCGAATCCGTCACAGGTGGCGGTCATTATCTCAATGCGTTTCCGGGTATCTTCCGATAACTGATACGGAGTTACCAGCAGGCAGAATGACTGGTCGGCACCGCGGCCCACGCGACCGCGCAGCTGGTGCAGTTGTGACAGGCCAAAGCGGTTGGCGTTTTCAATCACCATGATGCTGGCGTTTGGAACATCCACTCCCACCTCAATCACGGTGGTAGCCACCATTATCTGGGTCTCGTTATTCTTGAAACGCTGCATCTCGGCATCCTTCTCGGCCGGTTTCATTCGGCCGTGAACCTTGCTCACGCCGTAGCCCTGGAATCGATCACATATGGTCAGGTAGCCCTCCTCCAGGTTTTTCAGGTCAATCTTCTCGCTCTCCTCAATGAGCGGGTAGACTATGTACGCCTGTCGGCCCTTCTTAAGTTCACGGTCCAGGAATGCGTAGACTGATTTGTGGTTGCCGTCATAGTAGTGCTCGGTCTGTATGGGCTTGCGTCCGGGCGGCAGTTCATCTATGATTGACACGTCCAGATCACCGTACAGGGTCATGGCCAATGTGCGCGGAATCGGGGTTGCCGTCATTACCAGAACGTGGGGCGGCATAGTGCTCTTGGTCCACAGGCGGGCACGCTGAGCCACACCGAAACGGTGCTGCTCATCAATCACCACAAAACCCAGACGGATAAACTCAACGGGATCCTCCAGCACGGCGTGGGTGCTTACCAGAATATTGACGCTGCCGTCCTTGAGTCCCTTAAGGATCTCCTCGCGGCGCTTGCCCTTGATACTGCCTGTCAGGAGTTCGGCACGCAGTCCCAATCCGTCGATGAAACGGCATATATTTGCATAATGCTGCTCGGACAGTATCTCGGTAGGAGCCATTATGCAGGCCTGATATCCGTTGTCTATGGCTATGAGCATGGTCATAAGTGCCACCATCGTCTTGCCGCTGCCCACATCGCCCTGCAGCAGACGGTTCATCTGCCGGCCGCTTCCCATGTCGTTACGTATCTCGCGGATAACGCGTTTCTGCGCTCCGGTCAGGCTGAACGGCAACTTCTCATTGTAGAACCGGTTGAAATGCTCACCAACCCGGCTGAACACATAGCCTTTGAAACGGCGCTGACGGTCGCTTGCAAACCGGGCCAGGTTGAGTTGTATGTAGAAGAGTTCCTCAAACTTGACTCTGAGCTGGGCTAGACGGAGCTCCAGCGGGGTGCGAGGGTTATGCAGCACCTTCAGGGCATCGGTCAGGGGCATAAGGTGCTCCTTGTCACGGAGCCAGTCGGGCAGAGTCTCCGGCAGCGGCTCAACGATAAGAGCCATCAGGTTATTTACCAGTTTGCGGATGGCGGTCGAGTTCAGGCCCGCCTTTTTCATCTTCTCGGTGGTGTTGTAGTAAGGCTGCATGCCCATCTCTGAGAGGTTGATGTTGGCCTCCAGGTCTATCTCGGGATGCGCCACATTCACACGGCCGCCAAATACGGTCGGCTTGCCGAACACCACGTATTCCACACCGGGCCGATATCGGTCAAGTGTATATTTAATTCCGCTGAACCACACCAGGTCGGCAACGCCGGTTCCATCGCTGAAATGGGCCACAAGACGCTGTTTGCGACCCTCACCAATCTGCTCAAAACTCAGTATCTTACCCTTAAGTTGGATATAGGGCATGGTGCCGTCCACCTCCTTTATCTGGAAGATACGGCTGCGGTCAATGTATTTGTAAGGAAAATAGTAAAGCAGATCCTGCAGCGTGCTTATCTGGAGCTCGCTTTTTAAAAGAGCGGCTCTTGCCGGACCTACGCCGGGCAGATACTTGACGTCACGCTGATCAAGGTCAAGCATCAGGCACGCCCGAACATCATCTTTTCACAAACCGAGGCTGTAACCTCGTCTCCACGGAGCAGGCTGATGATAGCCTTTGCAAACTCTACAGCAGCGGCGGGACCGCATGCGGTAATCAGGTTTCCGTCCTTCTGAACGAATGTTTCCTTACAGTCGGCACCCTTGAGCATACCCTCGCAACCGGGATAGCAGGTTGCCTTGCGTCCCTGAAGCAATCCGTGCTTGCCCAGCACCGTAGGAGCGGCGCAGATAGCACCAACCGGCAGGTTCTTGGCCATAGCCTCACGCAGCAGAGCCTCCAGACCCTTGTGCTTGCCCAGGTTGGTTGCACCGGGCTGTCCGCCGGGCAGAATCAGCATCTCGGCATCGCTGAAATCGGTATTCTCAAACAGGTCATCGGCCTGAACGGGAATTCCCTGGCTGCTCTTGACCAGAAACTCGTCGGATATGGAGATGGTGTTGACCTCGATTCCGGCACGGATAAGCATATCCAGCGGAGTGATGGTCTCTATGGCTTCAAAGCCTTCGGCAAGGAAAATGTATACCATATGTTATTGTTTAAACCTATAAAAATAAGTAATGGTACCTGTTGCATCCTCAACAGAAGGATCAACAGTTATTTTATTGAATTTTGTTTGTTTTGCAGCATCAATTGATCTTTGTCTCAAATCAGCATTTGTTGTTTTAGTTCTCTTATTGATTGCTGTTCTTGTTACATTACCATTAGCATCAACCCAAATGCTAACTACCACCATCGCTTCTTCTGGAAGATTTAGATTACTAGGAGCAGGAATAGGACCTATGACTGAGCGACCATCCAAATTGGGAACAGGTCCTCCTCCAGAACCTCCTATTCCACTTGGATTTACCTCATCGTTACCATTAGGTAAACCTGTAGAACCATTTACCTCACTATTAGTCTCCGGCTGATTGCTGGCTTGCATGGAGCTGCTGCGGCCGAAGGCGTTGGCCATCAGGTTCTGGGCCTGCTCGGCGGCCTGGCGCTCCTGCTCAGCACGGATCTCCTCAGGGGTAGGCTGCTTGGGAGTATCGGCGGGCTTGACGGGTTTCTCCTTCTCGCCGTCCTCTATGGCTACTGTCTCCTCAAGGTTCTGGGTGATGGCGGGCTCTGCCTGCGGTGCCTGGGGAACAGGTACAGCTGCGGGTGCGGGAGCCGGCATGGAGTTGACCTCGGTGAACTCATAGTCGGTATCCAGGTTTCCCATATTGCCCAGCATCACGGGCACGCCGCTCTCTGCCTGAGCCACCGGTCTGTTCAGGTGCAACACCAGCAGCAGCACAATGGCCAGAGCGTGCAGCAGTATGGTCCAAAGAACTGAGAATATGTCAAATTTCTCCCTTTTCATCGGTCGTTATTTGCGATCGGGACGGCGTGTGGCAAGCACCACCTTGAACTGGTTCTCATTTGCTATGTTCAGGACCTTGACAATCTCCTTGTAGGGGACGGACTCATCGGCATAAAGGGCCACGTACATTTCGGGCTCCTTCTGTGAGCAGTCAATCAGGAAATCGGTCAGTTCCTCAAACACAATGGGCATCTCGTCATCATTGCCAAAAGCCGTGTAGTAGTTCAGGTCGCGGTCAATGATGACGCGGGTAAGCGGTTTGGCCGATGTCTGCTGCGAACTCTGCGGCAGCAGCACCTTGATGGCGTTGGGGCTTACCATCGTGGATGTTATCATAAAGAATATCAGCAGCAGGAATATGATGTCGGTCATGGACGACATGCTGAACTGCGGCGATACCTTATTGCGTCTCTTTAGCATATCACTTCTCCAGATTAACGGTGAAATCCTGAATAAATGACTCCATCTCGTTGGCAATGCTGTCTACGCGAGCCACCAGATAGTTGTATGCAAACAGTGCGATGATACCTACAATCAGACCGCCAACGGTGGTGATCATGGCCTCATAGATACCACTTGAAAGCAATGATACATCGATGTTGTTACCTGCATTTGACATCTCCCAGAAGGCGCGCACCATACCTATAACCGTACCAAGGAAACCAATCATGGGAGCGGCACTGGCAATGGTTGAAAGACCCTTCAGACCCTTCTCCAGTTTTGCAATCTCAACATTTGCGGCGTTCTCCATACCCAACTGGATATCCTTGGTGTCATGGTCTGACAGGCCGATACCCTTCTCAACGATACGGCTCAGCGGAGATGCGGTTGCCTGGCAGAATATCTGGGCCGACTTGATCTCGCCGCTCTTCATGTAGTCGTTGATACGGTCCATGAAATGGGGATCCTTGATGGCAGCCTTACGGTAAATGGCTATGCGGTTAAAGAAGATGTAGAAGCATACTATTGACAGCAACAGCAGGACCAGCATGATCCAGCCGCCCTTAAGGGCCATGTCAAAAAGATTCATCTTGTCGGTAGCCTCCTCGGCCATCTGTACGGCAACCGGGCTCTGTGCCACCGTGTCGCCTAATGCCTGTGCAAGTGTTGATTGTAAGAACATATTATTTAATGCATTTTTTATACTCACTGATTGTCTTTTCAAGTCCCAGATAGAGGGCGTCGCACACCAGCGCGTGGCCTATGGACACCTCGTCAATCCAAGGAATCTGCTCCTTGAGGTACTTGAGGTTCACAAGGCTCAGGTCATGTCCTGCGTTGAGTCCCATGCCGCACTCACGAGCCTTCTTAGCGGCCACCACGAACGGCTTTACGGCATACTCCGGACCCATCTTGATGTAGTCCGATGCATACGGCTCCGTGTACAGCTCAACCCTATCGGCCCCGGCCTTGGCGGCCAGTTCAACCATGCGGGGATCGGCATCGACAAATACCGATGCGCGGATGCTGTTACGCTTAAGTTCGCTTATTATGTCTACCAGGAAATCCTGATAGTTCAGGGTGTTCCAACCGTGGTTTGAGGTTATCTGCTCGGGGCTGTCGGGCACCAGAGTTACCTGTGCGGGCTTGATCTTGGTGACCAGTTCCATGAACTCAGGGGCGGGATAACCCTCGATGTTGAATTCCGTGGTAAGTACTTTCTTAAGGTCATATACGTCCTGACGGCGTATGTGTCTTTCGTCCGGTCTGGGATGCACCGTGATTCCGTCGGCACCAAAACGTTCGCAGTCAAGAGCGGTCTTGACAACGTCCGGATTGTTTCCTCCACGGGCATTACGCAGAGTGGCTATCTTGTTGATATTTACACTTAATCTTGTCATAAGTCCCTTCACTTTGATAAAATGAACTATCTTTGCCGTGAGCTATTGCTCTAATCAGCAAAGGTAACGAATTTATTCGATATAACGTATGCGTTTCGCCATATTCGGAAATACGTCAAGAGACAAGTTCTGCGGCCATGAGCAGCAGTTCTTTGACCTGTTGCGCTCACTGGGTGACGGCATAGCTGTAGACCGCCCCTACTACGAGTTCCTGACCCGTCAGATGGGCCTGGATATTCCCTATGACACCCTCTTTGACGGCACCGATTTTACGGCCGATGCAGTCATCAGCGTTGGCGGCGACGGCACATTCCTGCGCACCGCCACCCGCGTAGGCAGCAAAGGCATCCCCATGGTAGGTATCAACACCGGCCGTCTGGGTTTCCTGGCCGATATCACCACCGACCGCATTACCGACGCCATCACCCGCATACATAACGGTGACTATACACTTGAGGAGCGTAACCTGCTGCAGGTAAGCATGGAAGGTCTGCCCGCAGGCCACACCCCCTACGCCCTCAACGACATAGCCATTCTTAAGCACGATATATCATCAATGATTCAGGTGGCTACCAGCGTCGGCAGCACACCCATGATCACCTATCAGGCCGACGGTCTTGTAGTAGCCACACCCACCGGCTCCACCGCCTACTCCCTGAGCGTAGGAGGCCCCATCATAGCCCCCGGCACCAACGTGATCTGCCTCACCCCGGTTGCCCCGCACAGCCTGACCATGCGTCCCCTGGTACTCCCCGCCGATGAAACCATCCGCCTGGACGTAACCAGCCGCAGCCACAGCTTCCTGGTATCCATAGACGGAAACAGTTTCAGCTGTCCCGAGCACACCGCCATCGAAATCAGCCGCGCCCCCTTCCGCATCAGCGTCATCAAACCCGCCAAAGGCGACTTCTTTGCCACCCTTAGGGAAAAGATGCTTTGGGGAACTGACTCAAGGAAATAATTACTACTTGTTCCGCTCGCTTTGCGGCCAAACTTGCAACTAATAGGCTTTTTACTGACGTTTTTTGCAAGTATGGCTTCAAAAATGGCCAAAAACGCCCAAATCACGTCCATACTTGCAACAATACGGTCCTACAAGCCATTTTTCTGCAAGTATGGCCACATAATTGCCCGGTGAGCGGAACAGAAGGGGATATAGTCTCGGAAACCATGGCCGCCCGTGGGCTTGTGAACGGGAGGGGCCCGTCACTAAGAAGATGCTCTGGAAGATGGGAGCAAAGCTCACGTCTTTCAGAGCGTCTTATTAGGGATGGGAGGGATAGCGCCGTAGGCGCGTAGTTTCAGAGATTATATCCCCTTCTGTTCCCCCTCAAAACTTGATAACCTTGGAGTAGGATTCCAGGAAGCGGTCGGCATCCTGCTTTTTGATGCACAGAGGCGGGAGGAGGCGGATTACGTTGGTGCCGCTTACGCCGGTGAATATGTGCTCTTCAAAGAGCAGACGCTGGCGGATTTCCTTGATGGGCTGGTCAAACTCCATTCCTATCATCAGGCCGCGACCGCGAACCTCCTTGGGCCCGGGAATTGCCCGGAGCTGCTCAAGCAGGTAGGAGCCTACGTTGGCGGCGTTCTCTACCAGATGCTCGCTCTCCATTACGTCGAGCACTGCGTTGGCGGCGGCGCAAGCCAGATGGTTGCCTCCGAATGTGGTTCCCAGCTGGCCGATGACCGGCAGGAACATGGGGCTGATAAGCAGACCTCCGCAAGGCAGACCGTTGGCGATGCCCTTGGCTACGGTGATAAGATCGGGTTTGATGCCGTTGTATTGGTGGGCAAAGAACTTGCCGCTGCGGCCGTAACCGCTCTGGATCTCATCCAGTATCATTACTGTACCGTTGGAGGTGCAGGCCTCACGCAGACCTTTCATATAATCATCAGATGGAACCTGAATTCCACCTACGCCTTGAATTCCTTCAATAATCAGGGCAGCCACATCACCCTTGGCAAGTTCAGCCTTGGCAGCCTCAAGGTCTCCCCACGGCAGATAGGTCACATGACCGCATGCGTTGATGGGGGCGATGATCTTGGGGTTATCGGTAACCTCGACGGCCAGTGATGTACGACCGTGGAATGCTTTCTTGAGGGAGAGCACTCGGCTGCGGCCGGTATGGAACGATGCCAGCTTGAGGGCGTTCTCATTAGCCTCGGCACCGCTGTTGATCATGAAGAAGCTGTAATCCTCATAACCGCAAACGCGGCCCAGATGCTCGGCAAACTGCTCCTGCAGACGGTTTATCACGGAATTTGAGTAGAAGCCCAGAGTGGCCACCTGACGGCTTACGGCCTCCACATAATGCGGGTGTGCGTGGCCGATGCTTATAACTGCGTGACCACCGTAAAGGTCCAGGTACTCCTGGCCGTTCTCATCCCACACTTTCTGACCCTGTCCCTTTACGATATTGACCGGGAACAGGCTATATAC
>DBYT01000048.1:0-1691 GCA_002309915.1 Bacteroidales bacterium UBA1179 | reverse complement strand
TTGTCATCGTGCTTCTCCAGATGGATAAGGCACTTGTTGGTGTTCACTACCTGCTTCAGGTCTATCTGCTCCTCAACCACATGCACGAATGAGTCGGCCTCATAATACTCGCGGTATATCTTGTAGAGTTCATCGATATCGACGGCGTTCTTGACAACCACGGTAGCGAATATGCCACGGGTAAAGTCTCCGCGATAGGGGATGAAGTTGATATCGGAGTCAAAGCTGCTCTGCAGGTGCTTGATTGACTGTATTATCTCGGGCAGATGCTGATGGGTGAACGGCTTGTAGATGCTGATGTTGTTGTTACGCCAGCTGAAGTGGGTGGTTGCACCCGGTTTTACGCCTGCGCCCGTGCTGCCGGTGATGGCATTCACGTAGATGTCATCGTTGAGCATCAGGTTGCGGGCCAAAGGCAGCAGTGCCAGCTGGATGGCAGTTGCAAAGCAGCCGGGATTGGCTACGTACTGGCTCTTGCAGATGGCACGACGGTTCAGCTCGGGGAGTCCGTAGATGAACGGATTGTCATCGGCCTCCAAGCGGTAATCCATGGAAAGGTCTATCACTTTCAGGCCCTCGGGCAGGGTGTTGGCCTCCATGAACTTGCGGGTATCGCCGTGAGCGGTGCAGAAAAACAGCACATCGATGGTGTCCAATGGCAACTGGTCGGTGAAAACCATATCGGTTTCACCAATCAGGCCCTCATGCACGGCGCTCAGCTTGTTGCCGGCGTTGCTGGTACTGTTTACAAAAACAATCTCGGCATCAGGATGCCCCAGCAGGATACGTATAAGTTCACCGGCCGTGTAACCGGCTCCACCTATTATACCTACTTTTATCATTTATCCTCGGGCATTATCAGTGCGCAGATAAGATATGCCAACAGGCCTATGCACCCGGCAAAAAACAATATCACGAAGATGATGCGCATAATAGTCACATCAATATCAAAATACTCGGCGAAGCCAGCGCATACACCTAAGATTTTCTTGTCCTTTGTAGAACGACGAAGCTTTTTAACGTCTGACATAGTTCTTAAACTTTAAATTGTTAGTAAACAAGGGTAAATATACAAATTATTATCTCTCCTCGTCCGGATGAACGCTATAATAAGCGCGCAGCGGAGTAGAAGTAATCTTGATGAATCCCTTGGCATCATCGGCCGTCCAAGCCTTTGCACCCTCACCGTACTCACCCAGCTTGTTGTGTACCAGGTCATCGGGAGTGTCGCAGCCTACGGTCTGGAAGCTGTAGGGACGCAGTTCCAAAGTCACAGTTCCGTTCACGTTACGCTGTGAACTTGCCAGCATTGCCTCGATATCGGGCATTACGGGCTCCAGGTACTGTGACTCATGCAGGAACATTCCGTACCAGTTGGCCACCTGATCCTTCCAGTACTGCTGCCACTTGGACAGGGTGTACTTCTCAAGGAAACGGTGTGCACCGATGATAAGCATCGGAGCGGCAGCCTCAAAGCCCACGCGACCCTTNNTTGATGCCGATGATGGTGTCACCAACATGACAGTCACGGCCGATGGCATATGCGGCGCCAATCTTCTCTACCTCCTGGATAGCCTTGATGCGGTCATCGAACTTCTTGCCGTTAACGGCTACCAATTCACCCTTCTCAAAGCCCCGGCTCAGTATCTCGGAACCCTCCTTTGTGGGGTGCTTCAGATAAGCGCTCTCAG
>DBYT01000029.1:4677-9212 GCA_002309915.1 Bacteroidales bacterium UBA1179 | reverse complement strand
CTGATGCGCAAGCGCATAAATGAGATGCTGGGCACCATGCAGAAGGCTTATGACGTAATGAACACCAATCTGGCACAGGCCAACGTGACAGACATAACAGACGCATATGTGGCCGAGGATGCCATAAACAATATGCGTGACAGCCTGCGCGAGGAGCACCTAAAGAATATGGAGGTCAAATCATATGATTACACGGCGGGCGTTTATTACTTTGACCTTATCCAGGAACTTGAAACGATGGGAGACTTTATGATCAACATCTCCCAGGCGCTGTTGGGATTAAACGCATAAAAAAATCCCCGGATGACCTCCGGGGATTTCTTTTTATTCAGCAGGTTTGACATGCTTTGCCGATGAGCGGGGCCGTACATTTGCCCGGCCGGCTTCCAAAATGGCATTCTTGCGTCGCATGATAGCCTCCTCGGCTTTACCCTTCTCGGGCTTGTACAACTTGTCATACTTGGCACGTCCAACCTTGACGTGACGTACGGGGAACTCTGCAATTTCCTCAAGCGGACCGCTTATGGTCACACCCAGACGGATGGGAAGCGGACACTTTACAAGAGATATGTTGTAACTGCAGTTCAGACCGGCGTCTATGTTGTGACGGCCGCTCAGGATAGCCTCATAACGGTCCATCTTGATGCGGGTAGGATAGACGTCAACCTTACCGTCAAGTACCTGAATCTCGACATCCAAGCTGTCAATTACCGGCTTGGCATCCTTGCTCATCAACAGCTTGCGTTTTATCTCATCAAACATCTCGCAGTCAAGTACCTGCAGGTTAGCACCTTCAATGACGGCATTGCTCATAAGGGTGAACATCTGCGGATACAGAGGTCCGTACGTTACGTAATCGGGCTCAAGGTATGTCTGAGCGGCAAAATGGAACTGTGCCTTACCTGATAAAGCTTTCAACATAGGCATGATTGAGTCAACTGAAGGTACTATGTCAATCAATTCATCAATCTCAATGTCAAGCAGATGGAAGTCAAGTTCCATGAAACGGTCCTGAACATTAGGCGTACGGTAGATTGCGGTTAGCTGCATCTCGGCTGCCTTTGATGAGAAACCCAGTTCCTGCAGTATCATGACACCGTCCTTGATTGATATGTCACCGCCTACGTTATTGAACGTGTGGTCGTTGAAATCAACCTTGGAGAGGTTTGTGTACAGTGTCAGGTCAATACCCTTGGGTATCATGATAGGACCGGTGCTGATGGTGTCCTGGCCCTCTTCAATCTCCTGTACGGCCTCCTCGGCAACCTCCTGGCTCTCTTCATCGCCGGTAAGTGCCATGAGTCTGTTCAGGTTCATGTGGTCCGATTCCAGAGACAGTTCACCGGTAAGCAGACCTGTGCCGTCCATGAATTCACCTATGTTATAGATGTCACCCCAGAGTTGGATATCGGAATCATCAATCTCGGCACGGCACTCGTTGATGTTGAAACGTCCCAGAGAGAAGTCAAAGTCAAGTGTCTTGAGGCAGATGGGAGAGGCAAGCATGTCAACCTGGCCATCCTTGAGTGTCATCTTGACCTGAGGATTCCACTGATTCAGTATCTCGGTCTTGG
The DNA here is from genome assembly GCA_002309915.1 of Bacteroidales bacterium UBA1179. Taxonomy (GTDB): domain Bacteria; phylum Bacteroidota; class Bacteroidia; order Bacteroidales; family Bacteroidaceae; genus Colenecus. The sequence goes on along the minus strand of DBYT01000029.1, from coordinate 7,638 downwards.
TAGAGTCATACTGTGCCAGAGCCTGCAGTTTGGTGGCGCCCAGCATCGCTGTGAGAGTACTGCCCATGCTGGCTGCAAGTTCATCGAATCCTATATCGGCCTTCATGGCTATGGTGCCGTCGGCAGGTGCCATGTTGAGTGCTACGGCGGTGTTCTTGAGGGTTCCGAATATGGTATCCATATCGGCCTCCAGACTACCTACGTTAAGGTCAACCAGCACGTTCATCTTATCCACGTCCTCATCCAGACCGGCCACCGATGCTCTCAGATTGAGTTTCTCAAGTGATGCGTTGATGGTGGTGGAGTCAACCATGGAGAGGTCAAGGTCTGTAGCCGTGATGTTGACATCGGCGGTCTGACGCTTGCGGTCAACAGCTACGCGGCTGGGGTAGACAGCCTCGAGTTGCAGCTTGCCGGATGCAGCCTTAAGCGAATCATTCATGCACGCGTCAAGATCCTTAAGTGAAATCTTGGCCGATGCGTTATCCAGAACGGGTCCGTTGTCTGCCAGAGCGCCCTTGACGTTGATATCCAGTCCTACGGTTCCGTGAACGTCAATGCCTTCAAGGGCATCGGCGAATGCCTCCGGAATCATGGAGATGAGACGGTCTATGTCAAGGTCGCGCGGGGTGCGGATCCTTGCGTGTCCTGCAACAATCTGCTGGCCGCCCAGCGTTCCGTTGGCGTTGAATGCTATCTGCTGGCCGTTAACACGGATATTGGAGCCCTCCTTTATGTTGAAACGGGTTACATCCATGTTCGTCTCAACGGGCAGGGTGAATCCGAATGACCATCCGGGAACAAGCAGCGCGCTGTCCATCTCAACTGTGACGGACGGGGTGTTGAACTCGGCCAGAAGCGCGATATCCTGATCCTTGATGGTGGCATCGGCCTTTAATGAAAGGACGTCTGTTATGACGTTCATGGGATCCTCGCCGCCCTGGTCAAACGTTGTTCCTTCAACGTCTATGGCCAGACTGGTGTTGACATCGCTCAGGTCAAGTTTGAGGGCACCTTCCAGACCCAGCAGCACCTTGGCTATTCCGGCCTTGGTGACGGTTCCTACGGAATCCTCAAGCGTGAGTGATATGTCGCGGGAATCAAATGTGAATCCGCTTACATTGGCGCTGTCACCTGCAAGTGTGGCTTTATCGGCCTTCATGACTATGTTTCCGGTCTCGGTCATCATGCCCTCCGATGAGTAGGAGAGGTCTGATGCAGTGATGCGGAATCCGGCCATGAGGTCACCCAAACCTTCACTGCCCATAGTTGTGCTTACATTGCTCAGAACCAGTTTCAGGTTGTTCAGGTTGGCCTGGATATCGTCCATGGTGGCCTGCGTCTCCTTGAGGTTAAGGGTCAGGTCTGCTGAGACGTCGTCATTGTACTTGGCCAGCACGGCGTCAAGGTTGATATCCTTGAGGTATGCCGCAACGTCCATGGAATCAGTCTTTATGGCTGCGTTGACCTGTGCCAGCTTAACACCTGCCTTGGCATCCAGACTGTCGTAGTTGAGCAGTCCCTTGAGTTCAATGTCAAGACGGTTGATTCCGGCATCTATGCCTGATGAGAGGTCCTTGTAGGATGCGTTGATGTCCTTGACAGAGATCTTCTGCAGGTCAGCATAGATATCCATGCTGCTCTCGTCATCCTTGGGTTCCTCTTCTTCCTCAGACGTGCCGAACACATCCAGGTTGGAACTGCCGTCGGCCGCAGTATAGAGGTTGGCGGCAACACCGCTGATGAACAGGTTGGTCAGGATGATCTTTTTCTCCTTGTAAAGGGTCTTGAAATCAACCGTTACCGTGAATTCATCGACTGCGGCAAGGGTGTCGTAGGGCGACGCTTCCATGTCGTCATACACAACCAGACCGTTCAGACGGAATCCCAGGAACGGATATGAACCCACAAGAGTCAGGTCCACGTCATCAATCTTGGCGCGGGCGGGAGAGTATTTGTCAATTGCTTTCTCCGCAACTTTGGTAAGGCCGGATGATGAGAACACGATCCAGCAAACCACCAGAACCAGTATGATCACTAATCCTATCAGTGATCCAAGTGAGATTCCGGTAATCTTGAGGGCTTTTTTCAGTTTAGGTTTCATTTCTTCTTAAATACGATTATCTCCTTCTTGGAATCGGCGCTGTCGTAAACCTCCATTCTGGTTTCATTGAGTTCCTCAATGATGTAAACTATGAATGTTACGATTTCTGTCTGTCCCTCTTCATATCCTTCAATCTTGAGTTCCAGTTCATCGCCGTCCAGGCTCCATGTAAAGTTCTGGGTTCTGCCAGACTGGGTGCGTGAACCGGTATGGTCCTCATTGAATACATAGCTCCAACCGCTTGTGGTCCATGAGCCAACAATCATGTCTTCATCATAATCGTCTTCCAGAAGACTACAACTTGCAAAGACAAAGAGAATAGTTGCAAGCACTAATGACCAGCGGGTAAGTTTCTTTTTCATAAAGCAATTGAATTGGTTTTACCTTTTATAATATAGTTTAATTGAGGCGAAGTTAAGCATTTTTTGCAAATGCTGTAATACGAGTGGCACAAAGAACAAATCAAACGGGAATAATATACACTTATCAAACAAAAAAGGTAAATTTGCAGGTCTTTTTAGGAAACTGACTATGTTTAGAAGCAAAACTTGTGGAGAACTCCGTCTGGCCGATGCCGGAACGACCGTTACACTGGCAGGATGGGTTCAGAGAGTACGTAAAATGGGTGGTATGGTCTTTGTTGACCTTCGTGACCGCTACGGTATTACCCAGCTTGTGTTTGACGATGCCACCGATGCCGCCCTGTGCGAGCAGGCCAGCCGTCTGGGACGTGAATTCGTGATCCAGATTACCGGTAAGGTGAGCGAGCGCTCAAGCAAGAACTCCAAGATTCCCACAGGTGACATTGAAATCCTGGTAAATACTCTTAACGTTATCAATGCGGCCGATACGCCTCC
>DBYT01000029.1:1821-4626 GCA_002309915.1 Bacteroidales bacterium UBA1179 | reverse complement strand
CTTGACCTGCGCCGCCAGTGCGTCCGTAAGAATCTGGAACTGCGCCACAAGATGGTTATGGAGATCCGTAAGTTCCTGGATGACCTGAACTTCATGGAGGTTGAAACTCCTATTCTTATCAACTCAACCCCTGAGGGCGCACGTGACTTTGTGGTTCCCTCACGTATGAATCCCGGTCAGTTCTACGCTCTGCCTCAGAGCCCCCAGATCCTCAAGCAGCTGCTTATGGTATCGGGTTTTGACCGTTACTTCCAGATTGCCAAGTGTTTCCGTGACGANNGAGGACCTGCGTGCCGACCGTCAGCCGGAATTCACCCAGATTGACTGCGAGATGTCATTCGTGGAGCAGGAGGATATCCTCCAGATATTCGAGGCTATGGCCAAGCATCTGTTCAAGAGCATCCTTGGAATTGACTTTACAGAGCCCTTCCAGCGTATGACCTGGCAGGACGCTATGAAATACTACGGCTCAGACAAACCGGATCTACGCTTTGACATGCACTTTGTTGAACTTATGGATGTTCTCAAGGGCTACGGATTCGGCGTCTTTGACAGCGCCGCATATATAGGCGGTATCTGCGCAAAGGGTGCCGCTACTTACACCCGCAAGCAGATTGACGCTCTCACCGAGTACGTTAAGCGTCCTCAGATTGGTGCCAAGGGTATGGTTTACGCCCGCGTCGAGGCTGACGGCAGCGTCAAGTCATCGGTCGATAAGTTCTACTCTCAGGAGGTTCTGCAGCAGCTTAAGGCTGCCATGAACGCCGAGGCCGGCGACCTTATCCTGATCCTTTCCGGTGATGACGCCATGAAGACCCGCAAGCAGCTCTCAGAACTGCGTCTTAAGGTGGCCGATGAGCTTGGCCTTCGCGATAAGAACAAGTTCAAGTGCCTGTGGGTTATTGACTTCCCCATGTACGAATGGAGTGATGAGGAGAACCGCCTGATGGCTATGCACCATCCGTTCACATCACCCAAGCCTGAGGATATTCCTCTGCTGGATACTGATCCTGCAAGTGTCCGTGCCAATGCATATGATATGGTTATAAACGGTATTGAGGTTGGCGGCGGTTCTATCCGTATCCACGACAGCAAGCTGCAGGCTACCATATTCAAGATTCTGGGCTTCACACCCGAGCAGGCTCAGGCCAAGTTCGGATTCCTGATGAATGCATTCAAGTTCGGTGCACCTCCTCACGGTGGTCTGGCATTCGGACTGGACCGCTTTGTCAGCATCTTTGCCAAGCTTGACAGCATACGTGACTGCATCGCGTTCCCCAAGAACAACTCCGGCCGCGACGTCATGTTGGATGCTCCCGGTCCGTTGGACCAGTCACAGTTGGATGAGCTTCAACTTAAGGTTGATGTTAAAGCATGATAAAAAAACGCTCCGAAGTACTCCGGGGCGTTTTTTATTAGGAAATATTCATAAATTTGTCCATCACTTAATTACTAAATACACATTCCTATGAAACGTTTATCAACCTTATTGTTGTTTCTTGTTTGCATGATTCCAATGTGTTATGCTCAAGATGTAGTTTTTTTTAATGACGGCAGTACCCTGGAGGGTGAGATCCTGGAAGTGAATCCTTCAAGTACGCTTAAGATCAAGACTTCAGACGGCGGAACATTCGTTGTAAACATGTCTGAAGTTGATCATCTTAGCAAAAATGGTAATGTTGGCAAACCATCGGCTATAAACACAAATGTCAGGCTGATTGACAGACACGGAAAGGATTTCTATTGGGTAGATAACGGAAAGAAACTGACTGATATTGATTATCAGAGAGAGCTTAAAGGTGATCTTTTCAAGACATTCAACAGTGCCAGGAAACAGTTCTCCAACGGAGGTTCATTGCTGTTCGGCGGTGCAATTCTTACCGTTATGTCGGGCTTGTTCTATTACTCCTATCTGAATTCTGCGGCGAATGTCGGTTATGCTTCTTCCGGCATACAGGTGTATGACCAGTCAAAACTGGTGGGTTTCTATGCTGCAAGTCTCGGTGCCGATGTTTGCCTGTGTCTTGGCTTTGTATTCAGAGGTATCGGTAAGGGTCGTTTGGAATGGGTGAAGGATACCTATAACGGCGGTAGTTACCATACATCAACAAAGATTGGTCTGTCACCCTCGGTCATGATGACCGCTCAGCACGATATGGGAATGGGTGCAACCCTCTCATTCTCATTCTAAAATGATACCAATGGGGTCAGACCCCTTTGGTACTATTTTTAGCCGCTTCTCTTTTTGGGGGAGCGGTTTTATTTTTCAGGTTTTCGATTTACTTTTGGGAGTTTTCTGCAACTATGGGGTAGAGACGCGATTATGACACGACAGGAATTTGAACAGTTGACTCTAAGGATACGGAGCAGGTTGGTGCTGATGGCCGGCCGTTTCGTGAAGGATTCGGGGATTACCGATGCGGCCGATGATATTGTACAGGAGTCGCTGATCATGCTTTGGAGTCAGACGGAGAACGGATATGAGATACAGAATCCTGAGGCTCTGGCTGTTACTATAACAAAGAAGGTGTGTCTTGCACATCTGCGCGGTAACAGAGCTGTGATGCAGTCTATTGACGGGATTGATGTGAGCGGAGGTCCGTCGGCATCGGCCCTGACTGATGAGGCCGATATGAATGCCGTCAGGGAGTCGCTCCTGGCACTGCTCACACCTACACAGAGGCATTATCTGCATATGAGGAATGAGATGGGACTCTCTCTTGATGAGATGGAGGAGGTGACGGGATGTCCCAAAACCAGTATTAAAACAACGCTTTCAGCAGCCCGAAGGCTGATGATGGAACA
>DBYT01000029.1:0-1696 GCA_002309915.1 Bacteroidales bacterium UBA1179 | reverse complement strand
TCAGGATGACGCACGCGGGTGCATCGGACATGATTGATACGGCCGATTTTGACCGCATTACCAAGAGCAGAAGGCCTGTACGCGTGATTCTCAGATGGAGTTCGGTGGCAGCCGCTGCAATCATTCTGATGCTTGTGAGTCTGCATATCGGCCACATACAGTTGCAGCCGGAGAATCAGACGGCTATCAGCACCATGCAGATTCTGGAGGGTATGGAGATGATCTCCAAGATTGAGGTGGGAGAGATTGAATCCGTTAAGGCCGAACCTCACGGCAGCACGGTTGTCATAACCGTTAAACTTACCGACGGCAAGGAACGGAGCTACTCGATGACGTGTAATTCCGATGCCAGTTCGCTATCATTCACTGCATTAAACTAACTTTAATAAATAATTGAATATGAACGCATTATTAATCTCAGCATTGTTTGCTGCGCTGTCAGTTCCCAATGATATGACAGCCCCGACCGACACCATCAACCGCTATGTAATAGACGGTCAGACCATCACTGCATTTGACGGATCGCAACTGGTCTCAAAGACCATCGTCAAGTATGACATAAACTACAAGAACTCTACCGAAGGGGTAATCAAAGAGCATAACATCAAGACCGACAAACAGCCGCATGCAACAAGCACCAGCAGCCTTACCGTAAGGTCCAACGGATACTCAATACGTGAGTTGGAGGGAGCCTTGCCGGAGGGTGAAAAGCCACTCCTGATAGTTGACGATAAAGAATTCAACGGAAGCATAGAAGACATAGATCCGAAAACCGTCCGCTCCATGACTGTCCTGAAAGGCAAAGCTGCCGAAACCGTTTGGGGCGAGAAAGGAAAAAACGGAGTAATAGAAATCAAAACCAAAAAATGAGCAATTGGGGCAGGCCCCAATTGCACGTTTTAGCCGCTTCTCTTTTTGGAGGAGCGGTTTTTATTTGTTGGAATAGTGATTGATTGTTTGCTCTATTTGATTGTTGGGTTCTCTTCGGGTATCCCAAAGTGCTGTCACCTCTATGTGTTTATCAACAATACGGTAAACTATTTTGTTATAACTGCAGACTACAATACTTCTGTAATTGGATGGAAGGTCTGACAATAATGGTTCAACAGGACCCAAATGAGGGTTCTTCTCAAGAAGTCTGTTTGTACGCTTCATCTCCGCCATAAAATCGTTCATTGATTCCTGACCGAATTCATGACGGATGTAACTGGCAGCCCGGATAAGTTGTTCCTTGGACTGCTTGTTCCATCTTACTCTCATTAAAAAGAAAGTTTAGTGTTTTTCTTTGGCTAAAGCCTCATCTATTTCCAAGAACATTTCTTTGCTGTCCTGCCATTGGCCCGATGCAAACTGTTTTTCGCCTTCAGCAACCATTTGATGTATTTCTTCAATGGAGTAGGGATTGTGTTGAACTGTCGTCTTTGCAAACATACCTCTATTGCCGGCATTTACAGAATAAGGTATTGCCGGTTCGCAAACTTCTGTTTTAATGTTTTTCATATAAATCTGTCATCTAATTAATTGTACGACAAATATATTGTTTTTGAGAGAAAAAAACAAGAAAAAGGATGCTGGGTGCGCGTGGCATTCCAGGCGGAGGAAACTGGCTAAAACATTTATCTTTTTTAGCAGAAAAAGCTTTGCAGAGTCGCGTAGAAAGCGGAAATTTGCAGGCGTAAAACTTCAGGGTGGGGCG
>DBYT01000142.1:6344-7688 GCA_002309915.1 Bacteroidales bacterium UBA1179 | reverse complement strand
CCGTTCCCGCATACCAAGGGATATGATGACCTGCTTCGTCAGGGCCGCATATTTGACTTTGACTGGAACCATTACAACGCCGGTCAGGTGGTGTTCCAGCCCAAGCATATGAGTCCGGAGCGCCTGCAGGAACTCTACGATTACGCATGGAAGAGTTTCTATGCTGATGAGAGTCAGGAGCAGAAGATGTTCCGTCTGTTCTGCAACGTGGCTCTGCGTGAGATGGAAGAGGGCACATACCGCCCGCGTGACCGCCGACTTGCCAACAAGTCATTCGGTCGTGATGTAGACAGAAGTGTAAGAAATGTAAATCTATGAAAGTATCACCGGATTATTACGACGAGATATTTGATTTCAAGGGCGAATGGGATATGCCCTCATCATGCGGCCTCAAGATTCGTGAATCTGAAGGCAAGCAGTACGTTATAGTAACGGAACTCTATCAGGACAATCCCGGTACATCTGTTACATATGCCGGCAGGAAACTGGCAGACCAGATATGCCAGGCCAAAGGTATCAACCCGGCCGATATGGTATATGTAGAGTGCAATCCCAACACCAACTCCAAACTCTCGTTCTACGACGAGGAGTATTTTGAGGTGGACTTTGATGCCGATCCTCAGCACAAATACCGTCAGTTGACAAGGGAAGAGTTGCTCAAACTTCTGGGTAAGTGATGCTTGCAAACCTGCTGTTCTCTTTTCTTGCGGTCATTATTCCGAGCAGCAAGACAATTACTCCTTGGGCTGACCTGGAAAAGCATGCCGATGAGGTGATGATTACACCTTATCTGGCAGATGACAGCCGTAACGCTCCTACAGTTATTGTATGTCCCGGCGGCAGTTACCACTGGCTGGATGTAAAGGGCGAGGGTATTGAGGTGTCCGAATGGCTCCGTGACAACGGCATAAACGCCGTACTGCTTCAGTACCGTACCGCAGGACTGGGCTCTTGCATCTGGCATTACCGGTTCCTGTTCCGCGGCCGCCGTCATCCCGATATGATTTGTGACGTGCAGAGGACAATCCGATACGTGCGTGAGAATGCCGACAGTCTGGGTATAGACCCTGAGCGTGTTGGCGTGATGGGCTTTTCGGCCGGAGGTCATCTGGCCATGTCATCGGCCTGTTTCAGTGATACGGATTATACAAACCTTCCTCAAGGCCCGTCCAAGGTCTCTTTAAGACCTGATTTTGTGGGTGCCATTTATCCCGTGGTCACCATGAACGGGGAGTATGCACACCGCCGTTCCCGCCGCGGCCTGCTGGGCGAGTGGGGCGTGTACAGCAGCAAGAAAAGGGATATGATGTCTATTGAGGAACATATCCCTGAAGACTGTCCTCC
>DBYT01000142.1:5827-6298 GCA_002309915.1 Bacteroidales bacterium UBA1179 | reverse complement strand
GTAATTTTGGACAAAGCTCTGACCGATGCAGGTGTCAGTCACAAGTATATCCTGTATGAAACGGGCAAGCACGGGTTCGGAGTGAGTGATGTTTACGGTTCGCCCGAGAGCCGTAAATGGAGAGATGAATTTTTGGTTTGGCTTAGAGGATTATATGAATGATATAGAGTTTTCATCAGCTGCCGAGATCAAGGCTTTTCAGGAAGATCTGCTGCATAAACATCTGGTTTATCTCAAGAAGAACTCGCCCTATTACAGGCGCGTGTTTGACAGTTACGGGATAAACATAAACAAGATTGTGCATCTGGAGGACCTTACCCGCATTCCGTTTACCGAGAAGAAGGACCTTCAACTGTACAATGACGATTTCTGCTGTGTCCCCAAGACAAAGATAATTGACTACATAACCACATCCGGTACACTGGGTGATCCGGTACTGTTCGGCTGTACCGAGAAGGACCTGCAGCGACT
>DBYT01000142.1:5463-5735 GCA_002309915.1 Bacteroidales bacterium UBA1179 | reverse complement strand
TTCATGGCAGGTATGGCATATTTCCTGGGACTCCGTGAAATGGGCGCAGGCGTTATCCGCGTGGGTAACGGAATCCCTGAACTCCAGTGGGATACCATACGCCGTTTCCATCCCGATGCCATCATGTGTGTGCCTTCATTCATACTCAAACTGATTGAATACGCCGAGGCTCACGATATAGATTACCGTTCAAGTAGCATACGCCGCATCATAGGTATAGGTGAGGGGCTGCGTGACCAGAACTTCGAGCTTAACCTGCTGGGCCGTCAGAT
>DBYT01000142.1:214-5416 GCA_002309915.1 Bacteroidales bacterium UBA1179 | reverse complement strand
TTCAGCGAGTGCGAGTACGGAATGGGCGGTCATGTGCATCCTGAGCTTATCATTGTAGAGATTATTGGCGATGACGGAATGCCCGTGGCCGATGGTCAGCCCGGTGAGGTGGTTGTAACCACACTAGGCGTTGAGGGCATGCCTCTGCTGCGTTTCCGCACGGGTGACATTGCCTGTAAGCATGTGGAGCAGTGCCGCTGCGGCCGATGGTCATACCGTCTGTCACCGCTGCTGGGCCGCAAGAACAACATGATCAAACTGAAGGGGACCACGCTCTATCCGCCTGCCATCAACGATGTGCTGGACAACACCGATTATGTTGAGAACTATGTAGTGATAGTACGCAACAGCAAGGCCGGAACCGATGATGTACTGGTAAAGGTAGGACTGAAGAATGATCCCGGATTCGATGTCGTAAAGGAACTCAAGGACAGTTTCCGTTCACGCATACGTGTGGCACCGGAGATTGAGATCTGTCCCGTCCCCGAGATACAAGCCATCAACTATCCGCCTACGGGCCGAAAACCGGTCAAATTCATAGATCAGAGAAAATGACAGACTACCACAAATTCGATGATATCCGTCCGTACCGCGACGAGGAGATTCCGGCAGCGATGCAGCGCATTGCCGCCAACAACTCTTTCCCGTTGGTGGCCAGGTTCGTATTTCCGGAACTGCCCGTAGAGCAGGCTGCTGACAAGATCCGTAACATCAAGACTATCTATGATTTCCAGCATGATGTCATGATTCCCATGAACAAGCAGGTTCTGGAGGGTACCATTACGGAATTCTCACTTGGCGGAATAGAGAAACTGGACACGTCCAAGCGTTACCTGTATGTAAGTAACCACAGGGATATAGTTCTGGATTCATGCATTCTGATGTATGCTCTTTACAGGGATGGCGGTCATGATACGGGAGAGATAACATTCGGATCAAACCTGATGCAGGGTGAACTGGTGGTTGACATAGGCAAGAGCAACAAGATGTTCCGTGTGGATCGCGGGCGTAATCCCCGTGAACTGTACAGCACATCGGTCCATCTGTCAGAATATATCCGATACGCCATCACAGAGAAGCATCAGTCCGTATGGATTGCCCAGCGCAACGGCCGTACCAAGGACGGCATTGACCGTACCGATCAGGGCGTTATCAAGATGTTCGGAATGAGCGGTCCCAAGGATCGTGTCGATGCTCTTGATGAACTCAACATCGTACCCGTATCGGTCTCATACGAATGGGAGTCATGCGATATACTCAAAGCGCTGGAGCTCTTTGAGAGCCGTAACGGTGAACCTTATATCAAGAAACCGGGCGAGGACCTGAACAGCATCCTTACCGGAATCATGCAGAACAAGGGCAGGGTACACTTCCAGATATGCGATCCCATAAGGCGTGATGAGCTGGAGGCCCTGAGTGACGTCCCCAACGTCCAGTTCCATCGTGAGGTGGCTCAGATTCTGGACAAGCGTATCTGCAGTAACTACCGCCTGTTCCCGAACGCCTACATAGCACATGATCTGCGCTACGGCAACAGCAAGTATGCAGACCGCTACACTAAGGATCAGTATGACGCCTTTACTGCCCATATGGCGGAGCTTGACAAATACAGCACAGATCCTGTACTAGCAGACATTTTCCTGGGCATTTATGCAAATCCCATAGATAACCAATAATATAGAATATGAAGACCAGATCCTTTGTCGTTATGGCTGTGGCCGCCTTGTCATTGATTGTTACAGGTTGCGGTAAGAAGAACCTTAAGGTTTGTATCTTTCCCGGCGATTACCCTGATCCTACCATCCTCCGCGACGGTAATGATTACTACATGACCCATTCCAACTTCACCTACTATCCCGGTCTGCTTATCTGGCACTCTACAGACCTGCTTCACTGGGAACCCATAGCACGTGCGGTACAGGGTCATGACTACTCGATATACGCACCTGACCTGTGCAAGGTGAACGGCAAATACTACATCTATTATCCCACCAGCAGCGGTGAGAACTTTGTAGTAACGGCCGATAAGATGGAAGGCCCGTGGAGTGAGCCCGTAAAACTTATGGTTAGCGGCATCGACCCCGGACATGCCATGGATGAGCAGGGCAACCGATACCTCTATACCAATGACGGTCACGTAGCACCTCTGTCTGCTGACGGACTCTCAATAACCGGTCCCAACAGGAAGGTTTATGATCCCTGGCAGTACCCGGAGGAGTGGGAGACCGAGGGTATGTGGCTTGAGTCACCCAAGATTCTCAAGCGCGGAGAGTATTACTATCTGGTCAGCGCCGAAGGTGGCACTGCAGGACCTCCTACAAGCCATATGTGCGTAGTTGCACGCAGTAAATCCGTAACCGGACCATGGGAGAATAGCCCCTTCAATCCGCTTGTACACACCTATTCGGCAGACGAGCAGTGGTGGTCAAAGGGGCACGGAACCCTGATTGACGATCCTGAGGGCAACTGGTACATTGTTTATCATGCATACCGCAACGGCTTCCATACACTGGGCCGCAGCACAATTATCGAGAGCGTAAAGTGGACCAAGGACGGCTGGCCTGTACTGGTAAACAAGAACGGTGCCAAGTGGAAGAACGGCGGCCTGCAGGACTATGACTACCTGCGTCACTACGAGAATCCGCTCATGTGGGCCAAGTGGGAACCCGGCTATGACAACGGTACCCTTATGACCACCACAGCAGTTGATGAGAAGTATGAGATAACCGCTCACTTCAAGATCGGTGCCGACAGCCGTGCCGGACTCTACCTCTTCTATAATGAGGACGCCAACATCGGCGCAGTAGACAGCATCCCGGATCTTTATGTAAGGATATTGAATGACCGCAACAAGGCCACAGTATGGAAGAGCGCAGACGGTGAGAACTGGCAGGTATACTACCGTGAGGCAGCCGTAGGCACATATCACCACAATTACTACAAAGGCTTCTTCGCCCTGCGTCCCGCATACTTCCTGGACGGTGATGCAAAACTCGTGTCATTCGAATACAAGCCTCTGTGATAATGCTAAAATTGTTGAAAACTTATCACTTACATAATTGAGGATTGGAGGAAAAGCCGTAACTTTGCGGCATGTTAAGAATAGGAGGAAATATAAGTTGCTCACCAAAGCATAAGCAGACCGGTGGGGATAATGTTTCCAAAAGAAATATTTTTTAGAAGGAGGAATTGTTTTTTACAGTTTCTCCTTTTTTTTAGCTACACGAATAGAGACTAAAACAAACATAAAACTAAGATGACAGTATCACTGATTTTGGCCGACGGCACCTGCTTCAAGGGTGAGTCATTCGGATACGAGCATCCGGTGAGCGGAGAGCTTGTGTTCAACACCGCTATGGCCGGTTATCCGGAATTGCTGACTGAGCCCGCATCACGCGGCCAGTTGATTGTGATGACCTATCCGGTCATTGGTAACTATGGTATTCAGCCCATGACGGCTGATGAGTTTGGCTTGCCCACAAACGCCGAGAGTGAGCACGCACAGGCACGCGCCCTGATTGTAAGTGACAAGAGTGATTTCTACAGCCACTGGAACGCCAAGGAGTCACTTGATGCATGGATGAAACGTGAGAAGGTGGTTGGTATAGAGGGTGTCGATACCCGCGAAATTACCAAGCATATCCGCAACCACGGCAGCATGACCGCCAAGATACTGTTTGACGGTAAGGCAAAACCTGAGGAGTATGCATATACCAATATGCTTCCGGAGGTATCGGTCAAAGAGCCTGTTACCTATAACGAGGGTGCCTCCAAGAAGGTGGTACTGGTAGACTGCGGCGTAAAGGCCGGAGTTGTACGCTGCCTTATCAATGAGGATCTGGAGGTTGTACGCGTTCCCTGGAACTATGACTACAGCAAGATCCAGATGGACGGTCTGGTAATCTCAGACGGTCCCGGTAACCCCAGTTATTGCAGTGAGGTCGTAACACGCCTCCAGAAGTTCATGGCCAAGAACGACACCCCGATCCTGGGTATCGGTATGGGATGCCTGCTGCTGGGTCTTGCCGGCGGTATGGATACATACAAGCTCAAGTTCGGACACCACACCCAGAACCAGCCGGTACAGCTGGTGGGAACTGACCGCTGCTACATAACCACACAGAACCACAACTACGCTATCCGTGAGGATTCAGTTGTAGGTCAGTGGAAGGTTTACCTCAAGAACCTGAACGACGGTTCTGTCGAGGGTATCTACAACACACGCAAACCCTGGGTTGGCGTGATGTTCCACTCAGAGAGTGATCAGGTGAACACTGATGCTATGTTTATTTATGATGATTTTGTTTCCAAACTCTAACACCCTGATATTATGGCATTGAAGAAATATAAGAAAGTGCTGCTCCTGGGATCAGGCGCACTCAAGATAGGTGAGGCCGGCGAATTCGATTACTCAGGTTCACAGGCCCTCAAGGCACTTAAGGAGGAGGGCATTGAGACCATCCTCATCAACCCCAATATTGCAACTGTTCAGACCAGCGAGGGTGTTGCTGACAGAGTTTATTTCTATCCTGTAACTCCGTTCTTTGTAGAGAAGGTGATTGCCAAGGAGCGTCCCGATGCAATCCTGCTTGCATTCGGTGGTCAGACCGCACTGAACTGCGGTGTGGCTCTGGAGCAGAACGGCGTTCTGGCCAAGTATAAGGTTAAGGTGCTGGGTACTCAGGTTAAGGCTATCATGGACACCGAGGACCGTGACCTGTTTGTAAAGCGTCTGGATGAGATAGGCGTACAGACCATAAAGAGCCATGCCGTAGAGACTATGGACGATGCACGCGCAGCTGCACGTGAACTGGGATATCCGGTTATCATCCGCTCGGCTTACGCTCTGGGCGGTCTGGGCTCCGGTTTCTGCGACAATGAGGAGGAACTCAACAAACTGGCCGAGAAGTCATTCTCATTCTCACCCCAGATCCTGGTCGAGAAGAGTCTCAAGGGCTGGAAGGAGATTGAGTTTGAGTGCGTGAACGATAACAGCGGCAACTCAATCATAGTCTGCTCAATGGAGAACTTTGACCCGCTGGGCATACATACCGGCGAGAGTATCGTGGTTGCTCCTACACAGACCCTGACACACCATGAGGTGCAGAAACTGGAGGAACTCACCATCCGTATAGCCCGCCACGTGGGTATAGTAGGTGAGTGCAACATTCAGTTCGCATTTGACCCGCAGAGTGAGGATTA
>DBYT01000142.1:0-143 GCA_002309915.1 Bacteroidales bacterium UBA1179 | reverse complement strand
TTCGTGGCCTGTAAGATAGGTCTGGGTTACAACCTTTATGAACTTAAGAACTCTATTACCAAGGATACTACCGATTTCTTTGAGCCGTCAGTTGACTATGTGGTCTGCAAGATTCCGCGTTGGGATTTGAGCAAGTTCCACGG
>DBYT01000137.1:36761-37255 GCA_002309915.1 Bacteroidales bacterium UBA1179 | reverse complement strand
TGCTCGTATCGGTCATAAGCGTCTACAACACGGGTAACCAGTTTATGACGTACGATATCCTTCTTGGTCATGCGGATGATGCTCAAGCCTTCAATTCCCTCCAGAACGTCAAGTGCCTGAACCAGGCCCGATATCTGTGTGGGCGGAAGGTCTATCTGCGTAAGGTCACCTGTCACGATCATCTTGGTGTTCCATCCCATACGGGTAAGGAACATCTTGATCTGCTGCGGGGTGGTGTTCTGGGCCTCATCCAGTATGACGACGGCATCGTTCAGGGTGCGTCCGCGCATGAAAGCCAGCGGTGCAATCTGGATTATGTTCAGATCCATGTACTCCTTGAGCTTGGCAGTGGGAATCATATCCTGAAGGGCGTCATACAGGGGTTGCAGGAACGGATCGATCTTTTCACGCATATCGCCGGGAAGGAATCCCAGTTTCTCGCCGGCCTCAACTGCGGGGCGGCACAGTACGATACGCTTGACCTCCTTGTTCTT
>DBYT01000137.1:25286-36711 GCA_002309915.1 Bacteroidales bacterium UBA1179 | reverse complement strand
CCGATGGCAAAGAGCATGTCATGATCAGCGTAATCGGTAACCAGTTTCTTCTGGTTGACGCTGCGGGGCATGATGGGGCGTCCGGTAACTCCGAACAGGATCACATCGGAACTCTTCTCACCGTTAGGCTCGTCACCGTTGACAATATCTACTATAACCTCCTCTTTGAGTGAGTTGTATTTGGCGCAGTACATCTCAAGCTGGCGCATGGCCTGCTCAAAACGTGAGGTCTCATCCTCATCACCCATTACGCGGATCACGTTGCCGCGTGCCACTATGCGAAGCTTAGGGAACAGAGCCTTGAGCAGCTGCATATTGGTATTGTTGACTCCGTAAAACACTGCGGGGTCTGCATCGTTAAGGACGAGGTGCTTTTCTATCATTCCTAGTTTTTAAATATGGTGCAAAGTTACCCAATTATTGCGTAATCAGATGTATGGCACATGTTATTATTTATCAACAGAAAGGCGGCCCCCGGGAGGAGCCGCCTTGATATAAAGTTCAGGGTTGAATTATCCTATAATGCGTCCTATGTTGGTGGTGAAAAGCTTAACCGCAATGGCAAGCAGGATTATTCCGAAGAACTTGCGGAGGACATAGATAAGGCCGGGACCAAGTATCTTCTCGATACGGTTGATTGACCTTAGCACAATGAATATGAATATCATGTTCAGGCCAAGGGCAATCATGATGTTGATGGCCTGATACTCGGCTTTCAGTGACAGAAGGGTGGTGAATGAACCGGCGCCTACTATGAGCGGGAATACCAGGGGTACGAATGATGAGAGTTCCTTGGGGCCTGTATCGTATTTGAATATCGTAATATCAAAGATCATCTCGAATCCTATAGCCAGGATGACAATCGAACCGGCCACGGCGAATGATTCGATATCCACACCGAACAGAGACAGGATTCCGTCTCCCAGAAAATAGATAATGGTAAGCAGAAGCCAGGAAATGATAGTCACCTTGAATGCGGGGACCTTTCCTGTCCTATGCTGCAGGTCAATTATGATAGGAATTGACCCTGTAATATCAAGAATAGCGAAAAGAACGACGAATGCTCCTGCTATCTCTTTGAAGTTAATTGCCATATCCATCTTTTCTGAATCGGGTGCAAAGATAATTCAAGAATGTGATATATGAATAAACTCTGTATTATTTTGCGTTAAAATATGGTTCCCTTGAAAACCGGACGTATGGGGATACCTGCACGGCGCGGTCTTGACTTGACAAGGTGGTTGTCGAGATCTGTGTGCTCGAGCCATAAGGCATAAGCCTCATTCGAATTGTAATGCTCCTCGAAATCCGGATCGGTTCCGTCGCCAAGGTCGTAATAGAGTTCGTTGCACCAATACCATCCGAACCTTCCTGCACGTGTTACTTTATCAAATTCGTTAATACCTGCCAGGGGAATGAAAATGCTGTTGCCTTCATATCCCTTGCGTACACTGGTAAAGAGAAAACCTCCTACGCCGTTGAGCTTGCACCATTTTACGGTGCAGTTCTTCTTGGTCATCAGCTCGTTGAAATCCTTCCTTTCCGGAATCATCCAGTCTTCTCCCAGGGTTACGTATGCGGCATCATCGGCCATCTCAAGTTTTACTATCTGGTCGGGTACTCCGTCTTTTTCGTCGGTGCAGTATTTCGTCAGTGTTGTTACACCGTCTTCAGCAAGAGCGTAGGTTTCCCATCCGAACTTGGTCTTAGGAGTGGTTTCACCCCATGCATAGAAGGAACCGGACTCTTCAGGGCTGGTTGCTCCCATATTGCATGTAGCCCACAGGTTGCCAGATGTCAGGCCAAGGTCAACTACCTGATACTCTTTGCCGTCGGCACCTATTACAGTCTGTGCGCCCTTGATTGCATCCTCCATCTTGATGACATTAGTATCTTCTTTTTTACATCCGGAAAACTGTAATGTTGAGAATGCTGCAAATGCAAGGATAAATACAGAATCAATCTTTTTCATCAGTCTATGATATTTTGGTTTTGTTGTGGTTGCGAATTTATAAAAAAAGTCAGTAGCTTGTCATGATACGCCTATTTTACAGCGCAATACATGCGGCAGACGCCGAACATGAACTGGCGTGCGCGGACTGTCTGGAAACCTGCCTCTTTAAGCATGGGTATGAATTTCTCCGGTAGCGGGAATTTCAGTATCGAGTCGGGCAGGTATGTGAACGCTCCTGTATTGCCCGTCATTGACGCGCCGATTTTGGGAAGTATCTTAAGTGAATAGAACTTGTAGAAACCAAAAATCAGACGGTTCTTTGGGTAGGAAAGTTCCAGGATTATGAGCTTGCCGCCGGGTTTGAGTACGCGCAGCATCTCTTTGAGGCCTTTCATCAGGTTCTCAAAGTTGCGTACTCCGAATGCCACGCATACGCGGTCAAACGTGCAGTCTTCAAAACGCAGGTTCTCGGCATCGCCCACCTCCAGGTCTATGGGAAAGCCCTGACATTTGGCTTTTCCTACCTCAAGCATGCCTTCGGATAGGTCAATTCCTGTGATATGTGAACCGGGGGCGGCTTTTTTTGATACCGCTATGGCGAAATCGGCGGTTCCGGTTGCTACGTCAAGGACCTCAATGGGCCGGTCGGTGTCGGCTATTGCACGAACGGCCTTGCGGCGCCATGAACGGTCGGCTCCGAATGATGAGATATGGTTGAAACGGTCATACTTGACCGCTATATCGTCAAAAAGTTGGCGTATTCCTTCTTTCTTGGGCATAATTATTGCAGAATGTAACCTGTGCCTGCAAGCAGGGCAAAGATGAATGTTGAAATTACCAGCATGGGCAGCATCGGGTCAAGTTCCCGTCCGGAGCGTTTCCAGACTCCGGCAAGATGCTTTGCATAGAGTGGGAGGGTTATAATATATAGGTATGGGAGCCAGCCGTTTGTAAACAGGATTGTAAACAGGAGCATCAGCACCCATCCGCCTGTTATCAGTATGGTGTGATATATCCTGGCTCTGTGTTCTCCCAGTTTCAGAGGAACCGTCACGCGGTTGGCTGCGTCCGATTTCATATCACGTATGTTGTTTACATTGAGCACTCCTACGCTGAAGAGTCCGATGGCGGCACCGGGAATAAGGGTGGCGGGATTGATGGCATGTGCGCATACAAAGTAACCTCCGGCAACCGGAACAAGTCCGAAAAATATAAACACGAATATATCGCCCAGGCCACGGTATCCGTAAGGCTTTTTCCCCAGAGTATAGTGCATGGCGGCCCAGATGGCGGCGGCTCCAAGGACCACCAGGCTCTCGGATGCTATGCAGAATATGGTTTTGAATGATGCACGGATCATTCCCAGTCCCAGAATCATGCATACCAGAACCATTATCCTGATGCATGACCGCATATCATTCTCTGTAAGACCACCCTCCTGCATGCTGTACTGAGGACCGGACCTGTCTTCACCGTCCACTCCGCTAAGCCAGTCACCCAGCTCATTTGAAAGATTGGAAAGAATCTGCAGTGAAACAGTAGTAAGTATGGTCAACAGAATAACATACCAAGGTACGCTATGTCCGGCGCAAGCCAGCATAATGCCCAATGCGATCCCCGCCGTGGAAAGGGGCAGGGTCCTGAGTCTCATAGAACGTATAACTGCCTTTGTGGTCATTTTTTAAAGGTATTGTCGTCCGGTACCTCAAAACAAGAAAACCGGCCTGACGGACCGGTTTCTTGCTTGGAGGTACCTGGCGGACTCGAACCGCCGTACTCGGTTTTGCAGACCGATACCTAGCCGCTCGGTCAAGGTACCATTTGCTTTTGCGGTTGCAAAGGTAATTGATTTTTTGATACCAACTTAATTGTACTCCGTTTTATTTCCAAAAAAATGCCGTTCAGAATTACTGATTTTTTAAAATTTGTGAATTTGTCGTTTTGTCAATGCTGATGAAACAAACTTTAATCAAATTGGGAACAAATAATATAGTCGTGAATAATTCAGTAACTAATTTTGTCACGAACGAAAAAAGGAATAATAATAAAATCCTATACCTTTTCCAATAATTGATAGAAAACGACTCCGAGTGATTTGATTGTAGTCACTCGGAGTTGTTTTTTTGTATCTGCTTAGCTGAAAACCAATTGTCCGTTCTCAGCAGAGGCCTTTACAGGCTTGTTGCGGTCTATCTGGCCGGAGAGTATCATTGTGGACAGATTATTCAGAAGCAAGGTCTGCAAAGCACGTTTCACAGGACGTGCACCGAATTCAGGATCATAGCCGGCGCTTGAAATAAGGTCTATTGCAGATTCGTCAATCGTCAGATTGATTCCGCTCTCAGAAAGCATACGGCATACGCTCTGTGTCTGAAGTTTTACGATCTGTCTTATTTCGGACTCACGCAAAGGCATGAATACCACGGTTTCGTCAATACGGTTCAGGAACTCGGGACGTATGGTCTGCTTAAGCATTTCAAGCAGATGCTTGCGGGTCTCGTCAAGCCACTCCTGACGCTGGGCATCGGTTTTTCCTATCTGTGCAGATTTCTCACGTATGTAATCACTGCCCAGATTGCTGGTCATTATTATTATGGTGTTCTTGAAATTGACCGTACGTCCCTTGTTATCGGTCAGACGGCCGTCATCAAGTACCTGCAGCAGAATGTTGAATACGTCGGGGTGGGCCTTCTCAATCTCATCGAACAGAACGACGGAGTAGGGCTTGCGGCGTACTGCCTCGGTAAGCTGGCCGCCCTCGTCATAACCTACGTATCCGGGAGGGGCTCCGATAAGACGTGTCACTGAGAACTTCTCCTGGTATTCACTCATATCTATTCTGGTCATGAGTTTCTCATCATTGAACAGGTATTCGGCCAGAGCCTTGGCAAGTTCTGTCTTACCTACGCCGGTGGTGCCCAGGAATATGAAACTGCCTATAGGGCGCTTGGGATCCTGCAGTCCGGCGCGGCTGCGGCGTACTGCGTTGGCAACAGCGCTGATGGCCTCCTCCTGACCGACTACACGTTTGTGCAGTTCCTCTTCAAGGTGAAGCAGTTTCTCGCGCTCGCTCTCCAGCATACGGTTTACAGGTATGCCGGTCCAGCGGGATACCACCTCGGCTATGTCATCGGCGGTTACCTCCTCCTTAACAAGGGCACTGTCACCCTGCTTGGAGTGGAGTTCCTCCTGTATTTTGGCGATATCGGCCTCCAACTCCTTGAGTTTGCCGTAACGGATCTCGGCTACGCGGCCGTAGTTGCCGTCACGCTCGGCGTTATCGGCCTCTATCTTGAGTTGCTCTATGCTCTGCTTGTCCTGCTGGATCTTTGATACCAGGACCTTCTCGGACTCCCATTTGCCGCGAATATCCTTTTCCTGTTTCTGGAGTTCCTCAATCTCGGCGTTAAGCTGCTTGAGTTTGACGGTGTCGTTCTCACGTTTGATTGCGGCACGCTCTATCTCCAGCTGCTTGAGCCGGCGGGTTATCTCATCGAGTTCCTCGGGGACCGAGTTACGCTCCATACGCAGTTTGGCTGCAGCCTCATCCATAAGGTCGATGGCCTTATCGGGCAGGAAACGGTCGGTTATGTAACGGTTTGAGAGCTCTACGGCGGCTATCACGGCCTCATCCATGATACGAACCTTGTGGTGGTTCTCATAGCGCTCCTTAAGTCCACGCAGGATGGAGATTGAGCTCTGAACATCGGGCTCATCGACCATTACGGTCTGGAATCGGCGCTCCAGGGCCTTGTCCTTCTCAAAGTATTTCTGATACTCGTTCAGGGTGGTGGCACCTATGGCACGCAAATCACCTCGGGCAAGTGCGGGTTTGAGGATGTTTGCGGCATCCATTGCGCCCTCACCGGCTCCGGCACCTACCAGAGTGTGAATCTCATCTATGAAGAGGATGAAACTGCCGTCGGACTGTATCACCTCATTAATTACGCCTTTAAGACGCTCCTCGAATTCACCTTTATATTTGGCGCCTGCTACGAGCGCGCCCATGTCAAGTGAATAGACGGTCTTGGATTTAAGATTCTCGGGTACGTCGCCGCGCACGATACGCTGGGCGAGACCCTCAATTATGGCGGTCTTACCGGTTCCCGGTTCACCTATCAGGATAGGATTGTTCTTGGTTCGGCGGCTCAGTATCTGCAAGACACGCCTTATCTCCTCGTCACGGCCTATGACCGGATCGAGCTTGCCCTTACGCGCCCGCTCATTCAGATTGATGGCGAACTGCTCAAGGTTCTGCGGTTTGTTCTGATTGTTCTGATTGTATTCCATAGTCTTTTAGTTTTTATTTCTATGGAATGACACGCAACAAACAGACCAAACGCTGTTTTGCGACAAATTGTCAGAGTCTCTGCTTGACGATTTCGTACATGAGGACACCTGCGGCGACTGATACGTTCAGTGACTCGATCTTGCCCAGGATGGGGATGCGTGCCCATTCGTCACACAGTGCCAGATGTTCCTGTGGGATACCCTTGTCCTCGGCTCCCATGATAAGGCATACGGGACCGCGGTAATCACCCTTGGTGTAGTCTTTGTCACCCTTCTCGGTGGCTCCTACAATGCGGATTCCGCAGTTTTTGAGATATTTGATGGTTGAACTTATCTGATTCTCGCGGCAGACGGGCAGGGTGTGTAATGCTCCGGCCGATGTCTTGATGGCATCGGCATTCACGCTAACGCTGCCTTTGGAGGGGATGATGATGGCATCCACGCCGGCGCACTCGGCCGTACGGGCAATTGCTCCGAAGTTGCGGACATCGGTCACACCGTCCAGAAGTACAAAGAAGGGATCCTTGCCCTCTTCGAACAGGGTGGGGACAAGATCCTCTACATGCTGGTAGGTTATCTGGGTGGTGAAGGCAATCACGCCCTGGTGGTTCTTGCGGGTAATGCGGTTAAGACGCTCCACGGGTACTCTCTGGACTGGAATGTCCAAACCCTTGATGGCGGCAAAGAGCTCTTTTGAGAGGTCTCCCTGCATGTCTTTCTTTATGAGCAGGCGGTCAATCTCCTTACCTGCCTGAACTGCTTCAATGACGGCACGTATGCCGAATATCATTTCATCTTCCATTGTTGTCAATCAGTGTTTTTGCATTGTCAAGAGCTGCCTGTGTGAGCGTAGCGCCGCTCATCATCGAGGCAATCTCACGTATTCTTTCATTATAGTCGAGGAGCGCTATGCGGGTGCGTGTGGCATCATTCTCCTCGGTTTTGTATACTTTGTAGTGGGTGTGGCCAAGGGCTGCTATCTGGGGCAGGTGGGTGATGGCAAGTACCTGACGGTCAGCGCCGGCCATCTGTTCCATAAGAAGCGCCATCTTCTGGGCCACGGCACCTGATACGCCCGTGTCAATCTCATCAAATATGATGGTGGGCAGGGTGCGTACGCTTGCTATCAGAGACTTGACTGAGAGCATTACACGGGCAATTTCACCGCCCGATGCCACCATTGATATCTCCTGCATGGGAACCGCCTTGTTGGCCGAGAACATGAACCTGAGGTCATCATGGCCTGTGCGGTCAAACTCGGCTGCGGGCCGGATATCGACACCGAACTGTACGTTGGGTATGCCCAGCGGCACAAGCAGAGCCTTAATCTCCTTTATTATAGTGTCTGATGCTTTCTGACGTGATTTGGTGAGTTCCGATGCACGCTTTTCCATCTCCCCATGCGCTGCCTCCACCTGTGCGGTCAGTTTCTCAATATCCAGTTCGTATGAGCCGCTGCGGTCCAGACGGGTGCGGATGCTCTCGGCAAGTTCCAGAAGCTGGGAAATATTCTCTTTCTTATGTTTCTTGAGCAGGGTGTAAATCAGGTCCAGACGCTCGTTTACCTGCTCCAGGCGGGCGGGATCGAAGTTAATGCCCTCCTGGGCGTCATCAACTGTCTCGGCTATGTCCTTGAGTTCAATCAGGCAGCTGTCCAGACGCTCTGAGAGTTCCTGTGCCTGCGGCCAGTTCTTCTGTGCCGAGCGCAGTGACTGCAGCGCACTGCGAAGCCGTGTCAGGGTGCCGTCCTCATCGCCGGATATCAGTTCCGATGCACGGAAGAGTTCCTGTTTGATTTCCTCGGCATGTTCCAGGATATCGGACTCCTGCTCAAGTTCCTGCAGTTCACCCTCCTTGAGGCGGGCGTCGTCAAGACCTTTCAGCTGGAACTCCAGATACTCGCGGTCGGTGTTATCGGACTCGAATTCGGCCTTGAGGCGTGCCAGTTCGGCCTTCAGGGCTGACCATTTGTCAAAACTCTGCTCGTAAGCAGTCTTAATGTCAGCGTTTGCGGCTATGGTATCCACAACATCCAGTTGGAAGGACTGTGTGCCCAATGCAAGGTTCTGGTGTTGTGAGTGAATGTCTATGAGGCGGCATCCCAGGTCACGCATCTGGTTGAGCGATACAGGGGTGTCATTTATGAATGCGCGGCTCTTGCCGGACTGCAGGAGTTCGCGGCGGAGGGTGGTGTCGTCGGGGAAATAATCCAGCTCGTTGTCATTGAAGAACTGCTCCAAACCGTAACCTCCAATGGAGAATGTGCCCTCGATGGTGCATTTATCAGCGCCCTGCATTATGGTTCTGGAGTCGGCGCGTCCTCCCAGCAACAGGTTCATGGCACCCAGAATTATGGATTTACCGGCGCCTGTCTCACCGGTCATGACTGAAAAGCCCTCCCGGAAATCTATGTCCAGACGGTCTATCAGAACGTAATTGTTTATGTGTATTTCCTTAAGCATCAGTTGGTTTTTATGGCATCCCATTGATTTGAGAGCGAAGGATTGATCTGGCTGAGCAGCTCCTTTACGCTCTGCTTCTCCTTATTGATTCCCTGGCTGTATATATTGACCAGCTCGTCTTTCTTGATTTCGGTAAAGAGTGAGGGAAGGGCAGATGTGCTCTTGGCCAGCTTGGCCTTCCTGAGCAGTTCCAGACTCTCGGTAATGGTGGCTCGTCCGCGGTCTGCGTTGGCAGACATGTCATCCAGTCCCTGACGGTGATACTTGTACTGCAGTTGGCGGAAATCGGCCATGGTGCCGCTCATGTAGTCGGTGATGATGGCGTAGCGGTTTGCCTGTGAATCGAATGAACGCCATCCGCTTCCAAGTGACTGGGCGCCAGCGGCTATGTTCTCAACCTGACGCAGTATGTCGGTGCCTCCGTTGGGCGACATGGTGTCAAAATCCAATCCTATGATAAGCAGGCTGTAGTAGGCCAGGATGGCTGTCAGGTTGTTGTCAGGGGTCATGCCGGGCATATACTCAAGGCGGTCCTGCTCGGTATAGTTGAACTCAACCTCGGTGTCGCGGAAATTGAAAACGGTGGTGTTGTAGGTGGATCCGTATACGGGACGGCTGCTCTGAACTGTCAGTTCGCAGTTCATCTTGCCGGTCTGTGCATCATATTTGTTGACTGTCAGGTTGAAATTACACTGGATGCGTTCCTTTCCTGAGAAATGATAATCGGTCCATACCTGATGGGTGAGCAGTTCCTTGATGGCGTTCTCAAGTGAATTGAAAACATCCTTGTCAGTACCCTGTATCTTGGATGTGTTGACGGTGAGGGTGGGGTCGAGTTCCTGGGCCTGACCCTTGAAGGGCATGAGCAGGAATGTCAGGCAGAACAGCAGTCCGGCCAGTTTGTCAATAATGGCCTTGGCTACGTTCTTCTTGGACTGCAGCGGGAGTTCCTGGCTGCCTTTACGGTCAATCAGGGTAACCTTGTTGGTATCATAACCGAATCCCGCACCTTTGTCATTAAGAGAATTCAGAACTATGAAATCCAGATTCTTGCGCTCAAGTTTACCCTGTGCGTTGTCAGCTTCATGGTCTGTCTCCAATGCAAAGCCTACCATACGCTGGTCGGGGCGCTTGATTGCGCCAAGTGCTGCGGCTATATCCTCAGTGGGCTTGAGAGTGATGGTCATATCACCCTTGCGCTTGATCTTGGTGTCCGATACCTGCGCGGGAGTGAAATCGGCCACGGCGGCACACAGGATGGCGGCATCGGAACCGGGGAAATTCTCCATAGCCGCCTCATACATCTGATGTGCGGACTTTACGTCTATGCGTTTGATGTTGGGATGCTCTGTGACCAGGCTTACGGGACCTGCTATCAGTGTTACCTCAGCACCGCGCTGTGCACACTCCTCGGCCAGTGCAAATCCCATCTTGCCGGTTGACCAGTTGCCTATGAAACGGACCGGGTCAATCTGCTCATAGGTGGGTCCCGCTGTTATCAGGACTTTTTTTTTTGAAAGCTGGGCCTGCTTTGAAAAATACTCCTCAAGTGCGGCAACTATCTCCTCAGGCTCCTGCATGCGGCCTTTGCCAACCAACTGGCTTGCAAGTTCACCGCTGGCGGGCTCGATGATGATGTTGCCTATTGAACGAAGGGTCTCCAGATTGTGCTGTGTCACGGGATGGCGGTACATGTCCAGGTCCATGGCCGGAGCAATGAACACGGGAGCCTTCATTGAGTAGTATGTGGTGATAAGCATATTGTCGGCCACGCCGCTGGCCATCTTGCCTATGGTTGATGCGGTGCAGGGGGCTATCAGCATGGCATCGGCCCACTGACCCAGATCCACGTGGCTGTTCCATGAGCCGTCGCGACGGTCAAAGAACTCGCTTACCACGGGCTTGCGGGTAAGGGTGGAGAGGGTGAGGGGAGTTATGAACTCCTTTCCTGCCGGTGTCATTACAACCTGGACCTCGGCTCCGCGTTTGATGAGCAGACGTACCAGGAAGGCGGCCTTGTAGGCGGCTATGCTTCCGGTCACTCCCAGAACAATATGTTTTCCGTTCAGTATATCCATTATCTGGACTGCAGTTTTATTCTTGTAAGTACCTGCTTGGTGTTGAGTGCAAAATCACCCTGCAGAATCCAGGAGTAGTATCCGGGATCACGCTTGAACACCTCGATTACAGGCATATCCTTGTATTTGCC
This sequence comes from Bacteroidales bacterium UBA1179, assembly GCA_002309915.1. Lineage (GTDB taxonomy): Bacteria > Bacteroidota > Bacteroidia > Bacteroidales > Bacteroidaceae > Colenecus. Next base: position 25,796 of record DBYT01000137.1, on the reverse strand, counting down.
AAAATTGAATACCTCCTGACCCTTGTCATTGAGTACAATACGGCCGGCAAAATCAACGTTGCGTGTGAACGATGAGAACTCTGAGAGGAATCCCATATCGTTCTTAAGGTCATCGGGGTAACGGTCCAACTGGGCCATGAGCACCTCATAGGTGGCACGGGTGTCACCGTCGGCGCTGTGGGCATCGGTCAGGTCCTTGCCGCAGTAGAACTTGTAGGCGGCCGTAAGGGTGCGCTGCTCCATCTTGTGGAATATAACCTGCACATCAATGAAACGGTGACGGCTCAGGTCAATGTCCACGCCTGCGCGCAGGAACTCCTCGGCCAGCAGGGGTACGTCAAAACGGTTTGAGTTGAATCCTGCTATATCGCTGCCCTCAAAGTCACGTGCTATCTCCTTGGCTACCTCCTTGAAGGTGGGGCAGTCCTTTACATCGTCATCATAGATGCCGTGTACGGCCGATGCCTGCTCGGGGATATGCATCTCGGGGTTGATACGGCGGGTATGCAT
>DBYT01000137.1:1791-25244 GCA_002309915.1 Bacteroidales bacterium UBA1179 | reverse complement strand
GTGTTGGTGCCTGTGGTCTCCAGGTCAAAGAACACTACCGGTTTGTCAAGATTGAGTTTCATCAGTCGTTCAGAACCATTGGCATGAGCAACATAAGCAGATTCTCGCCCTCAGCCTGCTCGGTGGGAACAATCACACCTGCGCGTGAGGGATCGGCCAACTGAAGGGTGATCTCCTGGCTGGGAATGTTGTTGAGGATGTCAATCAGGAAACCGGCCTTGAAACCGATGCTCATGTTGGTGCCCTCATACTGGCATGCCAGGCTCTCCTTGGCGGATGTTGAGAAATCTATATCCTGGGCTGATATGTCAACCTTATCCTTCTCAATGCGCAGCTTGATAAGACCGCTGCTGGCAGGTGAGAATACTGATACACGACGCAGTGCTGTTACCAGTGTCTGACGGTCTATGATCAGGTGATGCGGGTTGTTCTGCGGGATAACTGATGCATAGTTGGGGTAACGGCCGTCAATGAGGCGGCATACCATACGGAACTCAGGCAGTGAGAAGCGTGCTATGCGGCTGTCAAACTCTATGGTGATAGTCTCGGCCTCCTTGCCTATGAGCGAGCGGAAGAGTGATGCCGGCTTCTTGGGCAGAATGAATGATGACTTGCCGTCAGTCTTGACGTTGCTGTTGCGGTTGCAAACCAGCTTGTGGCCATCGGAAGCAACGAATGTGGCGCCCTCCTCGTTGATGTCAAAGTAGATACCGTTCATGACGGGACGGAGCTCGTCATCGGCCGTAGCGAAAATGGTGCGTGCCAGGCCGTCTGAAAGAACCTGGGCCGATATCTCCAGACTTACCGAACCCTCCTGAAGTACGGCGGGGGTGGGGTACTCGTCGGCGTTCTGGCCGACCATCTTGTACTCACCGTTCTGGTAGTTTACGGTTATCTCGTAGTTGCTGTCGTTTACATTGAATGTCAGGGGCTGCTCGGGGATCTCCTTGAGAGCGTCAAGAAGGGTCTTTGCGGGCAGTGCTATCTGGCCGTCTGCGCTGGAGTCAACAAGGTCGATAATGGTCTCCAGGGTGGTGTCATTATCGGCAGCGGTTACGGTCAGTTTACCGTTCTCGATACGGAACAGGAAATCCTCAAGAATCGGGTAGATAGCCTTAGGGTTAATAACGCGGCTGATAGCTGATAAGCGGCTTGAAAGAGCCGAACTTGATACAGTAAAATTCATATATATTCCTTTTTGTTATTTGTCGGTTTGAGCGTCTCACAAAGATAGGGAAAAGTAATGGTAATGTGGAAAAAATAGAGTGGAAAAATATGGGACCAAAAAGGGAAAAGTCTTAAATTCGCGGATACTAATTCAAACACATTCGGAATAATGGATATTACAGGTAAAATTATCGCAGTCCTTGAGGCACGCTCAGGTGTGGCCAAGGCATCAGGCAATCCTTGGAAAATACAGGAGTACGTATTGGAAACCATTGGTGAGCAGTATCCCAAGAAGATGATGTTCAGCATCTTCGGTGAGGATAAGATACAGCAGGCCGCCATCAACATAGGTGATGAGGTAGTAGTAAGTTTTGACATCAACGCCCGCGAGTTCAACGGCCGCTGGTACAACGATATCCGCGCCTGGCGCGTAAGCCACGACGTAAACGGCGCCGCTCCCGCAGCTCAGCCCTACGTTGATGCCGCTCCCGCAGCTTCCGCTCCGGATCCCTTCGCTCCCAGCAACGAGAAAGATGACCTGCCGTTCTGATCAATCGGTATGAAACAAAAAGGGGACAGCCTGAAACTGTCCCTTTTTTTATGGCTTGCTCTTGTAGTGAGCGATGATGATTGGGGGATTGGTGCAGTCTTTAACCTTGCGGTAGAAGGCCTCCACCTCAGGAGTGTAGCGATGGTCGTAATCCTTGCTGTCCATACGTTCCAAAGCTTCCTGGATGCTCTCTACATCCACAAACGCTATGACATCATTACCGTAGACCGAAGAAACTCTGTGATCCGGGAATTTGGCATATATGGTATCGGGCTCTATACGGTATATCTTAGAGGACTCTTTATCGAAAATGTAATTATCCTCATAGTTGCCGATAAACATATAGTTCTTCATATCCATGAAATAGCCCAGACAGTATGAATAAAACTCATCATCTTCCATTTCAATACCTTTTTTCATCTTTTCGGGTGCATCGGGCATAAAGGAGAGTTTGGCTATACAATCCGATTTGTCGCCGTAAAGACGGTAGATGTGGTTGTCCATCTTGCGGATTACATAGGTGGTGTCAGAATACTGGTTGAATATTCCGATAGTGGTCTGTTTGCCTCCTGAATTATCGCTTGTAATTGCACCTGACATCGAGAATTCGGCTATGTCAAAGAAGAAGCCCTGGTTTAGATGGTATTCCTGCAGGTCAAGCGGAGTGCTTATGCTACCGTCCTTGTTGATATTGAAATAATCGTGTGAAGGATTGTTGTGAATGATGTTATCCTGAATTATAAGCGTACCGTCCGATGTCATCTTGGCTATATCCATCATAATGCAGTTGTCGCTAAGCGTATCGGTAACGGTCTGCCCAAGATAGTTGCCGGAATAGTCATATCGTTTGATCGTAACTGTACTTGGGTGTCCAAAGCTTTGAGCTATCAGTACCTCATTGTTATCTCTGTCAAGAATCCATTTTTCCAAGGTCAGCACCTCATTTCTGCCACGCCCTATGCGGCCGATGTTGTTGAGATAGCGGCCGGATCGGTCAAACACCTTGATTGTGGTGTTCTTGTAGTTGTCATAAGAAGAACTGTGTACAAAGAACAATCCGTCATCGTACTGAATACTCTGGTTGATTATGCCAAGTTCGGCATCCAGATTATCGTCCTCAAGAATTATATACTCCCAGCTTTCCAGATAGTTGTCATCGAAAGTACCGTCCAGGCGGATTACGTCATTATTGGTCTCACTCTTGCAGGAGAAGAGTAGGGACAGTGTTGCACAAATAAACAAAGGATAAAGTCTCATATTGCAAACTATTGATGATTTTTACTGGCAGACCGGACGGACGGCAATGGACTGGCAGCGGGATATCATTCCGACGGAGGCTTCCCTGACAGACAGTTCAAGGGTGTATGCATCGGCCGGATAAACTGTGCCGCAGTCTCTTGACCAATAGTGGCCGTGGTCTTTTGACCCAAATAACTTGCCGTTGTCATAGGCTCCTGTAACCGGAATGAAAATAGAGCGGTCAGTATAACCGGGTTTCTTGCCGGTTACCAGGTATCCGTTGATGTCATTGCGGGTGGTCCAGGTCCAGGTGCAGTTGTCAAGGAGTTCCTTCATCTCGGCCTTTGTGGGAATGCGCCAGTTTCCGCCCCATTTTTTATGGGCTACGTCATCGTCCGGTTCCAGGGCCGATAAGCTGTCGGCCAGTTCGTGCCATCCGTATTGGGAATTGCTGCAGTATTTTGAGATTTCGTTTTTGTCTCCTTCGGTGAATTTGTATGTTTCCCAGTTGTTGATCCTTTTATTCTCCGTTTCACCCCAGGAGAAGTATTCTCCGTGTTCTTCGGGCTTATCGGCACCTATATTACAGGTGGCCCATTTTACACTTAGTCCAAGGTCAACATACTGATGCTTTGATTGGGCCGATGAGAACGTCGTTATCAAAAACAAAGTGGAAAAGGTCAGTGCAGTTATTCTCATAAACAAGGATTATTGATACTCTGACAGCAAACATAGGACGTAATCGCCTAGTTTCCAAATCCGTTAACCTTATTTATGAAAACACGAAAAGCCGCAGGTGATGCGGCTTTTCTGTATTAAGAGGACCCTAATAAGGTTACGAATTCATGCTGGCCAGGAACTCGGCGTTGTCTTGAGTGTTCTCAAGTCGGTCCTTGACAAACTCCATGGCCTCGATGGGATTCATGTCGCTAAGATACTTGCGCAGTATCCACATGCGGTCCAGAGTGGTCTGGTCAAGCAGCAGGTCGTCGCGACGGGTGCTTGAAGCCACGATGTTCACTGCGGGGAAGATACGCTTGTTGCTCAGGTTGCGGTCCAGCTGGAGCTCCATGTTACCTGTACCCTTGAATTCCTCAAAGATAACCTCATCCATCTTGGAGCCGGTATCGATAAGGGCGGTGGCTACGATTGTGAGTGAACCTCCGTTCTCGATGTTACGTGCGGCACCGAAGAAACGCTTGGGCTTGTGCAGTGCGTTGGCATCAACACCACCTGAAAGAACCTTGCCTGATGCAGGTGCAACGGTGTTGTAGGCGCGGGCCAGACGGGTGATAGAATCAAGGAATATCACTACATCATGTCCGCACTCAACCATGCGCTTGGCCTTCTCGATTACGATGCTGGCAATCTTAACGTGATGCTCGGCAGGCTCATCAAATGTTGATGCAATGACCTCGGCCTTTACGCTGCGGGCCATATCGGTAACCTCCTCAGGACGCTCATCGATGAGCAGCATTATCATGTATGCCTCAGGATGGTTGGCAGCAATTGAGTTTGCTATATCCTTGAGGAGTATGGTCTTACCAGTCTTGGGCTGGGCAACTATAAGGGCGCGCTGTCCCTTACCTATGGGAGCGAACATATCAACCACGCGGGCCGACAGGTTATCGTTCTTGCCGTTGCACAGGGTGAACTTCTCATCGGGGAACAACGGAGTCAGGTGTTCAAACGGAACGCGGTCACGTGCCACAGAGGGCTCCAGACCGTTTATGCGGAATACCTTTACCAGAGGGAAATACTTCTCACCCTCACGAGGCGGACGGATTACGCCCTCCACAACATCGCCGGTCTTAAGGCCGAAGAGCTTGATCTGTGACTGTGATACGTAAATGTCATCAGGTGATGCCAGATAGTTGTAGTCCGATGAACGCAGGAATCCGTAGTTATCGGGCATGATCTCCAGGACGCCCTCACCTTTAAGAACGTCACCAAAGTCGTACATGCGTTCCTCCTGCATCTGGCGGCGGTTCTGGTTGGGCTGGTTGTTCTGGTTCTGGTTGTTCTGCTGACGCTGATTGTTGGGCTGTCCGTTCTGCTGACGCGGCTGGAACTGCTCCTGACGGGGCTGCTCCTGCTGGGGCTCCTGAACAGGTGCCTGTGCGGGTTCCGGATTGTTGGCAGGCTCGGCTACCTGACGTACGGGCTCCTCTTCCTGCTCGTAAGCGTCAGTTACTGGCTGTGATACTATATCATCGTCAATCTCGGGCAGGGGTACCTCAACCTGCTGCTTGCGGGGACGGCCACGACGCTTGGATGCGGCGGCCTTGGGAGCGGGCTGGGGGAGTTCCTCCTTTTGGACGGGCTCAACAGCGGGCTGCTCCTTTACAGGCTCCTGAACGGGCTGCTGTGCGGGCGTTTCCTGCTCGGCCTTAGGCTGGTTCTGATTGCCGCCGCGGCTACGCTTCTTCTTGCCCTGGGCTGCGGGTGCCTCCTGCTGCTGCGGTTTCTCCTCCTTGGGCTGCTGGGGCTGAGCGGCCTCCTTCACCTCTTTGGGCTCAGGTTTGGGGGCATTGTTCTTTTTCTTTTCAACAGATTTGGCCTGGCCATTCTCATCGGCGGTATAGACTTTCTCGGAATCGCTCTTGCGGGTTACCTTCTTGCGGTCGCGGCGCTCCTTTTCGGGCTTGTTCTTGGCGGCCGATATTGCCTGCTCGTCCAGAATGTCATAAACCAGCTGGTTCTTGTCATCCTTTGCCTTGATACCCATCTCTTTTGCAATGGCCTGGAGCTCATCCAGACTCTTGCTCTTTAATTGCAGTATGTCAAACATTGTTTTATTGAACCTCGGCAATATCCATGGCACAAGGAAGGCACACTGATATTACGTAAGGTATAACGTTAATGAAAAATCGGATTGATTGCCGCTTTTGGAAATCCCTTGGAAGGGCTGTATCGCGGCTTACGGGTACAAAGATACTGCAAAAATCCGATATGATGTGTATAAAGGGCGTATTTTTTGTTAATTGCTGAATTCAAAGCGCATCAGGACGGGATTGCCCTCGGGGGATATCTGGGAGAGAGTTTCTTTGTCCATTTTTTCGCCGTTAGCCATTATAAAGCCCGATGCCGTGGTATATGTTATCAAAGCCTTGTCGCACAGGTAATAGCCGTATCCGGGGAACGGGGTGGAGCATAAGCCCTGCTCTTGCAGGCAGTAGTTGTAGCACTTGCCAGCCTTGAGGTCATCAATGATTATAAAATCCTTTATTCCGTATTCGTTCAGATACATACTATAGGTAACAACGAGTTTGTCGCCAACCTTTGCAGCCGAATTGAACTTCCTTACGTATTCCGTGTTTCGGACCATATCGTTGAATTCTACGATATCCTCCATGTCACTTTTGTCGTAACGCTCGTTATTAGTGAAATTGAATTCGGCTATCTGCTTTGAACCGTTTCCGTCATACTCGAATATGCGGTAATCAAAAGGCTTGAAGTAGAATATGGAACTGCCTTGCTTGTTCAGGAACTTTCCTCCCAATGTAAAGCTGGTGTTCTTGCTGAAATCATCCCATGAATCCAGAATCTCTCCATTCGGGGTTATTTTGACGTAGTTTTTGAAACTGTTGTTTGAGCCATTTGAGAACAGCAGTATGTAACTGTCCTCAACTGCCATATCAAAATACCACTCATCCAGGCTTATCTCCTTGTGGAACTCCCCGTCAAAAGAGTAGGTAAGTATTCTCTTTTCATAGGTGGAAAGGACATATACCTCATCTCCGAACACGTCAATGATACTGGCATCAGAGTATTCTCCGTGTCCTCTTCCCTGACGCGCTATCTTGGATAAAAACCTTCCATCCTGGTCAAACCTGAAAATCACATTGCGTGAATCAAGGATGAAATATGTATCGTTATAGGTTGTGATATTCTTAATGTCGCCCATCAGGAAGTCTTGGCCGGTTTCCAGAGGAATTATGCGCTGTGAAGCGAAATGTGAATCCGGCTCTTTATCCCATTTGGTGGCATCGACCTTAGTGGCTCCGTCCGTAGTATTGTTGTTGCAGGAGATGGTCAGCAGACTAGTGATGACTGTCACGGCAATGCAGAAGGTTAATGATCTAGCGTTCCGGGAACGGGAGAGTAGGAAAGCCAGTGAGACGGAGAGGGCGGCCAGGAGGATAAGGAAATACTGCTTCCAGGTAGTAAGGAACATGATTATGCCGGCCATGGCACTGGTTTCCGGATTGAACGGACAGAGATAGCCTATGAAGGTGGCAAAGGCTCCTATTGCAATGCCTAATGCCAGTGTGACAATAAGCAAAATGCGACCATGGGAACGCTGACGGTCAACTTCGGCCTTTATACCTTCAACCTGTTTCATGCGGCGCTGTGTCTCAAGCAGGAATGTGGGGTCATCCTTTACCTGCGGCTTGTTGCTGCGAAGTATCTCTTCAATGTTTTCCTTTCCGTTCATAAGCTAAGATGTTCTTTTAAGTGGTTGCGTCCGATAGAGAGAAGGTATTTCACTGTACCGGACGGTATTTGCATTATGGATGATATATCTTTTATGTCGTGGTCCTCAAAATAGTGGAGAACTATCACGGCACGTTCCTTATCGGAGATTCTGTCAAGCGCCTGATATAATTGCTGATAGCGGAAAGCGTCATCGGTGGAGTCATCGGACAGTACGCTTTGCGCCTCAAAAGATTCGCTGGATACTGTGTCAGGAGCCGCTTTCCTGCAATTGTCAATGAAACAGTTATAGGCAATCCTGAAGAGCCAGGTTCTGAATCTGGACAGTCCCAAGAAAGAACCCGATGCGACATAAGCCCGCACCAGTGCATCCTGAGCCAGGTCATCGGCCAACGAAGCGTTGCCGCTACACAGTCCAAGCAGAAACCTGCGTAAAGGCTCCTGCTCAGTCCTGACAAGGTCGATGAACCGCTCTCGGGTCATTTATTTTTCTTTTTTACTTAGGGTCTTTTCTTCGGTCTCAATCTCACTGGCAAGCATTCTCTTGCCTACAAAATAGACAACAAACAAGGAAATGCCTACAGCCAGGATTATTCCACCGGAAATAAGGATGAAATTAGCTAAGTCTGAAGATAAGCCGCCATTATATGCCAATATCAACAATGCAATGCAAATAGCCAGTCCGACAGCCGATACTATGCATGCTGCGGTCAGTCTGTCCAGCAGTTTCTCTTTGATAGTCTTGGCGGGAGTAAACTGGTTCCTGAACAGCTCTGTGTCAATGTTTGCGCCGGACTCAATGGCCTTGAGCAAAACCTCTGTTCTTTTGTTGGTCTCATTTTGTGCTTTACGTGTATTCAGCCATACTACGACTATGGGGAGAACTACGCAAATACCGATTACGAATAACATATCTTCCATAACTCTTTGTTTTTGTTTGTTCTACAATTACGCTTACTGTTTCCCGAGCGGTTTCACATGTTAGACGTAACAAGCTTCAAAAAGGTTGGAAATAAAAGCCTGTTTACTTATTGAGGTGGTAGAAAATAAGTGATTCGTTCTCGCTGGCGGCCATATCCCGGTACATGGTCTTAAGGTCATCGGGGGCGTTGGTGAATGTCCTGGCGGCGTGTTTGGCTTCCTCGGACGGGAATGAGCATATTATCTGATCGTCGGTGATGCCTACAACTGCGCGGTTGAAGACAAGGAAACTGGAATTCTCAGGCTTATATCCGGTCAGTTTTCCGGTGGATTTGGAAAGCACATAAACCGGTTGCTGGGCTATGGACACGATATAATAATCGGAATTTTCGTGGGTGACGGAGGGTATTGTCATCAGATAATCCGCATCATCGGTGGTGAGACCCTTGAGCGTGGTCTGAGACGGAACCTCAATGAAATCAAAATATCCGCATGAGTCAACCTTTCCGCTCTCCGATATATAGTACAGCGTGTTGTCCATAGGACGCAGGTGATAGAAGGATTTCAGGTCGGGGGATTTCCTGATATGTCCGCCTGAGAACCCGAAATTTTCAGTGCCTATTCCCCGTGGCTCAAACAGTTCCCTGCAGGTGCCGTCAAGGCTTACCTCTATCAGGTCATCGCGCTTGTCGTAAGGCATCAATGTCTGGAGATACAGCTTGTCACCGATCATGAACATCCTTGAGCCCGATGTCTCATCGGTCAAATCTATCTTTGAAATGTATTCGCCCTCATATGAGAACTTCTTTATGATACTTGTGGAACGGTCAAACATGTATACCTCTTTGTTGGCTTTGTCCAGAGCCCATGAGGTGAGATATAAATACTCGTTCTGGGCGCGTCCCTTTCGGCCTATCCTGCGAAGATACTTTCCGTTTTTGTCATATACCGAGAGTTCCTGGTCTGTCAGATAGCTGCCTCCCGCATGGGGTATATGTGAAATGAAGATCAGGTCGTCATCAACCAGGACCTCGGTTATTTCACCCAGGATGGCATCGACCGAACTGTCGTCAAGTACAAGATAGGTGTAGCTGTCGGACAATGCATCGACAAAATGCTTGTCCTGAACTTCTTCAACAGGAATGGATGACAGAGTTTTATTGCAGGATACCAGCGCAAGGCCCGACAGAAGGGCGGCGCCGATGATGGTAATAAGGTTAGTTTTTCTCATAAAAAACGCAGTCAATTATTGGATTTAACTGACTGCGAATTTAAAGAAAAAACTATTGAAAAACTACATTATTCCTGCTTGTAGGTGACGTTTATTCCATCCATTTTGTTCAATGCGTCCTGGAGGGTGTTGAATTCTTCCATGGTTCTGGGGGTATTGGGCAGTACGAATGATCCTTCGGTACCTTTCTTACCCAGTTCCTTGAGTTTAGAATCCAGATCCTCCATCCTGATGACTGACTGCTGCTCCTGCGGCGAGAGTTTTTCCTTGTAGGTTATCGTGCAGGTTACGGCCTTGTTTCCGTTTTCGGCCTTTTCATATTTGACCAGGATGACGTCTTTGACCGGTTCGGGTTTGCGGAAATTCATAGGTATGTAAGATTTTGAGATTACAGGTGTGCCGTCAGCTTTCAGGGCTGGGGTCCATGCGGGCATCATGGATACCACGCGGATTGCTTCGGCATCAAGGAGAGGATGGACGGGATCTTTTACCTGGACATCGGTAACCTTACCGTCTGGCTGGATTGTAAATAATACCATAACGCGTCCCTGGATGCCTTGTTCCTTGGCTTCCTGGGGATATTTCAAATTCTGACTTATGAAATTTATCATTGCCATGGTACCGCCCGGATATTCGGCTGGCTTGTCTATCTCAGGCTCATCCTGTGCATATGCATTTACACTGCCGGAAAGCAGCATGACCAGGGTTGCCGCAAACAAAGCTTTGAAGCTTTTAAGACTGTTATTTCTCATAATTATTGGTTTTAAAAGAGTGATGATGAGGTTACGAGTAATGAAAGGTTAACGTCGTCCTGAGCGATGCTGCGGCAGGTGTCGGCGTAGTTGAAGGCTGTTTTGGAGCCATTGTCGGCGCTACCCAGTTTGGGCATTGCAAAGCCGATGACGATGCCTGCGAGCATGGCTGCCACAGCGACCCAGGAGGGTATGCGGCGACGCAGCAGTTTAGGCTCGCTGTCAGTGATGTCCAGTGAGGGCAGGGACATCTCCAGATTCTCTTTATCGGCCATTGATTTGATTGAGGTGAGCAGTTCCTGACTCTCTTTCTCAAGTTCTTTCAGTTTGTCCATATTATTGATTTTCATTGTTCTTACAATATTCACGCACGGCTGTCAGCGCACTGAACAGACGTGATTTCACTGTGCCTTCAGGGATGTCGCACACACGGGCAATCTCGGACAGGGGCAGTTCCTCCTCATAACGGAGCAGGAACACCACCTTCTGAGGTTCGGGAAGACGGCCGATGGCACTGCGCAGCATCTCTTCGCGCTGTTCCTGTTCCAGATGATCGGTCTCTGTGACGGGCTCCTTTTTATCGGCGTTCTCCACATACTCCATCACGGTCATACGGCGACGGTACTCGTTCTTGAGCATGTTGTATGCGATTGCGAACATCCAGGTGCTGAAAGGCCTCCCTTCATCATAGCTTCCCCGGGTGGACCAAAGGCGCATGAACAGGTCCTGTGTGAGGTCACGGGCCAGTTCACGGTCGTAGCCGGTCATGCGCAGGAAGAAACCTTGGGCACGCGGGCCGTGCTCAAGGTAAAGGGTTCGGAACGTATCAGCGGTCAATCTCATCGTAGTAATGCTTCAATAAGTATTGATCCTCCTTGCTGTCCGGGTCGCAGACGTTCTCCTTATACATATCCACGATGTGAATCATTATCCTGCGCAGCTTGTCATACTCCGACTTGAGTCCCTGAGCCTTGTAATAATCCAGCAAAGACTTGAAGTTGGCTATGTAATTGAGACTGAGTTTGTATGCAATATCGTCAAACGTATCGGCCGAGAATGATTCAAGCAGATAGTCAGTGAGATAGACCGATTCAAAGTTCCTGCGCTTGGCTGAGAGATTGTCATATCGGCGCGTGCTGTATCTGTTTATAAGACCTTCTGAGTACAGAAACTCTCTGTAATTCTGACTACTCAGAGTGCTGGAGAAATAGACGGTACGTCCGGAGTTCTGAGCGATATAGAAAATCAGGTTGTCAAGCCACTGGTCCATCTCTTTCTGATCTCTGAAAGCCTCAGGCCCCTCATATGGCTCCAAGTCTAACTGACGGAATATTGTCTTACGGTATTCAGGTTCCCACAGCATGTTTTTGTTTATGACAATACGGTCCTGGAACAGTCCTTTGCCATACTGGATCATAAGAGAACTGAAAGTGTCAATATCACCACCTACAAAAAGGATTCCGTTTTCTTCCATACCAGCCAGTGCGTTATAGAAGAATGCAAGGGTGGCGTATGAGTAATCGCCGGATTCGTACCATGGTTTAAGGACACCGGGCAGAAGGTCGGTCCTGCCTGTCTGTTGGAGATATACCACATATTTGGGAAACATCGGCTCAAAGTCAGGTCGCATCTGCATTGCCTTGAGCATGTTGTCCTGAAGGTCATCTGGCGTATTCTTATAGCTGATGAAATGGCTGCATTCGTAATCAATGACATAGCGCGCATAACTGTCGGGACGCTCTTTGTGAACCCTGTTTAATATGTCGGTCAGAGCTTTGTCGGCAACATCCTCTTCGGCCTCATTAAACATCATATAGTAACGTGTGGCTTCAAACCAGTAGTACCAGGCATCGTCATTATCGGGATTCTTCTTTACCTCTTTCTCCCAGAGAGCAGCCTGACGGGCATACCATTCCGTGTCGTACTTGGTCTTGATGAATGTAACAATCTTTTCGGGCTTGTCTTTGAGTGTCTGGGCCGATGCAATAGCGGTAACCAGTGCTGCTGCAAGGACTATAGGAAGCAATATCTTTTTCATCTTTAAAACTTTTACGTGATACACTTTGTCGTTTTTGAAGCGCTTCACGAATGCATACACGCAAAAATGAAAAAAGTTCGCCACAGGAGCGAACATTTTTTCAAAAATGATACAAAAGGGGTCAGGCCCCAATTGTATCATTTTTCTTTGATCTGGATTCCGTCCAGGAGTTTCTTGATCTTGCGCTTGAGTTCCTTCTGCGTCTGACGGTCTCCCTTGCAGAGTTTCTTTATTTCCTTGTTGGACCTCCTGGTGAACTGTCTTTTCAGTTTGTTGAGAGTCTTCTGGTCGAATTTCTTAATTTCCTTGTCTTTCAGCTGGTTTACCATTCCGTCTTCACCTGCAAGGGTGTTGTAGATCACCTGTACGAGCAGGAAAGGCTGGCTGCTCTTTAAATCAAAGTCAAAATTAAACTTGAGATTCAGGTCTGCGAGGTCGGTGTCATCGGCTATCTTACCGGACAGTCCATCAAGCAGATTCTGTGCCGATTTAAATATATTGTTGAAATTCAGATTTCCGGATATGCTTACTGTATCACCTCTTAATTCGGCGGCAGTATTACTTGCACCTGCTGACTGCGGAATGCAAACAAGAATCATAAGCAGAAATGCGCCGAATACGCGTTTCAAAGTAGTTTTTGGAGTCATAATGAGATAATTAATAAGGTTTAGTCGTTTAGCAATAGACGTAACAGTTCTTAATTTGTTATAAAAACAAACAGGTTTAATTTGAAAACTAAATCAAATAGTTTATATTTGTGTTTAGTATTAACCTAATTCTATCCTTGTTATGAAACGTGCTATAATCCTTTTGAGTACATTGTTTGCATTGTTATCGTGCGGACATAAAGTGACAGTATGGGAAGATCCTGTGATAGGTGCCACACAGTATGGCCAGTATACTATAAAGAAGGTGGTCTTTGCGAAAGACAGCACAGCCCTTTATTTCCATGTCCATTATCCCTCAATGGGAGGTTTTACTTTTGGAAAAGGAACCTATATTGAGGCCGATGGCAAGCACTATATGATAACAGGCTGTGACGGTTTTGAATTGGGAGAATACACCACTACGGATCCCGTTACATGGGAAAAGGATTTCACCCTCTTTTTTGAGCCTATGCCTGGGAATACCAGAATGTTTGACATTATTGAAGGTGATTTCAAGGGCGCATACACATTCTACAACATACGGCCCAAAGATGTTAAACTGCCGGTTGCGAAAGTTCCGGCCGATTTCCTGGCCGATTACCCTGAAGAGGATGTGTGGCCTGCCATGAAGTACAGCGAGGATCCTGTCACAATCCATTTCAAGGCCCTGAACTACAAACCTGGCATGAATGCCGAAATAGACATGTGGCATTTCGATATCACAGATCCCTCATCGTTCAATCAGGAGACAATTAACCTGAATGATGCCGGAGAGTATAACTATTCCTGCAAGACATATTATCCGCAATATCTGCAGATAGTCATGGATCCTCCAGGACGGGGATATGCCTCAAGTGTTCAGGCTATGATGGCTCCCGGCGAGGAACTGACAGTCCTGATTGATATGAATGAGGTGCCGGATTCATTGCATGACGCTTTTGTGGGCTTTAAGGGCTATTTAGCCAAATATACCCGTAGAAATCATGATTGTGACAGGGACCGCATGAATGACAGATCCGTCATAACTCTTGCCGAATGGACTGCCAAACATGCAAAAACGGTTGCTGATATAATTGCAGGGCATGATTCTGTGATTGCTTCATTTGAGAAATTCAACAGACAACACGGATATTCGGAATTGGAAAGCAAACAGTTCTTTAATTATGAACTCAGATATTTTGAACTTGTAGCCAGGGGGCGGGATTCGCTGTTCCGCTCCAAGGAGTTCCTGGATTATATACTGCGTATTCGTCCCGCCTGCTTCTTTGATGAGGACATAGTGCCCACTCCGGATTATGATAGAGTGAGTGTCTTGTTTGCTGATACGGATGTCAGGGGCATCGGACCGGATTTTTGCCGCTACCTATATGGCGTAAAACAGATTCGTGGAGGTAAGAAAATCAATAAACCGTTCATTGAAGATCCGTATCTATCAAATCTGTATGACCGCATATCTGGTAATGTAGATGAGCAAATGGCCAAGAACAAGAAGAACTCCTTCCCACCGAATGTACATTATCTGGATTTGGCCGATGTGGCTCCTGAGAACATTCTCAGTACTATCCTGGACCGATATAAAGGCAAGACCGTGCTGCTTGACATGTGGGAGACCTGGTGCGGCTGGTGCATCAAGGGACATGAGGATATGGCCCCTTATAAGGAAGAGATGAAGGGCAAGGATATTGTATTCCTCTATTTTGCTTCACCAAGTTCCCCATTTGACCAATGGGTGAACTATACTATAACTGTTCCGGGTGAGCACTACTATCTTACGGAGGAGCAGAACGATTATCTGTCCGAAAAGATATGGGGCAACAGTGGAGTTCCCAAGTATGCCATCTATGACTCCAATGGCAACCGACTCTACAAACAGGTCGGATGGGCCGGAGTGGATACACTCAAGACGGAGATAGAGAAAGCCCTCAAATAAGATTTCTTAAGTGAATTTGTTGCGCAAGATAGGATTGTCATTCAGATACGGCAGCGGTTATTTTATCGTTGCCGGTCTGGTGTCATTGTGCACGTTTTTCATTGTGGGGATAAATTCGGGTGATACCGAGGGTTTGTCTGAGGGTATCTTCTTATGCAAGATTCTTAAGATTCTCTCAATACCTATTATCCTTTATATATTCCGCAAGTTTGACCGTAGCAGTGCAATATACTTCTGGCTCAATCTGGGAATCAGCAGTGTGGAGTACTATGTAATTCCCATTGTAATTGAGTATGTGTTTTTCAAGCTGCTCATATATGTGGCACCACCGTTGTTCACCTTATTGCATTTGAATTGATATGGAGCAGGAGGATGAAAACGGAAAACTGCTGATAGACAGCGTGCAGTTGCGTTTTGGCGACAATGTGGTCCTGCAGAGCGCATACGTTACATCTTACAAGGGTAGGGTGACGGGGGTTCTTGGTCGAAACGGTACAGGTAAATCCTGCCTGTTCAAGTGCATCATGGGCGGCATCAGGCCCCAGAACAAGTATGTCCGGCTTAACAGTGAGCCGCGGACCGATTACGGGCATATCGGCCTTAGGGTAAGATATCTGCCGCAGGAGCGTTTCATTCCGTCTGGCATGACATTGCCGCAGGCATATGAACTATATGGTGTCGATTATGAGGGTCTGGTACGGTTTGCAGAGCAGTTTGACTGTTTCAGGAATACCAAGGTCAAGACCCTGTCAGGTGGAGAATGCCGTTTGGCGGAACTCTATCTGGTTCTTAATTCGGATGTCGAGTTCTGCATCCTGGACGAGCCGTTCTCAAATATTGCTCCTGTTTACGATGAGAAGATACGTGCCCTGATAAATGAGCAGAAAGCAAACAAGGGCATCATCATTACAGACCACATCTACGAGGAGATACTTAAGGCCGCTGACGACCTGTATCTCCTGCGTGATGGGTTCACTTATCAGATTCATTCCCGCGACGATCTGGTTCGTCTGGGATACATCTTAGCTTAATCTGTATACAATCTTTGTGTTTCACATGAAATAATTGTAAAAGAGGTTGCAATTCGGTGGTGTTTTGGTTATATTTGCAACCAAACACTATCGATATGGGACAGACAGCTTTTACAGTCCGTATGGACTCAGACGTAAAGAAACAGTTTGATGAGCTATGCAAGGATTTTGGCATGAGTTCAAATACGGCATTCAATGTCTTTGCCAGAGCGGTTATCAAGAATCAAAGAATCCCGTTTGAAGTGGAGTCTGAGCGGGAAGCAAAACTTCGTCGCGCCCAGGAGGCATTTGAGCGGATAGAAAAGTATAAAGCAGAGCACGATTTGCCTGAAATGACAATGGAAGAGATAGATGAAGAGATAAGAAAATATCGTGAAGAACGCCGTCAAAAAAAGACCAACAACATCCAATAATATGAAATACTACGCAGTAATTGATACCAATGTCCTTGTTGCTTTCGGATATGCCTCTTGAAAGCATAAACCAGATTATACGCGAGTATAGGGCGGAACGGAAGAAACAGATATAAACAACAATTCTTGCCAAAGTGTCCCACGCCATCCTTGCTCACAGTGCTTGTGGGGCCGATGAGCGTGGGACACAGCCCTTGTATGAGCATGTGTCCCACAGTAACCCGCGTGAGAGAGTATTCTCAGTGGGGTTAGTGTGGGACACTTTGGCGAAAGAACGGGAGGTTATTTGGCTACCTGAGTTCCGTTAAGGTTGACTCTGATGCCGTTCTTGGTGTCAATTGAGGTGTTGCCGTTTTCGTCAATGGATTTGATGGTTCCCTCGTCGCCGTCATTAACTGACATTCCCTGATCAAAATTCCCTTGCAGGAATTCCATCATTTGATCGGCATCAGCTTCTTTTCCGTTGATCAGGACCTTTTTGACAGGCCTGCCGTTCTGCTTGATTTCACCGGTTTCATAATTGACTTCAACTCCGGTTATTCTCAGAAAGTCTTCTGAGCTTTTGGGATCCGGGAGATCATATTTCATTGCTCCTGTAAATCTCAGAGTGTCGCCATCGGCATTAATCCTGGCGATAGTTACCGGACTTGAAGCGTTTCTACCCTGTGTCTGAGCACCTTGAACCGTGCGTATCATTTCCTCCACCTGTTTTGTGGGCGACTCACCGTCTTTCAGATTGACCTCTTTGCCGTTGACAAGAATCCTTTTTATGGGTTTTCCGTTTACGGTTACAGTACCGTCATCTCCAACCTGAACTCCGGGGATGGTATTTATCATAGAATCTATGGACTGGCCCTCAGGAATCTTATAAGTAGTCATAGTAAAGTCCCCGTCATCATAAGTTAACTGGCCGGAACCTTTCTTTCCGTCATCGTACACGTAGGTGACCTTGGTTTGGGCATTGAGTGCCAGAGAAATGCAAACTAAGGGGAGAAGATAGAGTGCTCTGAGCAGACTCCTTCTGGTTGATGTTTCCTTTTCCATCATAAAAATTCTGTTTTTTAAAATACTGTGATTGAAATTATTAGCTATTGTGTATCCGTTCATTGCGGCCGCTTTGCTAATGAGCAGATACTGATAACTGCGTATGTTGGCGCCGGCGCGCAGAACGGTGTCATCGGCCTCGTATTCATGGACGGCGCGCAGGTCTATGCGCAGCATCCAGATGGCGGGGTTGAACCACTGCAGGGCGGCTATAATATCGGTTATAAGTACGTCTATTGAATGGCGGAGTGCAACGTGGGCTTTCTCATGGTTGATGATTGCGGTTTCCCGGTTGTTCCAATCGGCCTCTGAGATTACAATGTGTCCCATCCAACTGAATGACGGGTCGTTGCCGGGCATGACGTAGACGGTGGTGCCATCGGCCATTACCTCCTTGCGTGCGTGCCTTATTATACTGCGTACGCGCAGGGCCGATGTCAACACCTTTGCCAGTACAAATACTACGCCTGCAGCATACGCGGTCATGAGGGCGATGTGCCACCAGGGTGCGGATGGTTGGGCAGGGGTGCTTGAGACGGCTTGCATCAGCTGGTCCACCGGCATAGGCAATACCTCTGTCTTGTGGATTGTAATAATGCAAACAGGGAGGAGAAATGATAGCAAAGCCGTACTCAAGAGCACAATCCTGTTAAGTCTGTGCCATGTGTCCTTGATAAGCAGCAGACGGAAGAATATGTAGAAGACGGCCATTATGACCGCAACTTTCAATTGGTAGGTGAGGAAGGTCATCATTTTTCTTTCTTTTCCAGATGTTCAATAAGCTCTTTCAGTTCACCGATGGAGACCTTGCCGTCACCGACAAAGGCCGATACCGCATTCAGGTATGACCCGAAGTAGTTGCCTATGAATCCGCCCATGGAGAACCTGCTGTACTCCTGACGGCTGATGATGGGGAAGTACTGATAGGTGGGGCCGTATGCCTTGTGATCCAGGAATCCGTCGGACTCCAGTTCACGTACCTGTGTGGAAAGCGTATTGAAATGTGGCTTGGGCTCGGGGTAGAGTTCGCGGAGTTCACGTACAAAGAGCTCCCCCTTGTCCCAGAAGTGGTTCATGATGACCTCCTTCTTCTCACTAAGCTTGGTAATTTCTTTCTGTTTCATAATGCATCAGTAACTAGTACCGATGCAAATGTAACTACTAAAATAGTTGCTCAACGATTTGTTTAGTTAATTAATGCTAATGAAGGTCTGTTTCATCTCCGTTCAGAAGGATTTTCCTGACTTTCCGGCCGTTTACGGTTACCAGACCCTGCTGGTCGACGGAGACACCGGGAAGCCCGTTTATTATTTCCCTTAGGTCAGTTCCTTCAGCCGGTTGTTCTGTTACAACAAACATATTGTCATACTCATCGATATGAACCCTGTTGGGCTTGTCATACTCTTTGTCACCCGTTTGGAATGCCACTATCCTGCGTGTGGTCCGTCGGTAGTCTCTTGTGGCAACGACGCTGTCCCGGGAGAATATGGTCTTTACGTTTTTGGGCAAATTCTTGTAGTTGTTGTATGTCATTATGGTTCTCAGGCACTTTTGGAAATAGTACTCTATGTCAGGGGTGGAGCGGTCTACAAGACGGCCTATCCATTCATCTATCATGTCATTGTTGCTTTCCGAAACATAACTGTTGGCTTGGATTCTGGTCGTTTCCCCTCGTGACCTGTTGTACTCCAGGACAGTTGCCAACTGGGCCCGGATCTCATCATCGGTAGACTTTGCATTGGCGTTATTTCCAATGGAAGCGCTTACCTCTCCGTTCTCATCATAATCAAAACTGATGATGAAGGCCTTTCGGTTGTAATTGAGGTCTACAACTTCCCATACATCCTTACCGAAACGGTCCTTTGCGGCATCGTTCCTATAGACGGTCGTGTAAGTGCCGTTCTGTCCGGTACGGGCATCAAGGAAAGTCTGCACGTCAACGAGTCTTCCCTCGACTGCGTACTTCATTTCAGGGGCTGCCACAGTTGCACCTTTGCAGTTGTATGTGAAAAGCATGCCGGCATTCAGCCCGGGTTCTCCCATTACGGATACTATATCAGGAATATCAAGGTCGGGATTGTCAATCGCAACAGGATTGAAGTTCTCGATACCTAATACATTAGCCGGCCCTGTGCTTATGAATACAAATCCGTATTTCTTCTGAGCCTTCTTTCCTTTGGGCTGGAAGTAGTATATGGTATGTATGCTTTCGGGGTTTAACTGGCGGGCCTCCTGAAGGGTCATTTTTGCTCCGTTGACTATCGTTATGGTCGATTCGTTTATCCAGCTCAGTTCTTTGTCCGAGAGGCTCTGGGCGGTTTTTATGCCGTTCACCGCTATGACAGCATTGGGGAACGGTCTGTTGAAATCCTCAACGACACTGATATCTTCCAGGGATTCTTTTTTCAGGCCGTTTTTCCGATAGTAGAGATATCGGGCGTTCTTCAGATCTATCTTATCGGAAAAGCCGTTCGACATTATCACGATACTTTTTGTCCTTGAATACTCAGGTAACAGTGTAGGCCTGTCTGCCGGTTTGCATCCGAAACTGATGAACAGACCTGCAGCAAGGAGAGTGGTGACGATGGTCTTGGACGCTGCGCCACCTTTGATTTCCGGTTGTTTCATCTGTAAAAAACGTTGTTTGGTTAATGAACTTTTCAGCCCCGAGGTCATTTCCGGATTACAACCAAAGAGCTGTTTTATGATTGAGAGTCGGTACTCTGTCAGGTTATAGCCATCGGCCAGCGCATCATGATCGGCCTGCCACTCCTGGACCTCCTCCAGACGTTTCTCGGAAATCCACATGAAGGGATTGAACCAGAAGATGGAGCGAAGGACAGACATAATGAGCTTCTCCACGGTGTGGCGATGTCGTACATGGCTGCATTCATGGCTCAGGATGTGACGACGGGTTTTGTCATCGGGCTCCACACCCATGAACACCGTATGCATGAACGTGAACGGAGCCGATATGCTGTCATTCTCCGCCAGATCATACATGCCGGTGTGGGTGACTCTTGAAGCACGTTTAATACGTGCCACAGTGATGATGTTATGCAAAACAAGTATAAGTGAGAGAAGAAGTCCGGTTGCGTATACTGTGATAAAGAACAGACGCCATTTCTGTTCAAGCGTCATATGACGTGTTTCCTTTTGGGCCGATATGACCGGGCTGGCTGCCGGGGCCGTCTGCTTCGGTATGGCTGTGACGGTGACTGCCTGTTCCGATGTCTCTTGCGCGGGTATCATAGGGGTAGTATGGACGGGTTGGGTCATGACGGGCACCTTCATGTAGATGGTCTGCGCAGGGTAGAGGGGAACATTAAGTACCGGAATGGTCACTGACAGCAGCATCGCTACAATCAGATAGATCCGGCAGAATGCATAGTTGACCTTGCGGACAATCAGCCATCGGTAAAGGAGCAGGAAAAGTCCGCTGCAAAGGAATATCTCAATTATATAGATAAAGTACGGGCGCATGAGAGCTTACTTTTTGTCGTCGTTAAGGATCTTGAGAATCTCATCGGTCTCCTGGACCGATATTGATTTGCGTGATGAGAAGTAGCTGACCAGACCGCTTACCGATCCGCCGAAGAATGAATTGAGCACGCCGTGCATGAATGATTCAGTGTAGTCATCCTTGCTGACTGCGGCACTGTAGACGTTGCTGTGTCCGTAGGTCTTGTGAGTAAGGAAGCCCTTTGTGTCCAGTATCCTGACAATGGTTGATACCGTGCTGTAGGCAGGTTTGGGGTCGGGAAGAAGTTCGTGGATGTCACGGATTACAAACTCCCTGTCAATGTTCCAGATTACCTGCATGATCTCTAATTCGGCTTTTGTAAGCTCCTGGATGCGTTTTTTTGATTCAGCCATACCTGTTTTGTTAAGTTAACGATGCAAATATATAACTAAGAATTTAAATTGCAAGTTAAAACTTTAGATTTATCGCTAAAAAGTACATTTTTATATGATTTGTCAAAAAAATCTACCTTTGCTGTAGTTTTCCATTCAGTCCTGCGTCTAATGTGCAGAAACAAACAGGAAAGACAATGACAGAACGAGAATTTGAGAAGATGGTCAGAGAGAACAAAGGCACTATATATACGGTGTGCTACATGTTCTCGAACGATCATGATGAGGTGGCTGACCTTTTCCAGGAGATACTCATCAACCTTTGGCGGGGATCCGGAACCTTCAGGGGTGAAAGCGCGCTGAGTTCCTGGATATGGAAGGTTTCGCTCAACACCTGTATTACTTTTGACCGTAAGAAGAAACACGGTGTGAGCACGGTGCCTCTTACAATGGATGTTGACCTGTTCAGTGACCAGGCCGAAGATACCCGCCAGATCGGAATGCTGCGTGAGCGTATCGGCCGCCTGGGTCCTTTTGACAGGGCGATAGTACTGCTTTGGCTTGAGAACCTTAGTTATGAGGAAATAGGCCAGATAGTAGGAATCACTTCGAGTAATGTCTCAGTCCGTCTTGTGAGAATCAGAGAACAACTTAAAAACATGCAGTAAAATGGAAACAACCGATAACACTTTAAAGGAGATGCAGCAGCAGATGCAGCTGCTCAAGGATAAACTTGCCAAGCAGACAATCGTCAATGAGCAGATAATGCGTAATGCAATTGCCAAGGGTCTTAAGAGCATTCGCACAAAAGCGGCTATCCCGTATTTTGCCGGACTTGCAGCAATCCTTTGCTGCCCGTCATTCTACAACCTGGGATGCTCGCTGGGATTTCTTATTTACAGTGAACTTATGATAGTTTTCTGCTTGGGCGCAACCTGGTACACTAACTGTCAGATTCCTAAGATGGATGAGGATTTGCTGACTGCAGCCGGTCATCTGACACGCTTTAAGAAGATACACGCAGAATGGCTCAAGATTGGAATACCGCTTCTGATGGTATGGCTTGGCTGGCTTATTATGGACTTGTTCCGCTCAGTGGATATGTCGGGTGCCGAGGTTTACGCACTCATGGCAGGAATAGGAGTGGGCTTGATTATCGGTCTGGCAGCAGGATTAAAGGTGCGCCGCGAGCTGATGGACGGCGCCCAGGATCTGATAGATCAGATCAAGGATATGCAGGAGAAATAATCTCAGAGTGTCTTGTTGATGCTGGAGATGTAATCCAGGACATCATCACGGCCCGATTTATCGAGCGATGAGGTTATGAAGTGGGGGGGTAATTCCTCCCACTGCTCTTTCAGGGTGTCCAGGAACTTCTTTACGTTCTCCGTAAGGCGGCCTCGGCCCAGCTTATCGGCCTTGGTGAAGATTATTCCAAAGGGTACGGCGTTCTCGCCCAGCCATTCTATGAACTCCAGGTCTATCTTCTGAGGCTCGTGGCGGCTGTCAATCAAGACAAAGAGCGACGTGAGTTGGGGGCGCTCCAGGATGTAGTCGTTGATTATGCGGGTGAGTTGGTCCTGCTGGCTCTTTCCGCGCTTGGCATAGCCGTAACCCGGCAGGTCAACCAGATACCAGTTCTTATTGATAAGGAAGTGGTTAATGAGCAGTGTCTTACCGGGTGTGGCCGATGTCATTGCCAACCCCTTTCGGTTGGTCAGCATGTTGATGAGGCTGGATTTACCCACGTTGGAACGGCCTATGAATGCGTACTCGGGCATGCTGTGCTGCGGGCATTTGCTTACGTCCGTGTTGCTGATTACGAATTCGGCGCTCTTTATTTCCATCCTGTGTGGGTTTTGTGTGTGCAAAAGTACGAATTTTTGGCCGAATCCGTTAAATTTGCAGTGTATTGAGTCATAATAAATGAATAAGGAATATCCGTCGGCAGCGTTGGAAAGGGCAGTGGGTGAGTTCGCAAAACTCCCGGGCATTGGCCGTAAGACCGCCCTGCGCCTGGTTCTGCATATGCTTTCCAAACCTGAGGAGGAGGTGAGTACCTTTGGGCGTGTGTTCTCCACACTCAAGCAGGATATCCGCTACTGCAAGGTGTGCCATAACATATCGGACACCGATACATGCGCCATCTGTGCCAATCCCAAACGTGACGCATCTACGCTCTGCGTTGTTGAGAACGT
>DBYT01000137.1:0-1674 GCA_002309915.1 Bacteroidales bacterium UBA1179 | reverse complement strand
GGAGGCATAGAGGAGGTTATCCTGGCGCTGAGTCCCACGATGGAGGGCGATACCACCAACTTTTTCATTTCCCGCAAGTTGCAGCCGTTTGGAGTAAAACTGAGCGTGATTGCACGTGGCGTGGCTGTGGGCAACAACCTTGAATATGCCGATGAAGTATCACTGGGGCGCTCCATTCAGGACCGCACTCCTTTAAAATAATTGCAAATAGGATGAATACTAAGAAAATGTCTGTCAAGCTGATGGCAATGTGGATCAGCATGTATCTGATAGCAGGAATTATTGCACTGTTGTTTGAATTCGGCCCCATGAAGGGTATGGCTGTAACGGCACCCAAGGTGATTTATGTGCTGCAGGTGATAGGAGTGCTTGCCGCCCTTGCGCTCATTCCGCTGGCTCTGCGCGGTTTCAAGAAGATGGTGGACCGTCTGGATGAGAAGGAGTACCCCGAGGATAAGATAGAAAAGATTTACATGGCATGCTCGGTACTGCGTCTGGCGGCATTCTCGCTGGTCATTGAGTTCGGAGTGGTGCTCTATTATCTGCTGAATGATACAATAGGACTGTACATTGCAGCCATCGGAGCCATTTGCTCCCTGTTTGCAATCCCCACCAAGGCCGGGATTGAACACGAAACAGGTTACTTTGATTGATAATGCCGGCAGTAAGTGTCATCATAGTCAGCTATAAGGTGAGGTACTACATTGAGCAGTGCCTCAACTCCGTTCTGCGGTCGGTTCCCGATGCACAGATACTTGTGGTTGACAACAAGTCCGATGACGGATCGGTGGAATATCTCAAGGAGCGTTTCCCGCAGGCTGAGGTTATTGCCAATGATTTCAATGCCGGGTTCGGCAAGGCAAACAATATGGCTCTGGCCAAGGCTCAGGGCCGATATGTGCTGTTCCTTAATCCTGATACGGTTGTGGCGGAGCGTACCATTCCCGGTTGCATCGGCTATATGGACGAACACCCTGAAGTTGGTGCCGTGGGAGTACGTATGCAGCACGGTAACGGCCGTTTTGCGCCCGAGTCACGCCGCTCGCTGCCAACGCCGTCGGTATCGTTCTGGCATATGACTGGTCTGGGCAAGCTGTTCCCAAAGTCAAAGGTGTTCGGAAAGTACCACTGCACCTATCTTAATAAGGATATGGAGTGTCCCATTGATGTGGTATCGGGCGCATACATGTTCGTACGCAGGGAGGCGCTTGATAAGGTGGGCGGATTTGACGAGGCCTTCTTTATGTACGGTGAGGACATAGACCTCTCTTACCGCATACTGCAGGCCGGCTATCAGAACCGTTATCTGCCGCTGCCCATAGTACATTATAAAGGTGAGAGTACCAACAAGACATCATACCGTTATGCCAAGGTGTTCTATGACGCCATGCTGATTTTCTTCAACAAGCACTTTAAGCGTTACAGCCGTCTTTTTGCGTTGCTGGTGAGAATTGTGGTGGGTTGCCGGAAAATCGGTACTTTTATAGGACAGAACATCCATGCGCGCAGCCTCAGGCTGGCCGATTTCACTGAAAACTGCCTGTACGTGGGCCGGAAGGAGACATTCGCCGATGTGGAGCGAATGATATCGGGCAGCACCTATCTGCGCAATCCGCAGTTTGTGGAGGGGGCCGATGATGCCGGCTCTGCGCTTGAGGGACGTATTGACAACGG
>DBYT01000097.1:15289-15793 GCA_002309915.1 Bacteroidales bacterium UBA1179 | reverse complement strand
ATAGACTGCCCCAACAAGGTGCTCACAGCCATCCGTATGGAGCCCATAGGTGAACTCTACTCAAAGTGGAAAGCCATTGACGCAATGGAGCAGGGCCAGGTTGCCATCCTGGTAGGCGGCACCGGCAATCCTTACTTTACCACCGATACCGGCTCATCCCTGCGCGGTATCGAGATTGAGGCCGATGTTATGCTCAAGGGCACCCGCGTGGACGGAGTCTATACAGCCGATCCCGAGAAGGACCCCACCGCCACCAAGTTTGATGATATTACATTTGATGAGATTTACAACCGCAACCTCAAGGTTATGGACCTGACCGCCACTACAATGTGTAAGGAGAACGGTCTTTCAATCTACGTATTCAATATGGATATTCCGGGCAACCTTAAGAAGGTTATAGCGGGTGAACCCATAGGCACCCTGGTGCACAAGTAAAAGAAGAGGGAGCTCATCGGGCTCCCTTCTTTATTTCTTTACCTCCTCAAAATCCACGTACTCGCCGTC
>DBYT01000097.1:12524-15226 GCA_002309915.1 Bacteroidales bacterium UBA1179 | reverse complement strand
CGGCCTACCAGTCTTCGGAAGAAACGTACTATGGCGTTAAGGAACGTAGCCAGGAGGTCACGTGCGAAAGTAAGTACTGCAAGCAGTACAAACAGCAGGATGATTATTGTTATTGAGAAAAGTATAAGCATGTATTACGTTTTCTGAATAGACGGCAAAAAGTTTGCCTTGTTAATCAGTGCTGACCTTTTGTCAGAACTGACAGTATGATATACCAGCCTATTACGGCGGCAAGTCCTCTTTCCTGAAGCAGGATAAGGATAACGATAGAAACGATCAGGAATATAAACCGTATCTTGTTATCAGCCCAACTGAGGCTCTTGAACTTGAGAGAGAACATAGGTATCTCGCTCACCATTAGTCCTGCAAACAATATCACGAGTACGCCTACAATCCAGGGTGCGGCAGGTACTGCGCTCAAATCCATCTGGAACAGACCGCACCAGAAAAGGGCGTTGGCGGGAACTGCCAGACCCAGGAACGATGATGTCTGACGTTCGTCTATATTGAACTTGGCAAGACGGAGTGCTGCGAACACTACCAATGCCAATCCTATATACGGATAAAAGGTCTCAAGTGCCTGGCAGCCGTAATTGAACTGGCGCAGTGTCATGAGGCACAACATGGCGGGAGCCAGACCGAATGTGACAAGGTCTGCCAGTGAATCAAGCTCTTTGCCTAACGGTGAATATGCCTTGATGAGTCTGGCGGACAGGCCGTCGCAGAAATCAAACAGTGCACCGGCAACCACCCAGACAAGGGTGTGCCATGCGTCGGCATGAAATGCGGCCATCACAGCCATGCAGCCTGACAGAAGGTTGCAGCATGTAATGGTATTGGGGATATGTTTTGTTATGCGGTTTGCCATTGTTTTACGAGAGTTTTGCCAGGATGGTTATATCGGCCGTTACCTTCTGGTTCAATTTTACGCAGACCAGAGAATCAACGGGCAGATAAACGTCAACCCTGGAGCCGAATTTTATGAATCCCATGTGACGGTCAATCCTGGCTTCGTCACCCGGTTTGCAGTATGTTACCACTCTGCGTGCAAGGGCACCGGCTATCTGGCGTAGCATTATCTCCTTGCCGTCAGGGGTCTTGATGACTACCAGTGAGCGCTCGTTTTCCATGCTTGCCTTGGGCTTGAAAGCAGCGTGGAAGTTACCGTCCTGATGTTCTGACTTTATTACCGTTCCGTTTACGGGGAACCAGTTGGCGTGTACGCTCCATACGCTCATGAATATGGAAACCATCAGGCGGCGGTCATTGAAATAATCGGTCTCATCGACCTCCTCAATTGCCACGACGGTTCCGTCGGCAGGTACTACCACGACTTTCTCCTGATCGTCACTGGGGAAACGTCTTACCGGGTTCCTGAAAAAATTCAGAAAAAACAACACGAACAGAAGTGTCAGTCCCAGTGCCGCATAAGACCACCATCCCATGATGGCGGGAATCAGGAACAGCGGCAGGTTTATTACAAAGAAAAGGATTGCCACTATAGTGAGAGTGGTCTTTCCCTCCGGATTTATTGTGGTATGTTTTCCGTTGTTTTCGGCCATGTCCTATATCTGTCTTGAATGGCAAAGATAGGACATTTCAATTAATAATGGCATACTTATTGTATTGTATTTTAAGACCGGTTTTTTTGTTGAAAACTTTGAGGGGCTCGGGATTGTCTCTCTTTCCAAATGGAATTAACTTTAAAAACTTTTTAATCCCTAAGGTAAAATGCAGGAATTCGTTCATCTTCATGTTCATACGCAGTACTCTCTGCTGGACGGCCAGACCAACATCAAGAAGTTGGTAGACAAGGCTATAGCTGATGGTATGCGAGGCGTTGCAGTGACTGACCACGGCAACATGATGGGCATCAAGGAGTTCAAGAACTACTGCGACAAAGTCAATGACAAACTTAAGGAGGAGGGTAAGCATTTCAAGCCTATCATAGGTTGTGAGGTCTATGTGGCTCCCCGCCGCAAGGAGCAGCGCGACAGCAAGGAACTGGACGGTGCCAACTACCATCTTATACTGCTCGCCAAGAACGAGAAGGGTTATCATAATCTCATCAAGATAGTGTCAAGGGCTTGGATGGACGGATTCTACTCGCATCCCCGTACTGACAAATATGACCTGGAGAAGTATCACGAGGGAATAATATGCTGCTCGGCATGTCTGGGCGGTGAGGTTCCCAAACTCATCACCGCAGGAAAGATTGATGAGGCCGAGAAGGTGGTTCAGTGGTTCCATAACCTTTTCGGTGACGACTACTATCTGGAACTCCAGCGTCACAAGGCCACCGTACCCAACGCCAACCATGAGGCTTTCCCGCTGCAGCAGAATGTGAACAGGCATCTCATTGAGATGTCCCGGAAGTTCGGTATCAAGATGGTCTGCACCAATGACGTTCACTTCCTTGATGAGGAGAATGCCGATGCCCACGAGCTGCTGATCTGCCTCTCCACAGGACGTACGCCCGATGACCCCAACCTGATGCGTTACTCCAAGCAGGAGTGGTTCAAGACCACCCAGGAGATGAACTCCCTGTTTGAGGATGTGCCCGAGGCGCTTCAAGGCACGGTTGAGATATTGGATAAGGTTGAGGAGTATTCCATCAACCATCCGCCTATCATGCCGAACTTTGCCATTCCCGTGGAGTTCGGAACCGAGGAGGAGTACCGTCAGCGTCTGACCGAGGAGGA
>DBYT01000097.1:12322-12495 GCA_002309915.1 Bacteroidales bacterium UBA1179 | reverse complement strand
AAGGAGGATGCCGACAAGAAGATCAAGAAACTGGGCGGCTATGACAAGCTCTACCGTATCAAACTGGAGGCCGATTATCTGGCCGAGCTCACCTTCAAGGGAGCCAAGGTCCGTTACGGAGATCCCATTCCCGCGAGCATAATGGAGCAGCTCAAGTTCGAGCTCCACATCAT
>DBYT01000097.1:0-12219 GCA_002309915.1 Bacteroidales bacterium UBA1179 | reverse complement strand
GCATACTGCCTGGGTATCACCCAGATTGATCCCATCAAGTATGACCTGCTGTTTGAGCGTTTCCTCAACCCGGACCGTATATCACTCCCTGATATCGATGTGGACTTTGACGATGACGGCCGCGGCCGCGTGCTTCAGTGGGTGACCGAGAAGTACGGAAAGGAGAAGGTGGCCCATATCATCACCTACGGCACCATGGCTACCAAGATGGCCATCAAGGATGTGGCCCGTGTGCTTGAGGTTCCGCTGGATATATCCAACAACCTCTGTAAGGCTATCCCTGACCGTCTGCCCGATGATGCCAACGGAAAGCCTCGCAAGATGAACCTGAACAACGTGCTGGAGTGCGTGCCGGAACTGCAGCAGGCCGCGGTATCTGAGGATGAGCGTCTGCGCAACACCATCAAGTTCGCCAAGATGCTTGAGGGTAACGTACGCGGCACCGGCGTTCATGCCTGCGGTACCATCATCTGCCGTGATGACGTAACCGACTGGGTGCCTGTATCGTGGGCTACCGATAAGGATACCGGTGACCGCCTGCTGGTAACACAGTATGAAGGTAGCGTGATTGAGGATACCGGCCTTATCAAGATGGACTTCCTGGGACTTAAGACCCTCTCCATCATCAAGGAGGCCGTTGAGAACATAAAGACAAGCCTTGGTATTGACCTCAACATCGATACCATACCCATAGATGACCCCAAGACCTTCCAGCTCTACTGTGAGGGCCGAACCATAGGAACGTTCCAGTTTGAATCGCCCGGTATGCAGAAATACCTGCGCGAGCTTCAGCCGGGTGTGTTTGAGGACCTCATAGCCATGAACGCCCTCTATCGTCCGGGACCTATGGATTACATTCCAGACTTCATTGACCGTAAGCTGGGCCGCAAGCCTATCGAGTATGATATTCCGGTCATGGAGAAATATCTTAAGGATACCTACGGCATCACCGTATATCAGGAGCAGGTCATGTTGCTGTCACGACTCCTTGCCAACTTTACCCGCGGTGAGAGTGATACCCTGCGTAAGGCCATGGGTAAGAAACTCAAGGACAAGCTGGATCATCTCAAACCCAAGTTCATAGAGGGCGGTAAGGCCAACGGTCATGACCCCAAGGTACTTGAAAAGATATGGGCCGACTGGGAGAAGTTCGCATCATACGCCTTCAACAAGTCACACGCCACATGCTACTCATGGGTGGCTTACCAGACCGCATACCTCAAGGCCAACTACCCGTCACAGTATATGGCTGCGGTGCTTAGCCGTGCCGGTGATATCACTGAAGTGACCAAACTCATGGACGAGTGCAAGGCCATGGGCATAAACGTACTTGGGCCCGATGTGAACGAGAGTGTGCCGCGGTTCGGTGTCAACGCCAAGGGCGATATCCGCTTTGGTATGGCATCGGTCAAGGGAGTGGGCGAGAATGCGGTATCGGCCATTGTAAGCGAGCGAAAGGCAAACGGACCGTACAAGAGCATATTTGACTTTGTGCAGCGCGTGAACCTGAGCGCCTGCAACCGCAAGAACATAGAGAACCTGGCCATGGCGGGTGCGTTTGACTGCTTCTCCGAGATAAGACGCGAGCAGTTCGTGCAGCCCTGTGGCAAGAACGAGGTGTTCAGTGATGTGCTGGTGCGTTACGGAACCAAGTACCAGACGGACCGTATGGAGTCACAGTTCTCACTGTTCGGTGATTTGGGTCACACGGATCTGATTGCCACACCTGCCATCCCGGATGCTGCCGAGTGGCCTCTGCTGGAGCGTCTCAACAAGGAGAAGGAGTTGGTGGGAATCTATCTGTCAGCTCATCCGCTTGATGAATACAGGGTTATCCTGGAGAACGTGTGCAACGTCGGTATCACACAACTTGAGGACCGTCAGGCTCTGGTCAACAAGGATCTTATAATGGGTGGTGTGGTGACAGGTGTACGTGAGACGCGCACCAAGACCGGAAAGCCCTGCGGATTTACCCGGATTGAGGACTTTACGGGTTCATCGGAGATAGCCCTGTTCGGAGAACCGTGGCTCAAGTGGGCCAATATGATGAAAGAGGGCAATTACCTCTTTATCAAGGCCAAGTGCCAGCCCTACAAGTACGCTCCCGAGAGGGTGGATCTTGTAATCAACTCAATCGAGTTGCTGCAGGATGTCAAGGATACCGCCATCAGTTCCATAACGCTTACCATGCCCTTATCAGAACTTGACAAGGAGTTTGTCAGTGATCTGGATACGCTTACCGGAACCGAGGGCAAGACCACGCTCAAGTTTATCTTTACTGACCTGACGTCACCCGATAACAAGGTGTCGCTGTCATCGGCCACCAGAAGGATAACAGTGACTCAGGAACTTATGGATTATTTAAAGAAGAGAGAGACAATCAATTATACATTCAACCAATAAACACCAACATTATGGAATTGGAAATTACCAGTCAGAATTTTGATGAGATCAAGCAGCAGGGCAAACCCGTGCTCGTTGATTTCTGGGCTACATGGTGCGGACCCTGCAAGCGTCTGGGACCCATCATCGAGGAGATTGCAGCCGAGTATGACGGCAAGGCTATCATTGGCAAGTGCGATATAGAGGAGAACGATGAGCTTACCGAGCAGTTCGGAATCATGAACGTTCCTACTGTAGTGTTCTTAAAGGATGGCAAGGAGGTAGACCGTGTTGTCGGCCTGGCCATGAAGAACGTTTATCAGGATAAACTTAACGCACTGCTCTGATTATGGCACAGGATGAGTTCCTTGAGGATGACATCGACGATCAGAAGACCGTCGAATACATCAAGAATACGCTGCCGCAGGACCTGAAGGAGAAGTATACCGACGATATCCTTTATTACATGCTGGATGTCATCAATGACTACTTCACCACCAGCGGCGTGCTGGATCAGGAGCCCGATGCGGACGGATGCATTGACATTGACAATGATGCACTTGTTGCATATATCATCAAAGAGGCAAAGAAGGACAAAATCGGCTCATTCCCGGCCGATGAAATCATACTCATCGTCGAGGCTGAAGCCGATTACGTGGACTCCCTGGGGGAATAATCTGTCTTACAGAGTAATTGTTCTGGAACCATCACTGTTCTCGGTGATGGTTACTTTTTTTGCATCCAGAGGAAGCAGTTCCTCCACCAGCTCGGGCCACTCGATGAAGCAGAGGGCTCCGCTGTAGAAATAATCCTCATACCCAAGGTCATAGACTTCCTCGAGTTTTTTGATGCGGTAAAAGTCAAAGTGGTATATGAGTTCGGCCGTGGTCTCGGAGCGGTACTCGTTGATTATGGCAAAGGTGGGTGAGTTGACCTCATCCTCAACTCCGAGCAGTTTGCACAGTGCCTTGATGAATGTGGTTTTGCCGGCACCCATCTTACCGTAGAAAGCGAATACGGTGTCATCGCCCATCTGACCGATAAACTCGCGGGCTGCCTCTTCAATATGGTCAAGGTCTTTTATTGTGATTGTCATTTTTTCTTCGGATTAAGTGTTATGAAAGGTATTATCATCTCTTCAAGCGATACGCCTCCGTGCTGGAAGGTCTCCTTGTAGAATGATGCGTAGTTGTTGAAGTTGTTCTGATATACAAAGTAATCCGCCTCGGTGCAGAAGATGTATGAAGTGCTCACGTTGGGTGAGGGCAGGTGGGCCTTGAGCGGCTCGCTTATCTCATATACCTCCTTGGGGTTGAATCCCAGGTTCTTGCCCAGTTTGTAGCGCAGGTTGGTGTTGGTGGTACGGTCTCCTGCTATCTTGACGGCGTGATTCACCATTATACTGCCGTGGTCGGTGGTTATCATCACCTTGCGTCCGGTGGCAGCCATTGAGCGGAACAGTTCACGTACGCTGGAGTGGCGGAACCATGACAGGATCAGACTGCGGTATGCCGCCTCGTCATTGGCCAGTTCACGCATCATTCGTGAATCGGTCTTGGAGTGCGACAGTATGTCAATGAAGTTTACTACCACTACGTTCAGGTCATTCTGAAGCAGATTATTGAACTGGCTCATCAGTTTTTCGGCCGATGCGGAGTCGTTCACCTTGTTGTATGAGAATGTATCCTTGCGGCGGTAGCGGTCTATCTGTGTCTTTATAAGAGGCGACTCGTTTATGTTCTTGCCCTCCTCGGAGTCCTCATCGACCCACAGGTCGGGGAACATACGGCTTATCTGTTCGGGCATGAGACCTGAGAAGATTGCGTTGCGGGAGTACTGGGTTGCGGTGGGCAGTATGCTGTAGTAGAGCTGCTCATCGAAGGTGAAAAGCTCGGCAAGTTCCTGGCTGAGTGTGCGCCACTGGTCATAACGGAAGTTGTCCATTACAATCAGGAACAGTTTCTCGCCGCTGTCCAAAGCGGGGAATACAAACTTCTTGAAGAGGTCGGGACTCATAACCGGACTCTTTTCGCGGTCTTTCATCCACTCCATGTAGTTGCGGCGGATGAACTTGGCGAAGGCCGCGTTGGCCTCGGTTTTCTGCATCTTGAGCATGTCGTGCATGGAACTGTCGGCCTCCTTAAGTTCGAGTTCCCAATAAACCAGCTGGCGGTAGACCTCGATCCAGTCATCGGCTGTAAGGGAGTCATTTATCTGCATGCTCAGACGCCCGAAGTTCTGCTGATAGTTGCGGTCGGTCTCGGCGGTTACTATGTCGCGTTTGTGGATGTTCTTCTTGAGTGACAGCAGGATCTGGTTGGGGTGGACCGGCTTGATCAGGTAGTCGGCTATCTTGGAGCCGATGGCCTGGTCCATGATGTTCTCCTCCTCACTCTTGGTCACCATGACGACGGGGATGTTGGGGTCAATCTCCTTGATGTGGGACAGCGTCTCAAGACCGCTCATACCTACCATGTGCTCATCCAAAAGCACCAGGTCGTACTGACGCTCACGACACATATCCAGTGCGTCGTGGCCGTTGGTTACGGTATCCACCTCATATCCCTTGTTCTCAAGGAACATGATGTGGGCTCTGAGCAGGTCAATCTCATCATCGACCCAGAGCAGTGTGCCGTTTTTGTTTTCAGTCTTCTCCATCGTCAGCGTATTCTTCAAAGAGTGTGGCTCCGTCAATGTCAAATTCCGGTATGTTCAGGAAATGCTCCTCATAGAACTCCTGATAGTCGGTGAAGCTGTAGTGCTTGAACAGTATCTCCAGATTGCCGGGAGTTATTACAACCGCCTTGATGCCACTCAGCTTGCTGGCCATATCGGGATCGTCATACAGATTGTGCTGATAGACGTAAGCCTCGTCAAAGTTAAGAAATTCTCCCACTATCATCATGCCAATTCCCTGCTCAGTTACAAAACTGATGTCAAAGTTTCGCATCATGTAGTTGGTGAAATTGAATCGTGCCACCTCAAACAGCAGCTGGTTCTGGTCAAGTTCACCCTCCGGATAGGCCAGCAGGAATATGAACGGCTCGTAGCGTTCCGGGCTGAATTTAGGCATTACACTGTCTGACTCGCTCTCTTCGGCCGTTCCGTTACGACGGTCCCATATTGAGCTGAATGATGTTGACTGCAGAATTCTTCCGTTCTGGATACCCTGGGCTATAAGACCTGCCAACTCACTTATCTCGTTTTCGGGATATTTGGTCACAATCTCCTTGAGTTTCTCCATGAAGGTGTCCGTATCACCCGCCTGCAGGTCAAGGGCCGCATCCAGGAACATGAACTTGGCGCGGTGCTGTCCCTTGGGATATCTGGTGGCTGATATCTCGCAGTTGTTCCTGACGGTCAGTAAGTCACCTTCGCGGAATGCGGCATAGGTAACCACGTAGATGGAGTCCTCGCGGTGCTTGCCGTATCGGGCGTTGTCTATGTAGTCGGGGTCACAGACCATGATGGTATAATCACTCTCGGGATAGAGTCTCTGCATCTGGCTGCGGCAACTGTCAGCCTTGTCGATCCTGCCCCACAGCGAGTACATGAGATAGAGGTTGTACATGGCCTCGTCGGCCTGATCGGACTCGGGATAGTCGGCTACGATACGGGTCAGTGACCTCTCGGCATCGGGGAACTCTGACAGACGGTCCTTGTAGATTATACCCAACTCCAGCAGGGACTCGGATATGAGCCCATCGGACTTCTGCTTCTCCTCGGGTGAGTAGGGTATCTGTTGGATATAGTACTCACGTTTATACGGATCGGTCTCCTTGACTGTGGTATCAAGGGAATCGACAATAATGTCCATAAGAGTATCCGGCTCCAAGTCATATGCGTCATCAGTGCCGGTATATGCAAGCTCCATCGGTGCCAGTGTGGTCTTGTTGGACCTGCGCCAGTTGTCCTCAAGTTTGCGGTCTCCCCACTGCTTGCTGAACTCCTTCCTGCCGCGGGCCACCACTTTGGAATTGTAGAAATACCATTGTCCTTCAGAGCCTGTGTCAGTGTCAATCGACATGGCCGATGCCTCTCCCCTGCGTGCAGCCTCCCTGGCTTCCTGCTTGCGGCGTTCCTCCTCCAGACGCTCCTCCTCCCTGAGATCCTCAATGACCTTGTCAATGATGGCATAAAGCCTCTCCTCGGGTAGGGTGGACAGCCATTGCAGACTGTCCTGCAGCCTTACGGTTCCGTCGCATCTTACCAGATCCTCCAGAACCTCGGAGCGCAGTTTCACGGTCTGATACTCGTCATGTGTGGAACCTATCATTCCCACGGCCTGCGAGTAGCAGCGTGAGGCATTCGGGTAATCCCTCATGTTCCAGTATAGGTCAGCCATGGTAAGCAGAAGTATGCCTTTCTCGGCCGATGCGTTCTGACCTTTGTCCGCACCCTGGTTGTATAGACTCAGGGCTGTAGCGGTATCTCCGCGCATGAGATGAATATTACCCATTGCATAGTAAACCTGATCCAGGTTATCCTTGTTGCCGGGGTCACGCTCCATGCGCTTGAGTTTCTTCATGATCTTGCGAAGGTTTCCGTTACGGGCCATAGTCTCGGTCTGCTGTATGCGGGCGTGGAACTCAATCTCATGGGGAGGGCTCATTCGGATTACCTTACCGAATGTGCGGTAGGCTTCATCATTGCGGCCTGTAGTCTTGTAGAGCTGTGCAAGCAGATAACGCTCACGTATGCGCTGGGTCTTGCTCACACCCTTGCGGTTTATGGCCTCTTCCAAAAGCGGGATACTCTCCTCATAACGCTCCTGGTTAAGCAGATGTGATGCGAATCTTGACTGATAATCCAGATGGCGGGAAAGGTTGGTTTTAGTCTCGCCGGAGCGTTGGAACAGCTCTTCGGCTTCATAGTACCAACCCAGTTCCGAGTAGCATTGGGCCATCTTGTATTGGGCCTCGGCTACTATCTCAGGCTCGTCAGAATAGAGCTTGGTAATGTATGAGTATGTGCTGGCTGCCTCGATGAAATCACCTTTCTGCCTCTGGGCATCGGCCATAAGGAACCAT
Source organism: Bacteroidales bacterium UBA1179 (assembly GCA_002309915.1). Taxonomy (GTDB): domain Bacteria; phylum Bacteroidota; class Bacteroidia; order Bacteroidales; family Bacteroidaceae; genus Colenecus. Next base: position 4,807 of record DBYT01000097.1, on the reverse strand, counting down.
GCGTGCCAAAGGAACGGGTTGTATTCATTCTTGTTCTGGAAAGCCTTATCAGACTCAGTGGGCGTACCCTTCTTTTTCCTGGGCTTTTCAGTTATGGAATGCAGTTTGATGCCTTTTTGTGCCTTCTCAATGGCCACATCGAAACTGGAGGTGCCTGTGGAGCGGACCTTCTCATCACTTATGGGGTCGAGGTCAAGTATCTCCAGCAGGTTGTCTGTCTTGGCTTTTTCCTGTGCCTCATATCCCTTACGGTAGGCCTCACTGCCGTTGAAATAGACGTTGTATTTGGTTACGAGTGCCTGATATGAACGGGAAGCGGCAGTGTTTCGGGATGTGGAACAACCGGTCACCACTGCAAGCAGTAGTAACAGCAAGGCTATAACGGCTGTCCTGTTTCTTGTCATCTCCCTACATCTCATTCATCATGGAGTAACACTCCTCCTTAAGCTCGTCGGGTATCTCGATATCTCTTGCCTGAAGGCATTCCATCCACTCCCTGACCTCATCCTGCTGCATTGTATACAGTACATATCGGAACTCTTCGACTTCCTGGTCAGTGTAATTGTCTGAACTGCGTCCCTTAAAGCGGTCCAGGTCCTCATCGTCAAAATACTGTGCGCTGCGCAGACGTGCCTCGGCCAGTTTCTGTTTTTCACATACCGCATGCTTGCCGCAGCACTCTCCGGCGGGTATCTCAGGTTCGGGCTGCTGAGCCTGTTCCTGACTCAGTCCGCGTGTCTTGTTGAACCTGTCAAGCCAGTACAGAACGAACATGAGCAGAAGAACTGCTGCACATATATAGTATATCATATTATTTAAACGGAAGAATCGTTCTTAAATTGCGAAGATACTAAAAGCTAATTGAGAATTGAGAATTGAGAATTGAGAATTAACGCGCGAACCGGATGGAATTCTCAATTTTCAATTTTCAATTTTCAATTAAAAAAAGAACGATTCTTTTCAGAACCGTTCTTTTTTCCAGTCGGGGTGACTGGATTCGAACCAGCGACCACACGCCCCCCAGACGCGTACTCTAAACCGGGCTGAGCTACACCCCGCTGATGTTTTTTGGCCTTGCGGCTTTCAAAACCGGCGCAAAGGTATCTCTTTTTATGATATTATCCAATAATTCCCCGATTTTTATTTTGAAGATTTCTTAATCTCCTTAATCTTTGCTTTTACGGGAGCCTTTTTGCCGGGGTCGTTTATGATTGTAGGCAGCAGCATGAAACTCTCCAGAGGCTTGGCCTCGGTGAATCCCATAGGTACGGTATGTCCGTCCTCATCATATTCAAAGCCCACAAAATATCTGGCATAGGGATTCAGACGTTCAGTGGAGAATACGGTTGTTATGGAGTAGGTCTGACCGGGTTTGATCTTGATCTTCTTTGCGGCCAGAACCTGTGCGCTTGACTCGCGCTCCACTATTCTCAGATATATGGGCCCTGTGTACAGGCTGTCACCCTCATTCGTCACCTCGAACGTAACATAGCCTTCATCACCTACATGCAGGCCTTCAAGACCCAGCACGGGGTCGCTGCACATTTTGAGATTCCTGCCGAAACGAGGGAAACTGATGAACTGGGCATTGACTGTGACGGCAATCATAGCGGTCAGCAGAAGTGAAAACAACTTCTTCATAAACATTATTGACAGATAGTTCTTATCAAAGATATTGCAAAGAATTGCAAATGTCAAGAATTCGGATGATTTTAACCTTCGCGGCAGAAATCCAGCATCTCCAGGAAAAGGTCGGCACTTACGCGGCACCGGCAAAGGGAACCGTCAGGTCCGGGAAGCAGAGCATCGGCATAATCATCTCCGTTCAGGCAGGCAGCCTTAAGGGTGTCGTACCATTTGCAGTCCAGAATGACGTCTCCGAACTGCTGGCGGGCGGAATACTGTACGTTACGAAGTTGGGATGAACTGAGGCCGCAAAGGGCAAATCCCAGGTATGAGGCACCCACACCGGCCCATGCCGCTGCTGCTCCGTCGGGATAAGCCCGGCCGTGGGCCGATGCCACGTCGCTGAAAGCCTGCTCCAGTACTGATGAAAACCGTATGCTGTCCATTGTCTGCAAAAGTAATACAAATGGTGTGAGAATGTGCAACTTCCAATTAAACCATTTGTTAACTGCGGTGTCAAAAAAACAGACTTCGCGCTTATGAGGAAAGCATTTCTGTTACTGACCGTATTATCATTGCTCATACCTTCGGTATGTGCCGCTCAGAAGGATTCCAAGGAGAAATCCAAACTGGACGGCAAGGTCTCAGTGAATGCCCATATCATAGACGGTTCCACCACAGAGAATATGCCTCAGGTGACTGTCCAACTCTTTGAATTGCCCGATACCACATTCATTTACGGAACCGTAACCGACAACGAGGGATGGTTCAATATAAAGAAGGTGCCGGTGGGAGAGTTCCTGCTGCGCTACTCATTCATGGGCTATTCCACCCAGGAATTCAGTTTCAAGACCGTCAAGGAGGACCGTGAACGTGCGCTTGGCGTATTCAGGATGTATGAAAAGAGCATAATGCTCTCCGAGGCCGTCATTGAGGACGCCCTTCCGCCCACCCAGGTGGTTGATGATACGCTTATGTATAACGTTAGCGCTTTCCGTGTGCCGGAGGGATCGGTCCTGGAGGAACTCATAAAACGTCTGCCCGGTGTGGAGGTCGATGAGAACGGCGGCATCACCGTGAACGGACGCCGTGTGTCACGCATCCTGGTTGACGGTCAGGAGTACTTTGGCAATGACCAGCAGATGGCCACCAAGAACCTCCCCGTGAACATAATACGCCGAATAAAGACATATCAGCGCCAGAGTGACCTGGCACGTGTTACCGGAATTGATGACGGCGAGGAGGAGACTGTAATGGACCTGGAAATCAAACCCAACATGCGCAACGGCTGGCTGCACAATATTGACGGCGGCATAGGCAAGCCTGTGGGCAATAACGATTACGGAGAGTGGGTCAAGTATCTCTACTCGGGCCGATACACACTCAACCGTTTCCAGGCCAACACCCAGTTATCAGTCAATGCCAACACCCAGAATTCGGGCCGCGGTAACGGCGTGGGCTACAACCACCAGGTGGGTGTGAACTTCTCAAAGAACATAGGCGAGCCCTATCCGCGACGTCGTAATGAATTCCCGCTGGTCATAGGAGGTAATATAAGGTATAACGGTTCCACGTCACGCTCACTCAGCGAGTCGGAGTCAGAGACCTTCACCTCTCAGTTCCAGCCCGCCTCATTCCGCAACAACCGCTCCAACAGCAGCAGCGGCAATAACAGCGTGAGCGGTGAGTTCCGCATGGAGTGGATGCCCGATTCATCACTCAACATCATATTCCGCCCCAGTTTCCAGATAAGCCGTAACCACAGCGACTCCAACAGCGACCAGGTTACATTCAACGAGGATCCCTATCTGGCCACCGATATGACCGATATCCTTGGGGAGTACGGTTTCCTGCCCGATACTCTGATGGACAGGATCGGTGTCAACTCACAGCGCAGTTACAATCACAGCAAGACCGGAAACAACCAGATAAGCGGAGAGTTCCAGTTCAACAAACGTTTCAATGATGAGGGCCGCAACTTCACCGTCCGGTTCACGTTCGGTGCCACAAAGGGTACCAATGACAGTTACTCCTACTCGGACCAGAAGTATTACCAGCCCGAGACCAAGTCACGCAGCCGCGTCCAGAAACGTTATAATGCCAGTCCTACCGATAACAGCAACTGGTCGGGCCGTGTCATGTGGAGCGAGCCTATCGACTCCGGACGCGGAAACCTTCAGTTCAGTTACCAGATTCAGGTCAACAACCGTAACCAGAACAGGGAGACCTATGACTTTACCAAGATGGATAATGACTACTGGTACAGGGACTGGGCCCTGCCTGACAACTGGCTGGACTACAGGAGTGACAGTCTGAGCCGCAAGGCTACCAATGTCTCCCGCAACCATACCTTTACGCTTCAGTTCCGTTACAACTTTGTCAACTCCAATATCAATATAGGTATCAACTTCATGCCGCAGTATACCGGAATGGACAACTTCCAGTATATGGGCAAGGTCATAGGCGATACGTCACGAGTGGTCTACAACTGGAGCCCTTCAATCAATTACCGATACCGTTTTGACCGTCAGAAGAGCCTGCAGTTCACCATGCGTACCAATACCAGCCAGCCCAGCATGGAGGATATGATGGATATTGTTGATAACACTAATCCTTTGAATATCCGAAAGGGAAATCCCGGATTGCTGCCCACACTGCGCAACACGGCCGAGGTCAATTACCAGAACTACATAACTGAGACTCAGAAGACCATCAACATACGTGTCTCACTTGAGAACTCACTCCGTAACGTAACCCAGAAAACCGATTATGACCCCACGACAGGTGTATCGGTTACCCAGCCTATCAATATGGAGGGATTCTGGACCAACTGGAGTACATCGGGCAACCTGACATATAACCAGACCATACCCAATACCAAATGGCGTTACAATGCCAGTGCCAACGGCTCATACCGTCATCAGGAGAGTTATATGAGTACGGGTAGGATAGGCCAGTACAATCCCGGTGCAGGTACCGGCGGTGCTGCCGTGCTGAGTTCAACCAACACCATATCAGCCGGCGAGAATGCATCGGTTACCTACCGTAACCAGTGGCTTGAGGTGACGGCAAACGGCCGTTTCACCTACAACCACTCGGAGAACAACCAGCGTCAGAACCAGAATATGGATACCTATACGTTCAGTTACGGAGGCCGGGCAAACGCACGTCTGCCTTGGCG
>DBYT01000020.1:8987-34222 GCA_002309915.1 Bacteroidales bacterium UBA1179 | reverse complement strand
GAGAACAACCCGATGCTGGGTCACCGCGGTTGCCGTCTGGGTAACACCTATCCTGAGATCACCGAGATGCAGACCAAGGCTATCATCGGCGCTGCCATCCAGCTCCGCAAGGAGGGCCTGAACCCGCAGCCCGAGATCATGGTTCCGCTGGTAGGTAAGCACTACGAGTTCGAGCAGCAGGAGGAGATCATCCGCGAGACAGCTGCCAAGCTGTTCCAGGAGGAGGGCGTTAAGCCGTTCGAGTTCAAGGTTGGTACAATGATTGAGATTCCGCGTGCCGCTCTTACCGCTGATGCAGTTGCTGCCCGCGCCGAGTACTTCTCATTCGGTACCAATGACCTGACTCAGATGACATTCGGTTACTCACGTGACGATATCGCTTCATTCCTCCCCGTTTACCTGGAGAAGAAGATCCTTAAGGTTGACCCGTTCCAGGTTCTGGACCAGAAGGGTGTTGGCCAGCTCATCAAGATGGCTGTAGAGAAGGGCCGTTCAGTTCGTCCCGATCTGAAGTGCGGTATCTGCGGCGAGCATGGCGGCGAGCCTTCATCAGTCAAGTTCTGCGACAAGGTAGGTCTGAACTACGTAAGTTGCTCACCCTTCCGCGTGCCTATCGCACGTCTCGCAGCAGCTCAGGGTGCTATCGAAAATAGCTGATCAGGCAGTTTTACATAAACAAAATGTGGCGGACCGATTGGCCCGCCACATTTATTATATATACCTTTTTACTTCTTGAATGAAAAGAACCAGAAGTATGATTCATGATAGTTGATGAAGGTGGAGTTGGCCTGGAACTGCAAGGATTCACGCTCCAATGGCTCCAGAGCTTCACAGAATGAATCATACGCGGCTTTTGATTCGGCAAACTCTTTGGGGAATCCGGCACATGCTGCGCTGTCATTTGCTATGACGAGAGCCTGCATATAGTAGCCCGGCAGTGTCTTGTAGGCTTCAAGATTGATCGTATCGGAGAAAACCTTAAGGTTTCCGTCCAACAGACAGGAGGCAAGATATGCCTGCTCATTATTCATATTCTTGAGGGCTTTTGACAGTGCCTTTGGGTCAGAAATATTGTATCTGAAGAGCATATTCCCTATTTCACTGCCCTTGGGAGTGGCCTCAACAGCAAGCATGGCTTTGGCGCGCACCAGGTCTATGCCCGGATCGGATTCCTCCTCGTATCGGCCGTAATTGAAAATATCCTCATACCTACCCTGTTCATAGAGATTCTCCATGCGCAGACGACGGTGAAGATTCTCATCAGTGTTACCAAGATAAGAAGTGATGCAAAAGAGAAGTGACATGATAAGCAGGTTGCCGGCCAGCGTACGCGGACGGTCATTGTAATCGGACTTGGGGACCGATGCCACTATCTTGCATATCAGGAACAGCACGAACATAAATACTCCCGATGCAATCCACACGGTAAGGTCCTGACCGAATACATTCACCCCGTCATATCCGGTGATGACGCCCAGGAATGCAGCCGACAGCAGATAATTGCAGGCATAGAGTCCTTTCTTGAAACGGAGTACGAGCCGGCCAGGAATGGCAAGCAGCAACGCTATAAGCGTCAATGCCAGGCTTACCACAAAGTGATGGTTGAACATCCATATCCTCAAACCGTTACCGTCAGAGAACAGGAATCTGTTTTCGGCCCATAACAGTTCTCTTTGGAAGAAATACAGCCAGCAGAATGCGAAAGCTGCGAACAGTATTCCGCAAATCCAGCGGATACACTTGTCACATGACTTTTTTTCCATTGTTCCTTACCTTTTTCAATACCATTGCAGAACGGGCGGGCAAGTAGAGTTTGAGCCACTCCTTGCGCACCTTCTTATATAAGGGATCCGTCAGGGTGAAATGCTCCACATTGTCATCGACCCTGCCGAAACCACCGAATTCTATACTGTCGCTGTCCAATACCGTCTTGTACGAGCCTCTGGGTACCAGGAAACCGTAATCCGAGAATGAACGGACGGGATTGAAATTGAACACGAACACCAGGTCTCCGCGGCCGAACGCCAGCACCTGGTCACCGTCATTGTGCCAGTACTCTACCACGTCCTTCTTCTGATAATCCTTCACGGAGCCGATGAGTTTCATCAGGGCACGGTCAAAATCGCCCAACCATGAGTAAGCCAGCTGTTTATTGTCGATCAGGCTCCACTGGCGACGTGCATATTTATGGCTCCAGCCGTTGCCTTCACGCGGGAAATCAATCCACTCGGGATGTCCGAACTCATTACCCATGAAATTCAGATAACCGCCGTTTATGGTCGATGCGGTAACCAGACGTATCATCTTATGGAGTGCAATGCCGCGTGATGTCACATCGTTTCCTCCGTCCTTGGTGAAATGCCAGTACATATCGGCATCAATAAGACGGAAAATGACGGTCTTGTCACCTACAAGAGCCTGATCATGGCTCTCAACGTAGGATATTGTCTTCTCGTCCTTGCGGCGGTTGGTGACTTCCCAGAATATTCCGGCCATGGACCAGTCCTCATCCTTTTTCTCCTTGATGGTCTTGATCCAGTAGTCAGGTATGTTCATGGCAAGACGGTAATCAAATCCGAATCCGCCGTCATCAAACGGGGCAGCCAGTCCCGGCATGCCGCTCACCTCTTCGGCAATGGTGATGGCATTAGGGTTGAATTCATGTATAAGCCTGTTGGCCAGCATCAGGTAACAGATGGCGTCATCGTCCTGATGTCCGTTGAAGTAGTCGTCATAGTTGCAGAACGCCTCACCCAGTCCGTGACTGTAGTAAAGCATGGATGTGACACCGTCAAAACGGTATCCGTCAAAATGGAACTCATCCAGCCAGTACTTGCAGTTGGAGAGCAGGTAATGAAGCACCTGGGTCTTGCCGTAATCAAAACAGAGAGAACCCCAGGCTGAGTGTTCATGACGGTCACCCGGCAGGAAATACTGATTGGGATCACCGGCCAGGTTACCCAGACCCTCATACTCGTTCTTTACGGAATGTGAGTGTACCAGATCCATTATGACCGATATACCCATGCCGTGGGCGGTATCTATCAGTTCCTTGAGTTCCTCAGGTGTTCCGAAACGTGATGAGGGGGCAAAGAAACTGGATACATGATATCCGAAACTTCCGTAATAGGGATGCTCCTGAATGGCCATCACCTGGATGCAGTTGTAACCGGCAGCCTTTATGCGGGGCAGCACGTTATCCTTGAATTCGATATACGTACCGACTCCTTCACGCTCCTGGGCCATGCCCACATGACACTCATAGATAAGCAGCGGATCATGCTTGGGCTTGAAATCCTTATGTTTGAACTGATACTCCTTAACGGGATCCCAGACCTGAGCCGAGAATATCTTGGAGTTGCTGTCCTGAACCACCCTGCGGCACCATGCCGGAATACGGTCACCCTGACCTCCGTTCCATTTGACGCGCATCTTGTAATGCTGTCCGTGACCTATCATGCCGAGTGGAATATGCAGTTCCCAGTCACCGGCCTCATTTATGCGCTTGAGACGGAAACGGTCCTGCTCCTCCCAGCCTGAGAAATCTCCTATAAGCCAGATATCAGTAGCATTGGGAGCCCACTCCCTGAAGACCCAGTCGGTGTCTGTACGCTGAAGTCCGTAATAGAGATAGCCTGAAGCGAAATCCTTAAGGCTCTTCTTACCGCCGGTAAGCTGGCTCTCACGCCACAGGGCATGGTCATGCCTACCTTCAATAGCACCTGTATAGGGTGTCAGCCAAGGGTCATTCTCTATTATCTTCAGCATGGTTTCCTGATTTTGACTATTAGTTTAAGAATACCGTCTTTGGTGATGGCCGGAGCATGTCCCTCACCGGGGAAGAACACGGTGAACATACCCTTCCTTACGTTGAGGTATGTATCGCACAAGCCGGGAAAGAACGCCACATCCTTCTCTGCACTGTAAGGTACCGAAGGAGCCGGCATGAATGGAGCCGATATGAACCCCATCTCCTCATCGGATGAAATGGGAACCTGTATGTCAATATACTCCTTATGTGCCTCGATGGGTACCTCCTGACGCGTCTGGGCGCCCTGGCGGTTTACATTGACAAAAAGGTCATCACCCTGCAGTACGATCCTGCCCGGCTCAAGGGTTGAGAGATCGGTCTTACGGAAGAAATCCAGGACCTTATCCATCAACGGACTTATGTATCCGTAGCTTTCAAGTCTGTCAAGTGTATCCAGTATCATAGTCTCAATATATTATCGTTCTTATCTTTTTTCCTGTCTTATCCATGACGGTGAATGTTCCGGTACGGAAACCCTCCTTGAAAACGCCCTCAAGACGGGTGCCGTCGGCCTCCTCGACCAGTCCCTTGCCGTCAACCACTCCGTTCACGAAGGTTCCTTTGAACTTGGTTCCGTCAGAAAGACTCATTGAGCCTTCACCCCATGGAACATCATTCAGCCACTGGCCGTAGTATTTGTCACCGTTGCCCCACTCCATCTGGCCTTTGCCCTCACGTCGGTTCTCTTTCCACTCGCCGTCGTATACGGAACCGTCGGCCCAGGTATAGACGCCTTTGCCCTCGGCCATTCCGTCACGCAGCGAACCTTTGTAGGAATCACCGTTGGCAAATGAGTATTCGCCGCTTCCGGTAATGGTTCCGTTACGGAACTGACCTTTGTAGGAATCACCGTTGGGCATGGTGCAGATGCCATTGCCGTCCTCCATGTCCTTAAGCCAGGAGCCGCTGTATGAATAGCCTTTGCTTTTGTATTCACCCTGACCTTCACGAAGTCCGTTTGCCCACGAGCCACGATATTCGGAACTGTCACGCCAGCACATCAGACCTGTCCCCTGACGCAGATCGCCGTTCCATTCACCTGAATAGTAAGAGCCGTCGGCCCACATATAGACACCCTTGCCGTTGCGTTTATCGGACATCCAGCTACCCTTGTAAACATCACCGGATGCATACTGAAGTTCACCTTCGCCGACACGGAGATTGTTTTCCCAGAAACCCAGGTAGAGGTCTCCGTTGGCATAATGACATATTCCGACACCTTTTCTGAGCCCCTTCTCATATGCGCCCTCGTAGACATCACCGTTGGCATGATCGGTACGTCCGGTGCCATAGGGTTTGCGCAGCCTCATCTGTCCGGTATATACGGATCCGTCACTCATCACGAGACGGTTCCTGATGCTGTCCTGACGTGCCATGGCAGGAAGAGAGAACAGAATGAGTATCAGGAAAAGTATGTCAGTTCTATGCTTCATATTGAATGTTCCTTCAGAAATACCTCGGCGGCAGCCAGATCATCGGGTGTATCGATGCCGATGGTCTCGACATCGGTAACACCTACCTTGATACGGTAGCCGGCAGACAGCCAACGCAGCTGTTCCAGACTCTCGGCCTTCTCAAGCGGTGCCTGCGGGAGTTCAGTTACGGCCTTAAGGACATCGGCCTTGAATGCATAGAGTCCGATATGCTTGTAATAAGTATGACGTGAAGGCCACTCCTCCTGGGGAATGCCTCTGAGATACGGTATTACACTACGGCTGAAATAGAGCGCGTTCCAATTGTCATCGACCACCACTTTAGGACTGTTGGGATTGGCGACCTTATCAAAAGGAGTATCCGGTGCGAACGGCTTTACAAGCGTTGCAATATCGGTTTCAGGGCTGTCAAACAGAGATTTGACAGTCTGAAGCTGAGAGGGTTGTATAAAAGGCTCGTCACCCTGTATGTTTACGACCACATCGGCCTTTACGCCGCATTTGCAGAACGCCTCGAAACAACGGTCAGTGCCGCTCTTATGGTCACTGCGTGTCATCACAGGGGTGAAACCTCCCTCTTTTACGACATTGAAAATACGTTCGTCATCAGTTGCCACAAACACATGGTCAAACACCTTGGAAGCCTGCTCACAGACGCGTATTATGACCGGTTTGCCTCCTAAAACCGCAAGCGGTTTGGCAGGGAAACGTGTAGATGCGTAGCGTGCAGGTATGATCGCTGCAAATTCCATCAGAATGATTCTATTGAGTAGTTATCCATTGTTTCAACATCGGAGTCGACGTACACTCCGCAGGGATCATAATCCTCAGGTACATCAAATTTGGTACTCGGCAGATAGCCCAGCACCGCCGAATCGGCATAGACTTTATCCATGAACATGCCGAAAACAGGAAGTGCAGCATGAGCACCCTGACCGTGATCCATATCGTCAAAGTGGATATCGCGGTCTTCACCTCCTACCCAGCAGCCGGCCACAAGGTCAGGAGTATAACCCATGAACCATGCATCCGAGTGGTTATCGGTAGTTCCTGTCTTGCCGCCGCAGGCCACCTTACAGAATGTGGGGAACAGACGAGAACTGCGCAAACGCGTTCCGGTACCCTCCTCGACCACGGCACGCATCATGTCAATCATCTTGAATGACGACTCCTCACTTATCACCTCGTCGCTATGGGCGGTAAAGCGGGCAAGCACGTTACCCTCGGCATCCTCGATACGGGTGACATAGAGAGGATTCGTGCGGATACCGTGGTTGACGAAAGCGGTGTATGCGCTGACCATCTCCTGTACCGATACGTCACAAGTGCCCAGACAGAGTGACAGGACAGGTTCGATGGCCTGGTTGCGGAGTCCGAACTCATGCAGAAGGTTCACGAACGCGTACGGACTGAGCTGTGACATAAGCCAGGCCGTAACATTGTTGTTGGAACGCGAAAGACCCCACTTGAGTGTTACAAGCTGTCCCAGCATGGACTTGCCGTCATCCTTGGGCTGCCAGATCTGACCAGACTCGGTCAAAATGGTCTGTGTCTCGTTAACACACTGGTCACAGGGAGAGAAACCGCTCTCCATAGCCAATGAATAAAGGTACGGTTTCATTGTAGAACCCACCTGACGGCGTCCCATGGTAACCATATCATACTGAAAGGCACGATAATCGGGACCTCCAACGTATGCACGTACGAATCCTGTCTTTGGTTCCATGCACATAAACCCTGTTCGCAGGTAGAACTTCATGTAGCGGAGTGAATCCATAGGTGTCATCACAGTATCAATGTAACCGTCATATGAGAAGACGGACATCTGATATGGAGTATCGAACACCTTGCGGATGGAATCCTCGGATACGCCCTTGGCATTCAGACCACGGTAGCGGTCCGTATCCCTCATGGCGCGGTCCATGATACGCTTTATCTCATCGGTAGTAAGCTTGTTTGTGAACGGAGCGGTCTTGAGTCCGCGCTTGGCCTCAAAGAAGTCAGGCTGGAGGTAGCCCTGCAACTGGGCGGCCACAGCCTCCTCGGCATACTGCTGCATACGCGAATCAATGGTCACATATACTTTCAGACCGTCCGTGTAAAGGTTATACGGCTCACCGTTCTGGTTGAGGTTCTTGTTACACCAGCCGAACAGGGGATTCTGCTCCCAGTCGATTGAATCCTCATAGAACTGCTGCATCTGCCATCCGCGGTAATTCTCACGGACCGGCTTCTGCTTTCTCATGATTGAACGCAGATACTCACGGAAATAGGTGGCCTGGCCGACAGCATGGTCCACCTTGTGGTAGTTGAGTATCAGATCCGTAGCCTGCAGAGAATCAGTCTGGACCTCATTCAGGAAACCGGCCTTCTCCATCTGGCTGAGCACCACGTTACGGCGCTCTCTTGTCCTTTCAGGTCTGCGCAGAGGATTGTAGAGCGAAGAGTTCTTGCACATACCTACCAGCATGGCCGATTCCTCTGCGTTCAGCTCGGAAGGAAGCTTGCCGAAATATGTTCTGGCTGCCGTATGTATGCCGATGGCCCTGTTACCGAAATCATATTTGTTCAGGTACAGTGTCAGGATCTCCTCCTTGGTGTAGTAACGCTCCAGTTTCACTGCAACCACCCACTCGGTAGGTTTCTGCAATGCACGCTGAACGGAACTGCGTGCCACATGCTCCGTATAGAGCTGCTTGGCAAGCTGCTGGGTAATGGTACTGCCGCCACCTGCACTGCGCTGCTGCAGTATGACACGTTTCACAATTGCCCTGACAAGCGCTTTGAGGTCAATACCCGCATGCTCCTGGAAACGGACATCCTCGGTTGCCACGAGAGCCTTTACCAAATAGGGAGACAACTCGTCAAAATCCACCCAGACACGGTTATCCTCGGTACGTGCGAAAGTACCGAGCGTGACCCCATCGGCCGATATTATCTGGGTAGCGAACTTGTCAATAGGATTCTCAAGATCCTCAACTGAAGGGGTATTTCCTATCCAGCCTTTGCTCAGGCCGTTAAAAATCAGGTATACTGTAAGGATGCCGACCGCAAACAACAGCCATAATCCCAAAAGAACACGCTTAACAGTTTTGCTCATTACGATTTATCTTTCTCAGCCTTTTCCGGCAAGCCGGAAAATCAAACATTATCCTACAAATTTAGCATAAAAACATGGCATCGGAAATAATCATCTTACAAAAAATGGCTTTTTAGGGAAAGTTATGAACATAAGGTCATATAGTTGGTATTTTCTTAGTAATTTTGTGCTCCCGAACAAACTATAATCAAATGGACCAAACAGGCAGAAGTCTGATTTCGCTCGAAGGGCTTGACAGGGAAGACATTCTCTGGCTTCTGGGCCACGCGGCAAAATTCGAAGCCAGCCCCAACAGCAAGATCCTTGACGGGAAAATCGTAGCGACACTATTCTTTGAGCCTTCCACCAGGACAAGACTCAGTTTTGAAACCGCAGTAAACCGCTTGGGCGGACGTGTTATCGGTTTTTCCGATGCCGCCACGACAAGTTCATCAAAAGGTGAAACCCTCAAAGACACCATCATGATGGTCAGCAACTACGCCGACCTTATCATTATGCGCCACTATCTGGAGGGTGCAGCCCGCTATGCCAGCGAGGTATCGCCGGTACCTATTATCAACGCCGGTGACGGAGCCAACCAGCACCCCTCACAAACCATGCTTGACCTCTATTCGATGCTCAAGACCCAGGGACGTCTGGACAACCTGCACATACACCTTGTGGGAGACCTCAAGTACGGCCGTACCGTCCACTCCATGCTCACCGCAATGAGATTCTTCAACCCCACCTTCCATTTCATATCTCCCGATGAACTGAAGATGCCCGAGGAATACAAGGAATACTGCCGCAACAACGGCATAAAGTTTGAAGAGCATACCCGTTTCGACGAGGAGACCATAGCCGATGCCGATATCCTCTACATGACCCGTGTCCAGCGTGAACGCTTTACCGACCTCATGGAGTATGAGCGCGTCAAGGATATGTTCATCCTCAAGAATGACATGCTCCGCAGCGCCAAGGAGAACCTCAAGATACTGCATCCGCTTCCCCGCGTAAACGAGATAGCGCAGGATGTCGACGCAAATCCGCACGCTTACTATTTCCAGCAGGCCAAGAACGGTCTGTACGTACGTGAGGCGCTGATCTGCAATGCACTCAACCTTCTAAAATGACAGATATGGAAAAGACAGGAAAATCAGAATTGCTGGTAGCGGCACTTGAGAACGGAACTGTTATAGACCATATTCCGTCAGACAAGGTATTTGATGTAGTCAACCTGCTGGGACTTACAAGCATAGACACCCCCATCACCATCGGCTCCAACCTGAGCAGCCGCAAAATGGGCAGCAAGGGAATCATCAAGATTGCCGACAGGTACTTCTCGGAAGAGGAATGCAGCAAGCTCTCGGTCATAGCCCCGAACATTGTACTCAACATTATCCGCGACTATGAGGTTGTAGAAAAAAAGAGAATCTCAATGCCCGATCAGGTTCGCGGCATAGTAAAATGCGGCAATCCAAAATGCATAACCAACCACGAGCCCATGCAGACCGTATTCGACGTGGTTGACAAGGAAAACGGAACACTTCGCTGCAGATACTGCAACAAAGACATACATAAAGGCGAGATAAAACTCCTTTGAGAAGATGAAAATCCGCGCGCTGACATTGATAACGGTATCACTTCTGTTTACGACTGCCCAGGCGCAGTTCCTAAGCAGAAACTCACTGCCCGCATTCTCCTCAAGCTGGGGAGCCAAGGTGGGCTTTACCGCCAATGCCACGTACGTGACTGACGCCTTCATGAACGGACACAAGCTGACCGAATACACCCAGGATACGCAGGTAGGTAATTTCACAGCTTTCCTTCTCAGACTCAACTCCCGCACCCTATTTCTGCAGACCGGTCTGGGTATGAGTTTCAACCAGTCATGCTTCTACATGGACCTCAACAGCTGGGATCCTGAAAGCCAGACCAAGAATGAGATGTCATGCTCCTACAAGCTAAAGTCAGTCACCCTACCCATACAGATAGGTTACCATATTGTAAACAGCCCGCCCTATTGCATGTCTGCATTTACCGGTCCGCGTTTACATTATACACCGGAAAAGTTCTATTCGGTACTGTACAGCAACCTTGACCCCTACCAGATCACAGACTCTCCCATAGAGCTGATCATGGGCTGGACAATAGGATTAAGCATCAAGATAGGAAGAACATTCATGGATTTTGAATATGAGGCCACCATCAACCCGATCTCAGGGCCGATAACCGACCTCAACAACACCGATCCCGCTCCGGATTACAAACTTAACAGACGTTTGGGAATCATGTCATTCTCATACGGAATACTATTTTGAGTGATAAAACCAACACTATAAAAAAATGAAAAAAGATCAAGAGATTTTTGACATCATCGAGCGCGAACACCAGCGCCAGGCTAAGGGCATTGAGCTGATTGCCTCAGAGAACTTTGTAAGTGACCAGGTTATGCAGGCCATGGGATCATGCCTGACAAACAAGTACGCTGAGGGTTATCCCGGCAAGCGTTACTACGGCGGCTGCGAGGTTGTTGACGAGGCCGAGAGCCTGGCTATTGCACGTATCAAAAAGCTGTTCGGCGCTGAGTACGCCAATGTACAGCCCCACTCAGGTGCACAGGCTAACGCAGCCGTACTTCAGGCTGTTCTTATGCCGGGTGAAACTTTCATGGGTCTTAACCTTGCACACGGCGGTCACCTGTCACACGGTTCAGCCGTAAACTCATCAGGTATTCTCTACCACGCTGTAGGCTATGACCTGAATCCCGAGACCGGCCGTGTTGACTACGACAAGATGGAGCAGCTTGCACTTGAAGTAAAGCCCAAGCTCATCATCGGTGGCGGTTCAGCCTACTCACGCGAGTGGGATTACGCACGCATGCGCAAGATTGCCGATGAGGTAGGCGCACTCCTGATGATCGATATGGCTCACCCCGCAGGTCTCATCGCAGCCGGTCTGCTTGAGAACCCTGTAAAGTACGCCCACATCGTAACATCAACAACCCACAAGACACTGCGCGGTCCCCGCGGCGGTATCATCCTGCTGGGTAAGGACTTTGAGGATCCCCGCGGCCGCAAGACTCCCAAGGGTGAGACAAAGATGATGTCACAGCTCATTGATTCAGCAGTATTCCCCGGCACACAGGGCGGTCCTCTGGAGCACGTTATTGCAGCCAAGGCAGTTGCATTCGGCGAGGCTCTGCAGCCCGAGTTCAAGGAGTATCAGATCCAGGTTCAGAAGAATGCCAAGAAGCTGGCCGAGGAGCTGACCAAGCGCGGCTTCACCATTGTTTCAGGCGGTACCGACAACCACAGCATGCTGGTTGACCTGCGTTCAAAGTATCCCGACCTGACCGGTAAGGTAGCCGAGAAGGCTCTTGTAGCTGCCGATATCACCGCCAACAAGAACATGGTTCCGTTTGATTCACGCAGCGCTTTCCAGACTTCAGGTCTGCGCTTCGGCACTCCCGCCATCACAACCCGTGGTGCCAAGGAGGATCTGATGGTTACCATCGCCGAAATGATTGAGGAAGTTCTGAACGCTCCTGAGGATGAGGCTGTAATTGCAAAGGTTCGTGCACGTGTAAACGACATGATGAAGAACTATCCTATGTTCGCTTATTGATAAGCAGGATAACCCATAATCTGAAAGCCCGGCCGTCTGGTCGGGCTTTTTGTTTATAATTGCGAAATTAGAAAATTGATGATTTTGCAATAATTTTTGCAAAATCGCAAAATTGCATTATATTTGCAACGTAACATGTTATATTTATGAAAGGTACTATCACAAAAAGGACTGTTTTAGCGATTGTCATTTTAACAATCACATCCTGCACTGTCAATGAAGACATGGGCACATTCGACGGATTCGAGGACAAGAAGGATGTAAGTTTTGATGTGGTTATTTCAAAAGACGGTCGCGTAGGCACAAGAGGAGAAGCCGGATACGACAGCTACGTAACCGATGATGACCAGGAAGCCAGACTCGATCCCGGCAAGCCGTTCGGACTCATGGCTATCGACCCCAGAAGCAATGCAATCCTCATTAACAACGAAAGGGTATTTGAGCACTCCGGTGTAAGGTCAGCCACCTTCAATTCAACAAACTGGTACAGCACTGAATCAATACTGCTCAGCGCCTATTACCCCTACGTTGATGAAACGCATTTTTTGTCAGGCAACCGTACGTATGTGATTCCCTACAGCCAGAAGGACACACAGGCAGGTCCGCTTGTTTCAAGGCCGGTAGAGCGCAAGACATCATATTTGGACGTAATACCGCTTGTATTCCGTCACATTACAAATGACATAGGATTCCGGATCTGCGACATTACTTATGACCCCAATCTGCAGGGCCATATAAGAATAAGGAAACTATCGGCCCACAATGTGGCAACTGAAGGTTATTATGTAGACTCTCTGGGTCGCGAAGGAGGCAAATGGATACAGAAGGTCATCTGTGACGAGGTGGAAGTGTTCAGAGGTAACGCACGCGTAGGTGTCGGAACAGACAATGAGCTGTTCGTAGGATATGACAACCTGGTTCCTGACCGCAAACACAGCAGCCGCTTCTATTCGGTACCCGATGAAATAAAGATGGGTAAGCAGTACATTGAAGTGGTATTTGACGTGGACGCCTTTGATTACAACGGACAGCACATGAAAGAACTCAAGAACCAGGTTCAGAAGTTCCCTATCTACGGTGTCCTGCCCGGAAACAGCTACATATGCGGCAAGCAGTACACTTTCCATCTGGGACTTGACCTGGGAACACTGTACCAGCCGATAGAGTTCACCGCCAACGTAGGCGAATGGCAGAACAACTACTCTGTCGACCTGAACAGCGTATGGGGTGAAAACAAAATATATGAGGATAACAACTTCTTCTGATAGGGATAAGATATGCTGACAACAATGATAGGATTCGTTCCGTTTATGACATGCCTCTTCTGGCTTGTCCTTAACCCTCTTGTCCGTAAGCAGGACAAATCATCCAGGGCGCTGGGACTGCTGTTGGCCATAATCGGCACCGTATCTGTCGCCCAGGTCTCCATATCCTTCACCACAGGAACAACCCTGCTGGTTTTCTTTCTGATAAAGCAGTTCTTTACACCCCTGCTCATCCCGACCGCCCTACTCTATGTGTCACGCGTGAGTCCTGAAATCAGATGGAAGCCTTACATACCGGCATGGCTGGCAATACCCATCGGACTGATATTTGCAGAATCAATGCTGCTTATGCTGTCGGGAACCGCCGGTTTCACAGAGATAATAAGCGGCGGAGAGTGGGCCGATGAGAAAGTAGTGCACCTTACCAATTTATGTTCATTCCGGATATTCTACATCGCACTCGTTGCACAGGCCTTCATTTGGTTCATCCTGACAATAGTCAGAACAGCAAAAGGCATTCATCCCATACAGCTTTACAATTGTACCGCCGTCATTCTGGCAATCGCAGCGTTTGAAGCATCGGCCATAAAAGGTTTGTCTGAATGGACAGGCGCAGGTATAAGCATAGCGCTCTCCTGCATTGTATTCATTACCGCTTACACCGGAACATTCAAGTGTAAACCCGCACAAAAGGCACCCGAAGCCGAGAAACCGCGTGAAGCAAGGGAGCAGCAACCACACGAATCAGGTCTGATAATCGCCGATGCACATCAGAGCATAGCCGATGAGGAGAAACTGAGAATAAGATTTGAGGATCTGATAGTAACCGAGCAGCTCTTCCTGAAACAGGGAATCAGGATATCCGATATAGCCACAATGCTTGAAACCAACAGGACCTACGTCTCCAGATTGGTCAACAACACTTACAACATGAGCTTTTCGGACTACATCAACACTTTAAGGATTGACTACGCCGAACAGTACCTGATGCATAACAGGGATGCCAAGCAATCGGACATTGCCACTGCCTGCGGCTTTCCCAACGCATCGGCTTTCAATAACGTTTTTAAGAAAATAACCGGTGTCACCCCGAAAATATGGCTGGCCACCAGATCATAAACCAACTGCATAAATGGACAACAGGAAAGACTATTCAAAGTACACGGTGCTGATTGTTGACGATATTCCCGTCAACATAATCCTGCTCAAGACTATGTTGGCCAGGACCAACGTTAAGATACTCACTGCCGTAAACGGTCAGGAGGCGCTTGACATAGTACGCGACCTCAAGCCCCAGGTTGTGCTGCTTGATATCCAGATGCCTGTAATGAACGGCCTGGAAGTTCTCAGGGAAATCAAGTCAGACCCGTTGCTCAAGGATATCTCCGTAATCATGGTATCAGCCTATACATCGGCCGAAGATATAGAACAATCCATGAGTCTTGGTGCATCCGGATTCATCAAAAAGCCGGTAATAATGGACATTTTGCTTTCAAACGTCACAGCAGAACTTGATAAAATTTGATTATTTGTCAAATCTGCTTATATTTGCCATAACATAAAAAGGACTTTACATATGATACCGACCGACATCAAGAACATCGATCTGTCCAAGCATACCGTTTTGGCAGTTGATGACATTCCCATGAATCTGCTTCTGATCAGCAAGATACTCTCACGTCTTAATATCACCATAAGTACCGCCACAAACGGCAGGGAAGCATTGGAATTCATAGCAAAGGACAAGCCCAGTCTGGTTCTTCTGGACCTTATGATGCCGGAAATAGACGGTTATGAAGTCCTCAAACGCCTCAGGGAGAACCCTGAAACAAAGGACATGAGAGTTGTAATCCTCTCTGCTCTGAATTCAAACGAGGATATTGTCAAAGGCTTCAATATGGGCGCCAATGACTTTATCACAAAACCTATTATTCTGGAAAAACTGACCAGTTGCGTAGTAACACAACTCCAGTTGGTTGAACTAGCGGGGAAATGATCAGATGTGAATTCCCTTCTCTTTCATCTCCGTATCCGCTTTCTTTTTCTCTTCCATCAAAAGCATAAGGAGCCATTCGCTCTGCTCTTTGCTTATGCCCAGATCGCGGCAGGCTGACTCGTAGCGGTTCAGTACGGCCTCCTGATAACGGTGGTACGTAACGGATTTCCTTATCTCCTCCTCTATCGTCTCGTGCTCTATACGGTAACTGTCCTCGTAATACTCCCTGTATGATTTCTCGGTAACCAGTTTCAGGCAATAGTAGAACATGGCCCCGGTAAGGATGAACACTCCCATGACTCCGAAAATGAGCGGAATCTTCTGAATAAGGCACATCAGGGCAAGCACGCCGCCCACCAGAAAACATAACACAGCAATAACCAGATAATGGTTCTTGACGATAAAACTCTTTATTCCAGTTTTCATATCAGTTCCTTATTTTGCCTGTTCTGTAATATTCTTGTCTTCATCTCATTCTCCAGTTCCTTGGAATCAAGCGCCTTACGGTAAGCGTTGCGCGCCTCCAACTCACGACGGTTCCTGTCACGCAGATTATCAAGATTCTTCTCCAGACTCCATTGCGAGAAAAGAATGGCTATTGTCACCAGCATGAACAGCAGGATAAAACCGAACATTATGGACATCTCCTGCTGTGACTTAAGCCGCTGTGCCTCAAGTCTTAGACGGGCGTTGTTCAGCTCGGCATCAAGGATTGCCATATCTTCATTCTGCACCGCTATGTATATGGAATCCTTTGTGGCCATCAGTCCGTTAAGCTGACGGTAAGCGTTCTGGTAATCATCCCCCACCGCATAAATGAGATGCTTCTGGCCGAAACGCTCCTTTTGGCTGGCAAGGGAATCTGATTTGGCCAGTGCCTCCTGCAACCTGCCTCTGGAACGCAGCCAGCATATCTCAATCATCAGCCTGGTGTCACGGTCGGTCTGTGACCGGTACAGCGGATTGTTTATCAGCTCCTTATACACGGCATCAAATTCATCGGCCTTGTCCTGGGCATCATACAGATAAACCTTGGTCAAAAGGGTCTTGACCCTGAGCGAAGGATAGAAATCCTGAAACTCCTCGGCCATGGAACAGTAGCGCTCCACATCGTCATACCTGCCCAGTTTGATATACTCACGTGCTATGAGGTTGTAAATGACAGGCAGTTCCTGCTCCTCTTTGGCCCGCGTGCTGAAATCGGCCGCCTGTTTGAAGTTGAATATGGCCAGTTCCGCATTGGAACGGTAAGACTGGATGAGGCCGATGACCCTGTGCGCATACATCTGCCCCAGGTTACTGCCGCTTCCGGCCGCAAGTGAAGACATAGCCCTGGCCTCAAGCATCGCGTCCGATATACGTCCCGCCAATATGAGCATATTGCAGTAATCATGCATCGTCAGGAAGTAAAACTCCCGCATACGGGTGTTGTAATTAGCCATGGACTTGAGTTCAGCCACGATCTCCCTGACACGCAACGAATCGTTACGTATGAACCTGGGCGGCAGTTCAAGGGAAAGCGCCAGCATCTTTATCCTGGAGTCACCCTTATGTATTCCATAACGGTAAATGGAATCGGCCAACAGGATATTGGACTCGTCAAACTGTCTTATCCTGCCGTTGGCATATTTGAGATAGAGCTCATTACCCACACCAAGACGGTTCCTTATCTGGGCCGATGCACAGACGCATGACAGAATCATCAACAACAATACCAACCGACGTTTCATATGCGACATCATTTGATATAAGCCTTGAAAGACGAATGGAAGCGGCTTCCCACCCCGGGTTTACTCTCAACCCCCACATTACCTTCCATCTTCTCAGTAAACATCTTGGCGATGGTCAGACCAAGACCCACACCGGTCTTGAACATGTCATCCTTCCAGAATATGTTGAACACCTTGCTCTGACGGCGGCTCTCTATGCCGCAGCCGGTATCCTCGACGTAGAGTTCCACCCTCTCCTCATTCAGGTTAAAGCACCAGCCCAGCCATACTGTTCCCTTGCTGGTGAACTTGAATGCGTTCTTGATGTACTGGCCCATTATAGCCTCAACCCTGGCCGGATCAACAACGGCATAGACATGATCACGGCCCGCCTCAAACTTGAATTCCAGGGCTTGAGGTACATTCTGTGACCATTCGTCAAAGATGCGTTTCATAAGCGGCGCTATCTCAGTCTCCACCGGGTTGACATCGACCCTGCCGCTCTCAAACCTGGAGAACTGGAGAATATCCTCAATCATCTCACCGAGCAGAGTGGAATTCTCACGTATCAGGCGTACTATCTCATCACGCTCATCGCCCTGTATCAGACCGTCATCGGTACTGAGCAGCTGGGCGAATCCCAGAATCGCGTTGAGCGGAGTTCGTATCTCATGGCTGATATTCATCAGGAAGGTCTCCTTGTTGGTAATCTCCTCGGCCACAAGGGCTGCCTCAGTCATATACTCGTTATAGAGCTCGGCGTCATTGATATCTATCACTATACCTGACAGGGACTCCAGCATCTGCGCTCCTTGTTCCTCGGATTTCATATTCAAACTGGGCCTGAACTGCCACCATCTGTAACTGGCTCCTCCATCCTTGGTGAGACGGAACTTGCGGGCTGTGACCGGCTTACCCGATGCCAGAGTGGCCAACAGTTCGGAGATGGCATCCGAATCATCAGGATGAAGCATCGGCTCCAGTTCCGTCAGGTCATCGGGAGAACTAATGACAATACAGTCAGCGTTCTGAAGGGCCATGTCAAGCATCATCCGCTCATTATCAATCTCATCAAGGGCTTCCTGCAACTGTACATCCTTCTTACGGAAAAGCATATGCAGACCCAGCAACAGCACAACCAGGAACAGCAATATGTCAAATATGATAAAGAGCACATATCTGACAGGGTGTTGCACGCGCCACGGGGCATTCACTATGACAAAGTCATTACAGAAATCATCATAATCCAGATTAAGGAGCTCCATGGCTCTCCATGACATATAGTAGCCCGCTTCATGCTCCTTAATGGGCAGGCTGCCGGCCGCCTCACCCTTTAGGATACGGGCCACATATACGGCCTGGTCCTTTGCAACTGTCTCATAAGATGCGAAATAACCGCACAGAGAGCGTCTTGAGCCGTCGGCAAAACCGTCCCTGACGGCACTGAACTGCGGCTTAAGCGTTTTACTGAGAACCTGCTCGTTCTCTATATCCCTCTTTACGGTAAGGAACGGAGTCATGGTCAGGCTGTTCAGTATCTTGACTCTGTGAGCATGATAGTCTCCGTCACTGCGGTAGTCATTCAACTCGGGTGAAGCATTGGAGAATACGTTTATAAAAATGGAGTCACGGTATCTCTCGGACAGCTGTTCCAGAGACAGGTCCTTTACGTGATAATCCATATTGTTCACGTACGGTGGACGGTCCAGTTCACTGCGCAGACGCTCCCTGATACGCTTGTCATAATCGGTCGTATCAAGCTCAATGACCACTACGTTGGGATATATAGGTCTTCCGGGCACAGCGGTATACGGAGCCATACGGACCGCCAGTTCAATGTTGCGCTGGAAATTCAGCAGGTCAGTGCAGACAGCCGTATTGTTGCTGCGTCTTATCAGCGCCCAGTCCGGACAGCGCAGTCCGGCGGCGACCATAGGTATGCTGTCAACCGGCGGCAGCCACCTGTCATACTCTCCCTGTAGGTAAAGGCTCAGCGTACGGTCATCGATACAGCACACCACATCCGGAATCCAATGCTCCCGGTGCAGACGTTCCAATGATGCCTCAAGGGCGTCTGACTGTGCCATGTCAAGGTGGCCCGATGAATAAACATTACGGATATCGGCCTTTATTCCGTTTTGAGAAAGCGACTTGGAAAGAGTCTGCTCATATATCCTGTAATTCTGGAATACGGAGTCATACACAAAGAGACAAAGCACGTTATAAGTCTTATCCTTGTCATACTCCTTATTATAGTCCGATGAACAGCCGGACAGGATTATGAAAAACAGCGACAACACTATCCACAGATATCTTTTCATACGGCAGATTCTTTTTTAGTGTTGTCAATAGGGAGACGGAACCAGAAACGGCTTCCCTCACCCAGTTTGCTTGTAAAACCGTACTCTCCGTTCTGCTTCTCGATAATCTGGTAGCAGATATCCAGACCCAGTCCGGTACCCTTGTAATTACCCTTGGCCATACCGAAACGCTGGCGGACCAGTTTGCTGTCCTCCTCGCTGATACCGATGCCGGTATCCTCAACATAAACCTCGATGCACCCCTCTTTCTCCAGAACCGTCCACCCCAGGGTGACGGACCCCTGAAGGGTATATTTGAAGGCATTGCTCAGGAAATTGTTTATAACCTGGCTGGTACGTATGGGATCGGCCATTATCATCACGTCATCCCCCTGATACGGCTCAAACCTGAACTTCAGGTGCGAAGGACAGAGTATGCGGTTGGTATGGTAACTGTCATTCACCAGTTTGGCGGTACTGATACGGCGAATCTTGAACGACATGGAGTCTGTACTGTCAGCCGGTTTACGTACAGCTTCATCAATAAGGTCAAGCAGCTGTTCCGTGTTGTCCTGGATAAGTGAAGTGAACAGCACCTTGTCTTCGGGGCTGCACTCATCGGCAAGCAACTGGGCAAAACCCGATATGGCATTCAGCGGCGTTCGTATGTCATGAGTGATGTTTGCTATGAAGTTCTCCTTTGAGATAACCTCCTCGGCCCTGATTGCTGACTCCTGGAGCGTCTTCTCGAACTCCACGATTTTGTCCACGCTCACGGCAAAGCCTATCACCATATTGTCCGATACGTTCCTGCG
Source organism: Bacteroidales bacterium UBA1179 (assembly GCA_002309915.1). Classification (GTDB taxonomy): domain Bacteria; phylum Bacteroidota; class Bacteroidia; order Bacteroidales; family Bacteroidaceae; genus Colenecus. The sequence continues at coordinate 14,187 of DBYT01000020.1, read as the reverse complement.
ATAGGAGACCTCCCACCAATGCCAGACATCATTGAGTGTCTTGGCACGGATTCTCACCTTTGACTTCTCCGTATCGGCCGCAACAAGCCCCGTGCAGATCTCAAACGATCCGTAACTCTCGGGGGCCACGAATTCCTTACGGTACTCCTCCAACTCAAATTCATGGGTTAACCGTTCGCTGCGGGAACTGTGAAGGAAACCTATCTTTCCGTCCCTGACCTTGAAGAAGAAGGAGTCACTGCCCTCAAGTACCAGCAAACGGCGTTGGGTCTCCTGCTTGAGCAGCGCCAGAGCCTCTTCCCGCTGGGTATTCCTCTTGCGGAAACGGACGCTTGTAAGGAAGGATATCAGTCCTGCCACCATGATGACACCCAGCGCAACCAAAGATACGGAAAGCCCTCGGTTGGCCACCATGAACGGGACGTTTATTATCCTGAACTGCTCCTGATAATCATTGTAACTGAGAGGAGGATCCATCTGGATCATAGCGTTCCAGTCCATGTAGTATTCCTTCTGATGAGTCTCCACCGGCATATCCCTGGGATTCTCACCGTTCAGGATGCGGATTGCGGAATGCACCTGATCGGTTATCTGTGTCTCAACGCTTGTGAAATATCCGCACAGGAACTTGGGACGCTCGTAGTAATTCTCTTCGGTCTCCCTCTCATTGGCACCGAGAAGGTTGCTGAAACTGCCGAACTGCTCACGTATACCGGTAATCTGAGGTATGCGGGTCAGGTCAATGAGGCTGTTGCTGAACAGGTCATATTTCACCTGAATATGTCCCTGACGTCCCTCGAAAGTATAGGATTTGCCGATATCCGAATTCCTGAGACCCTCAGTGTTCAGATCCGCGTCGTCATCGGCCCTTAAACGGCGGTTCCTCTCAGGATCGGCCATGGTCAGGAAACTGACAATTATCTTGTCTGAATATTTATCTGATGACAGATTGGAATAATCAAGGTGAAAATCAGAGTTGTTTATGAATACTGTAGTATCCGAAATGTTGGAATAAAGTCTCTCCCTGAGTTCATCCTGATACCCTCCGTAATCCAGTTCCACTATAGGGTTGCCGGGATAGCCCAGGCTTCGGTACAGGTTACAGTTGGCGGCCAGGTCAACAGGGTCACGCCAGCCTGTCATAAGCGGATAATCCTGATGTACGAACGTCGCGGCCGATACACCCGCAAAGACGGAAGGGATGGTCTTTAGAAGTACGTTCTCACGCTCCATTATGTAATGGAATGCCAGGTCATCGTTAATAAGAAGAATATCAGGATTATAACGACGGACAGTATCTATAAAGCAATCCTTGCCGTTCTCATCGGTGAACGGAAGTTCCTTATGTATCAGGTCAAGGTAGATGTGGTGTATTCTGACATTCATCCCATAGTGGCGGAAACGCCCTTCCATGTAACTGCGGAAGTAACTGCCCTCCTGCCCCATGTCATTATAGGAATGCAGCACCAGAACCGTATGATCAGGTTCCTTCCGGTTTCCTGCATTCATTCCGCATGAGAATAGTGACAACAATGCCACGGCATAAAAAACGGCCCGGATAACGGAACCCGGGCGGAAACAGTCCTTTTTCCTGCCTATAAATATCATTCCTGTCACTTGTAATATCGCAAACTTAACAATTTTTTAAATAAGGATCATTAAAAGACCTAATAAAATGACGAACTTTGTAAAACCTCTGTACCCATCTGTATGAAAGTAGTCTGCGATTCCGATATCCCCTTCCTCAAAGGGGCGCTCGAACCCTACTGCCAGGTAGTTTATGCCCATGGCAGTGAGATCAACAGGGAAATGGTTATGGATGCCGATGCTCTGGTCATCAGGACACGCACCCGATGCAACGCGACTCTTCTGGAGGGCACCAAGGTACGTTTCATCGCCACCGCCACCATCGGTTATGACCACATTGACACCAAGTGGTGTGAATCCCACGGCATCACATGGACCAATGCCCCCGGCTGCAATTCATGGTCGGTCCAGCAATACATAGGCTCCCTTCTGGTGACCATGTCCCGCACACTGGGATTCAGTTTCAGGGAAAAGACCATAGGCGTAGTCGGTGTAGGAAACGTCGGCAGCAAAGTGGCCCGTCTGGCAGCCCTGCTGGGATTCAGGGTACTCCTGTGCGATCCTCCCCGCGCCCGCCGCGAAGGATCGAGCCAGTTCGTTTCATTGGATGAGATAATCAGCCGCAGCGACATAATCACCCTGCATGTTCCCCTGATCCGTGACGGAGAGGACGCAACATTCCATATGTTTGATGACTCCAGACTTGCCTCAATGAACAAGAACCAGATTCTGATAAACTCATCACGAGGTGAAGTTGTGGACGGTGCCGCACTCAAGAACGCACTTGCACAAAAGAGTATCCTTGCCGCATCGCTTGATGTATGGGAGAACGAGCCGCAGATAGATCCCCAACTGCTTTCACTGCTCTTTACCGGCACCCCGCACATAGCCGGATACTCCGTGGACGGCAAGGCTACAGGCACCACAATGAGCGTGCAGGCCTTAGGCAAGTTCTTTGACCTGCCATGCCGCGACTGGGAGGTGACCCAGGTTCCCCAGTCCGTACAGCCGTCAGAGTTCAGCATAGATACCGCAGGCAAGACCCCGCAGGAGGTATTGGCCGATGCCATACTCCACACATACGACATCAAAAATGATGACGCAGCCCTCAGGGCCGATGTAGCCTCATTCGAGAAGCAGCGCTCACACTACCCCGTAAGGCGTGAATTCCCCGCCTTCTGCATCAGGACACTGAACGATGATACCGGCCGCTCCACCGTATTCCTGAGAGAAGCCGGATTCTATACAGATGATTAATCAAACCAAATACAAATGAAATTAGGCAAGTATTCCTTTGGCATTGGTGACCGTTTCTCACATGAGGGAAAAGCTCAGTTGGCAGCACTCATAGAGGCTGCAGGCAAGTATCCGTTTGAGTTCGTTCCCGTCTGGAACAAGTCCAACCGCGAGCATCAGATAATAGGCACAGAGCCCGCCGACACACGTCGCGAGGCCGATGATGCCGTAATGGCCTTGGGCTACGGCAAACCCTACTTTGTGGATGCCGACCACATCAACATGAACAATGTGGACCGCTTCATTGACGCATCTGATTTCTTTACCATTGACGTTGCCGACTACATAGGAAAACCCGCCGATGCAGACTCAGTGAGCAAGTTCATAGAGAACAATCTCAAATACGCCGGCACACTGAGCATCCCCGGCATTGAGGAACCTTTCAAGGTGGACCGAAGCCTGCTGGAGCAGCTGGCAGGAAAGTATCTCTTCGCAGCCATGGAAGCAAGCCGGATTTACAGGCACATAGCATCCAAGAAAGGTGCCGACAACTTTGTAACCGAAGTATCCATGGATGAGGTCGATGCACCTCAGACCCCCATTGAGATATTCTTCATCCTGAGCGCACTGGCACAGGAAAAGGTACCCGCACAGACCATCGCCCCCAAGTTCACGGGCCGATTCAACAAAGGCGTGGAATACGTGGGCGACACCGCACAGTTTGAGAAGGAGTTCCGCGAGGATCTGCTCGTGATTGACTTTGCGGTAAAGGAGTTCGGCCTGCCCGAAGGACTCAAGCTCAGCATTCACTCCGGCAGTGACAAGTTCTCAATCTACCCCATCATGGGCCGTCTCATCCGCCAGTATGACAAGGGCATACACATCAAGACCGCAGGCACCACATGGCTTGAGGAGAACATAGGTCTTGCCCTGGCCGATGATAAGGCACTTGAACTGGCCAAGAAGATTGCAATCTCTGCGCTGGGACGCATGGAGGAACTCTGCGGTCCCTACGCCACCGTCATTGACATCAACCCCGCAAACCTGCCCACCGCCGAGCAGATAGCATCCTGGGACGGCAGCCAGTACGCCCGCGCACTGCGTCACAACCGGCAGGATCCGCTCTACAACCCCGATTTCCGTCAGCTTGTACATGTAAGTTACAAGATTGCCGCCGAGTTGGCTCCCGAGTTCTACGCAGCCCTGGAGCGCAATGCCGATGTGGTTGCAGAACAGGTCAAGGAAAACATCCTGGACCGTCACATAGCACGACTTTTCTGAACTGATTATAAAACCTGATTATTTAAACCAATATGACCGACAAACCGTTCATTCATGAGAATTTCCTATTGCAGTCAAAAACCGCACAGCATCTGTTTCATGATCATGCAAAGAAACTGCCTATCATAGACTACCACTGCCACCTCAACCCGCAGGAGGTAGCCAGTGACCACAAGTTCCGTTCCATAACCGAGCTGTGGCTTGGCGGAGACCATTACAAATGGCGCGCACTGCGCACCAACGGAGTAGCCGAGAAATACATAACCGGCGACGCATCCGACTGGGACAAGTTCCAGAAATGGGCCGAGACCATGCCCTACTGCATGCGTAACCCGCTCTATCACTGGACTCACCTGGAACTCAAGACCTGCTTTGGAATAGACAAGGTCCTGAATCCGCAGACCGCAAAGGAGATCTATGACGAGTGCAACGAGAAACTGGCCAGCCCCGAGTTCAGCGCCCGCAACCTGATGCTGCACTACAACGTAGAGGCAGTATGCACTACCGATGACCCCATTGACTCTCTTGAGTACCACAAACAGATACGTGAGAGCGGATTCAAGGTCAAAGTACTGCCCACATGGCGCCCCGATATGGCCATGACAGTTGAGAATCCCGCCGCTTACCGCGAGTACATTGACAAACTTTCCAATGTGAGCGGAGTAAGCATCAACTGCTTTGACGATATAGTAAAGGCCCTGCTGGTACGTCACAAATATTTCGAGGAGCAGGGCTGCCGCCTGAGCGACCACGGAATGGAGGAGTTCTATGCCGATGACTTTACAGCATCTGAACTTGACGCCATATTCTCCAAGGTATATGGAGGCACAGCTCTGACAGATCAGGAGATCCGCAAGTTCAAGAGCGCCATGATGCTGGAATTCGGCAAGATGGATGCAGACACCGGATGGACACAGCAGTTCCACTACGGAGTGATACGCAACCAGAACTCCAAGATGTTCAAACTGATTGGCAAGGACACCGGCTTTGACTCAATGGCACAGGTAATGACCGCAAAATCAATGAACCGTTATCTGGACCGGCTCAACAGCATGGATAAGCTGACCAAGACAATAATCTACAACCTCAACCCGTC
>DBYT01000020.1:2144-8915 GCA_002309915.1 Bacteroidales bacterium UBA1179 | reverse complement strand
CTGGACCAGAAGAACGGAATGGAGCAGCAAATGCAGGTTTTGAGTATGCTGGGACTGCTTTCCCGCTTTGTAGGAATGCTTACAGACAGCCGTTCATTCGTTTCATACGCCCGTCACGAGTACTTCCGTCGCATACTGTGCAATCTCATTGGAAATGATGTGGAAAACGGAGAGATTCCGTCAAGCGAAATGCAGCGTGTAGAGCAGATGGTAGAGGATATAGCATATTTTAACGCGAAAACATTCTTTAATTTTTAAAGAACCTTTTAACTTTGTACCCAACCTAATATACTTTTATTATTAATAAGTATTTAATGCTAGCTGTATGAGAAAATCAAGAACTCTAGTCCTTTGTTCATTAATTGCGTTTGCACTCGCTTCATTCTCTTTGTCAAGTTGCTGGGAGGAACAACATCCCGGCACGTATTACACGTTCACCGGTCAGACTGTAGGCTCCGCACTTTCCTCAAAGCCTGAATACAGTGAATTTGTCCGAATCCTTGAGAGATCCGGGCTGTGGACTACACTGGTAACTTACGGTGATAACACCTGTTTTGCTCCTGACAACGCAGCCATGGCTGATTATGTCAAAGAGCGTGAGGCATTTGCCCACAAACTTGGCAAAGATGTAACCTACACTTGTGTGGATGATCTTCCAAAGGAGGATTGCGATACCTTGGCATGGACACATCTGCTTGACTACACATGTTTCATGGAGGATATCACACCTCCGTATCTGCCCAAGGTCAATCTGAACGACCGTATTCTGCAGATTTCTTTCGACTCCACCATTGTCGAGCAGTTAGGAGATTCGGCCGTAGAGCTTCAAAGATGGATCAACAACGCCAAGATCACTTTCAAGGATGACTCTTGCGAGAACGGCGTTGTTCACTACGTTGACCGTTGCATCAATTTCCGCGGCAATTATGTCTTTGATCTGGTTGACAAGGACCCCAAGACAAAGTTGTTCAGCCAGGGTCTAAAGGAGTGCGGTCTCCAACGAGTTCTGAGCGAGTGGTATGATTTGAGTTATAAGATAGGCGATGATTCCATAGAGGGAGGTACAGGTGTTGCGCTGAAATCTGCCGGTAACAATTACACTGTCTTCTACTGGAAGAAAAAGCAGACCAATTATACGCTGTTGGTTCCCACGGATGCTGTATTCGCCCGTTATGGAATAACCACTCTGGAAGAAATGTTCAACTATGCCAAGACCATATACACAGATTATAACGATGTGGATTCCATCCTGAATAATTACAGGAATCCCAACAACCCGCTTTATAAGTTCATGTCGTATCACATTCTGCCGTTCTTCCTTAACACTTCCACTATCAATGGCCGAGGTGATATTGTTGAAACTTATAATGCCAAGGTTACATACCCGGAAGACTACTTCGAGACTCTCCTGCCAAAGAGCTTGATGAGAATCTGTTCAAAACTCAACAACAACACCCGCGATGAGAAGAACATCTACATCAACAGTAACATCTATCAGGTTCCCGGTCCCGGAATCAAGGAGCCCGGTAACGGATCACTGGCATTCAACGGTCCCAAAGTAAGGGGCGCCAAGATCCTGACTCGAGAAGAAATGGGAGTCAAAGAAAACGTCTCATACAACGGAAACTACTATTATGTTGATGACATTCTTGTTTATGACCAGAATGTCAGAGAAAACGTACTCGACCGTCGTATCAGAATTGACTGCACAACCATATCTCCTGATTTCATAACATCAGGCGGACGTCAGAAATTAGGTAACGACAACAACAAGATAGGAACAGGATTCAAAGATCCCAAGAACTTTGTTTCTTACAACGCCGGTTACACATTGTCTGTGCGAGCCCCGACGGTCTCCAGTAGTTATGCATATGAGGGCGACGGTATAGATATCGAGGGACAGTTTGACATGTATGTAAAACTCCCGCCTGTTCCGCATAGCGGTACATGGCAGCTCAGATTGTCATATCGTTCAAATGACCTTTGCGGTATTATTCAGACATATTTTGCCGCCCTCCCCTACGGACAAGAGGTACAGCGTACAGACTGGAAGCCCCTGGGTCTGCCTATCGATCTTCGAGTCAAGCTGACCGACCCCGTTATCGGCTGGATAAAGGACAGCGAACTTGAAGATGATGCTATCGAGGCATTGGACAAGTCAATGAAGAACCGCGGTTGGATGAAGGGTTCCGATGCACAGCAGACAGCCGGCAGTGAACATAAGCTGCATCGTAATGTAGACACTATGGGTCGTCTGATTCTGGCTACAGAATACATGACAAGCAATACTGATTATTATATCCGATTCAAGCAGTTGCTGTCTGACAATAAGGCTGAGTTCCTGTTTGACTATATCGAATTGGTTCCGAAATCAGTTTATGATGTAGATGAGGACAAGCACTAATTAGCTCATACACATTGAATAGCTCCGGTGTTTTTCATCGGAGCTATTTTTTTTGTAAAAAAGTAGCCAATTCATTTTGGAGTACCGACAAAAAGGAGTACCTTTGCAACGCTTTACGAGAAAGCAGTGATGCGCGATTAGCTCAGTTGGTAGAGCAATTGACTCTTAATCAATGGGTCCAGGGTTCGAATCCCTGATCGCGTACAAAAAAAGGAGACCGTTTCGGCCTCCTTTTTTTGTTCACGACAGGGATTCGCGTTCCTATTCAAATATATACAATTCACTGGGCGTGGTGCGCTTTAGCGCACAGAGCTGGACGTCTTTGCCGGGAATCACCCCTACTCCTCGGAGTTCGTATTCTACGGTTTTGTAGGCTATTTCGGGATGGTTGTTCTCGCCGCTCAGGTGGCAGAGCCAGATGTTCTTGAGGTCGGGGTGGATGTTCTCAGCCAGGAACTTGGCTGTGGTCTTGTTGCTCAGATGCCCCTGAGGACTTGTGATACGGTCCTTAAGGAACTGAGGATAATTGCCCATACGGAGCATGTCCTCGTCATAGTTAGCCTCCATGATAAGGTAATTGGCCTGCAGGATATACTTTGAAGCCGTTTCAGTAATATGACCAAGGTCAGTGACAAAGCAGAACACCTTACCGTCAACCTCAACACGATAGCCTACGTTATCGGTTCCGTCATGAGGGACCTCAAACGGCGTTATGGTAAACTCGTGGAAACTGAATGGTACCTCCTTCTCCACAAAGCGCACGCAACTGGACAGTTTCTCTGTCATGCAGTAGTTGTTGTTAATACCCTCATGGGTCTCACGTGTGGCGTAAACAGGGATTGCACACTTCTCACCCAGATTGCCGAGAGCCTTGATATGGTCAGCGTGATCATGAGTCACAAATACTGCCATGATCCTCTCAAACGGAACACCTGCATCCTTGAGATGTCCTTTGATCTGTTTTACCGGTATGCCGGCGTCAATCAGGATTGCATGTTCGTCTGTGCCAAGATAGTAGCAGTTTCCGCTGCTTCCACTTGACAAACTCATAAAGTAAATCTTCATTTTTATGTTGTCTTATTTCCTTTTTCATATTCATGTGTCTTAAACGGTTTAGAAAGGATAGCCCACAGCCAGATGGAATGCAAAGTCACGGCTGAAATTGGGATGTATCAGAGGCAACCTGCGGTACATGGTACGTCCCGAAGGATTGTAAGCCTTCATACCTCCGTCAAGTCTCAATACCAGGAATCCGAAATCAAAACGGAGTCCGAATCCGTAAGAGACGGCTATCTGTTTATAAAAAGAATCAAATTCGAACAAGCCTCCCGGCTGTTCGGCATATTCGCGTATTGTCCATATGTTACCGGCGTCAACGAATGCCGCACCGTTAATCTTCCAGAACAGTTTTGAGCGGTATTCCAGACTTGCGCCCAGTTTGATATCACCGGACTGTTTGATATAATCGATTGTCTTGTCGGCACCTTTGTATGTACCGGGACCCAGTTCACGTACCGCCCATCCGCGGACGCTGTTGGCACCGCCGGCAAAGTAACGTTTTTCAAAAGGCAGACTGGTGGAGTTGCCGTAAGGAATGGCTATACCCCATTCAGCATGAGCCACGAAATTGTTCATACGGTCCAGACGCCAGTTGGCCGTGAATGAGAAATCCTGCTTGGCATACTGGGCGAACGCCACGCCGAACACCTTGCTCTGTCCGGCTGCATTCTGCTCAAATCCCAGCGGCTTGGCTACCAGACTGAGCATATTGCCCGATGTCTCAACACCTATACGGACCGAATACTGGAACGGTACGACCGAGTTGATTCTGGCATTTGAATAGTAGAAAGTGTAACCGATCTTGGTTATAAGCAGGTCCTCATAGTTGTACTTCAGTATTGATCTGGCCGAATGCACCTGATCCAGATACTCGGACCTGAAGTAGTCCGATATCCAGGGCACCACCAGATAGTTCAGGTCCAGCACGTCAAACTGGTGGGCTTTCTGCCATGTGTCACCCCAACGGTAACTCCAACCGGCCGAGAAGATGGTCTTCTGGAACTCAGGGCGGAGCTGGGCATTGACCTTGAAGCTGAAACGTGATGTCGCCTGGCTGCGGCGCTGCTGTTCCTGTGACAGGAAAGGCATCAGGAATTCAGGGAAATCCAGGTTAGCCTCCAGACCGTATTCCAGATAGGTATCACCCGTATAACCCGGGAGATTCGAAATGGACTCGTAGGCTCCGCGCAGTTTAACGGTAAACTGCTCCGATCCGCGGAACAGGTTGCGGTCAGTGAATGACAGGGATGCGGCTGCACCCAGGTCACCGGCCGTATTCGTACCCTCCACCTCGAATGAGAACGAATGTTTGGGCAGGCTCATCAACAGCACGTTGGCACTGAGAAGATTGTCACTGCCGGGAACGACATTAAGGTTGATATCGGAATAGCGGAGCATACCCAGACGTGACAGTGACGAATAGGTCTTGGATATGGAATCCGAGTTATATGTCATACCCTCCCTGAGGAACGAATGTATATCGATGATCTTGGGACGCAGCATAGGCTTGCGGCTGTTGCCGGGATACATCAGGGAAAAGCCGTTGTAACTCTCGATGGAACTGGCTATCGAATCCGGAAGGTTTCCGTTCTTGTCAGACAGCACATAATCTATTGAGGATATGGTATACTGTCTGTGCGGATGGACCGTACCGTCATCATCTGTGCTTTCGGCCGCCACAATCATCCTAAGGCCCACCTTGTCACTGCCCTTGGCGGTATCGGCCACAAAGGATACGAAATCCCTGTTGAATCCATAGTAACCATAGCGGCGTACCAGATTGACGATGCGGGTGCGTTCATCGTCCAGGATGGAAGCGTCAAGATTGATTCCGGGCACCAGAAGGGTCTCATCCTTGTGCTCCTGGAAGATACGGTTTATCTCCTGGTCCTGTATGGTTACCCTAACGCTGTCCACCACGAACATCTTACCCGGATGCAGATGGTAACGGACAGTAGTTTTGGGACGTATCCTGTTTTTGGAGTCATATGTCACCTGAGCATTCAGATAGCCGGAATTCATCAGGGAGCGTTTCATGTCAACGCAGGTAGCCTCTGACAGCAACGGATCATACAGCACCGGTGCCTCACCGGATTTGGTACGGGTCAGAGAGTAGAACCTGAGCGGGAAACGGAACAGTCCGAACCAGCGGGAATTGGGGGTCTGATAGGAAAGATTCTTGAATCTGGATACATCCTGAACGCCTTTCTCATCGGTAGTGACCTCTATCTTGTTGAGCAGGTGCTGACCCTCAGGTACATACTTGTAGACAGAGCAGGATACCAGCCACAGGACTGCGGCCGCCGTCATAAGACTATGTATTATTCTCCTGCCCATTTTGAGTATACCATAAAGTTTTCAAAGATACAGAAATCAGACATGGTATCAAAGAGCAGATTTGAAAAATAACTATCTTTACACCAACCAAAATTCCGCGCATGCTCAGCAAGAATGACATAAAGAACATCAAGAGTCTGGAACTTAAGAAGTTCCGTGACGAGAAGAGGCTTTTTGTTGCCGAAGGACACAAGCTGGTGGGCGAACTGCTGGGCGTATTCAGGTGCGTTCTCCTGATAGCAACCGACGAATGGCTGGGCAGTCACGGAAGAATCCCTGCAGACCGCATTGAGGCCGTGACGGCCGATGAGCTGAAACGCGCCAGCCTGCTCCGTTCACCGCAGGATGTGCTGGCTGTGTTCTGCATGCCCGATGACAAAGCGACTGTAAAAGAGGCGGCCCTGAAGAACCTGGTTCTGGCATTGGACGATGTCCAGGATCCCGGCAACCTGGGCACGATAACCAGAATAGCCGACTGGTTCGGAATAAAGGACATATTCTGCTCCAAGGGCACAGCCGATATCTTCAACCCCAAGGCCGTACAGGCCACCATGGGAGCCCTGTCGAGAGTCAGAATTCACTACACAGACCTGATCAGTGAGTTGTCAGTCCTACCGCAGTCAGTTCCGGTTTACGGTACATTCCTGGACGGCGATACCATCTATGACACCCAGTTGTCCGGCAATGGCGTGATAATAATGGGAAATGAGGGAAACGGCATCAGCAAAGAGGTAGGCAAGACCGTAAGCCGCCGTCTCTACATACCCAACTGGCCTGCAGGAGCCGCCACATCGGAGTCTCTTAATGTTGCTATTGCGACTGCAATAGTCTGCTCGGAATTCAGAAGGAGATTAATCTGAGATTGTTATAGTCACGGTATCCGGGAGTGCCTTCCGGTGATAGCGCATAAGTTCCGTACCGCTCAATACCAGTATGCTGCCGCGGTTATCGGTCGAGTCAAGATAATTGAC
>DBYT01000020.1:289-2106 GCA_002309915.1 Bacteroidales bacterium UBA1179 | reverse complement strand
CTTCCGCTGCTGCGCAATATGGTATCGGTTGTAGAGACACTGTCGGAGTAATATGCAGACAGGGATATGTAAGAGTAATGCGGAGAGCAGGTATCGGTTGAAACGAAAGTTCCTGACAGGTTCAGCAATATCGTATCGCCCTTGTGGAAGGTGGTGTCACTGTTGATCCTGTATGTCAGCTTATTCATGTAGACCGATGTGTTCAGCAGAGCCTCAGGTGCCAGATACCAGAGATTGACACTGTCACCGGACTGTATAGTGAATGATTTCTTCTCAATCTGCGAAAGTGACCTGCTGGCCGATTTGTACTCGGCGTCAACCCTGTTTGAGAGACGTTTGTAGATCTTGGCCAGCTCCTTGGGATTACGCGTATACCAGACCAGTGAACGGTTGAACTCATCGGGGGAGATACCGTTCCTCTCATATGCCCAGTCGATATATGCCTTAGTGCTGTATTTTTCGTTTTTGGGCAGTTCAAATGAGATAGCCTGGGCCAGGTGATAGTCATACAGGAACTGCTCCATCTTTTTGGGAGAAAGCACGTCATCGGGACGGTTCAGGCGGCAACCTGTCAGAACCGTCACAAGCAGGGCCAATGCCAGAATATCAATCCTCCTCATCAGGGTTCCTGTAATGCAGTCCCATATTCACGATTTTGGTGTAGAAAAGCAGCAGCACAATCACACCGCAGGTGATGCATGAATCTGCGAAATTGAATACCGGGCTGAAAAATATGTCACCGCCTACCAGAGGCATCCAATCAGGCCATGTCCAAAGCGGGAAATAGAACATATCCACCACCTTACCGTAAAGGAACGGGGCATATCCGTCACCCAGCGGGGTCATGGCAGCCACCTTGAAAGGAGTACTTTCCGTAAATATCAGCCCGTAAAACATACAATCCAGAAGATTGCCCACCGCACCTGCAATCACGAATGAAACGGTGACGATGTAACCTTTCGGGAAGCCCTTGTCCAATATCTTTATAAGGTACCATATAAAGAAGCCTATGGCACCGATGCGGAACAGAGACAGGAACAGTTTGCCTATGATCTCCATTCCGAAAGCCATTCCGTTATTCTCGACAAAGAGTATCTTGAACCAGGATGTGATATCTATACTCTCGCCCAGAGACATGCCTGTCTTGACCATGATCTTGATAATCTGGTCAATAACAAGCACAGACAGGATTATTGTCAGCGCAATCCTTCCCTGACGGGAAGAGTGACGGCTCTCCGGCTCAAGATTCTCCATACTGGTAATCAATGTTTGTTCTGCTTGGCCTCAATGCAAAGGGTAGCGTGAGGTACGGCGCGAAGACGCTCCTTGGGAATGAGTTTGCCTGTCTCACGGCAGATACCGTATGTCTTGTTCTCAATACGTACAAGTGCGGCCTGAAGTGACTGGATAAACTTCATCTGACGCTGGGCCAGACGTGTGGTCTCCTCCTTTGAAAGGGTGTTGGCGCCCTCTTCAAGAACCTTGTAAGTGGGAGATGTGTCATCAGTACTGTTGTTATCGGCATTCATCAGTGATGCCTTGAGTGCATCATAATCTCTCTGTGCTATCTCAAGTTTTTCATTGATAATCTGACGGAACTCCTCAAGTTCCTCATCAGAATAGCGGTTCTTCTCTGCCATAGCGGGGAATTTTTAATTGGTTGTTAAGGTTTATATTTTCTCTATTTGAACTTTCAGTGTGTACTCATCGAATGACACATCCTCAAACTTGTCAAGTGAGGGAACGATCTCGATTGAATCGGCCAGAACCTGACTCTTTATCCACTCCTCGTATTCGCGTACGGCGGCATCGGTCTG
>DBYT01000020.1:0-202 GCA_002309915.1 Bacteroidales bacterium UBA1179 | reverse complement strand
ATACCCTCGCGTTTGAGTTCATCGGTAAGCTGGATGTCAAGTGCGACGGTCAGCGTGCCCTCGTTGGCTACTACCCAGCCCGGGATATCCTCACTGAATATCTCAACCTCGGTTGTATCGACTGTGGCGGGTGTACCGTTGATATCAAATGTGAAGCTGCCGTTCTGCTCCAGTGCAGCAACATCCTCCTGGCTCATGTTCT
>DBYT01000110.1 GCA_002309915.1 Bacteroidales bacterium UBA1179 | reverse complement strand
GGATTGAGTCTTGTGCTCTCTTTGTGAAGCTGGAAGTGGAGTATGGGAGTTCCGTTCTCGGATGTCTGGATATTACCCACTATATCACCGGTCTTGACCTTGTCTCCTTTCTTGAGTCTGGTCTCACTCAGGTTGCAGTAAACTGATATGTATGAACCGTGACGGATAAGCACTCCTATCTGGCCCTTTCCCTGCTGGAAGATTGATGATACGGTGCCGTCAAAGACAGCCCTGGCCTGTGCTCCGTCATTGCCTTGTATGTCCAGACCCAGATTGTTCTGCTTTACATCCTTCATTCCGGCTACGTTCTGCACTCCGTACTCGCCCACTACCAGGTAAGCACCTGTGATAGGCATGGGCAGGCGTCCCTTGTTGCTCTCAAATGTTCCCGACAGTTTTATATCCTCGGGTGACTTGACCTTGTCCGGAGTTTTGGCCTTCTCTTCCTTGAGGGCCAGTTGTATCTGACGGTCAATCTCCTTGGAGAGGGCATCCATCTTCTTCTGCTGGGCGGCTATCTCTTTCTTGAGGTTGGTACGCTTGTTCTTGAGCTGGTTGACCAGAGTTTTCTGCTGTTTCTCCTCCTTGCGGGCCTCCTCCTCATTCTTTTGCTGTACCTTACGGAGTTCGTCTTTCTCCTTCCTTACCAGTTCTATCTGGGCCTTGCGGTTCTCAAGTGTATCCACTTTCTGAGTGATTTCATCGGCCATTTCCTGCAGTGAATTGGAGTATTCGCTCACGTAACGTGCACGACGGCTCATCTCACGGAATGACTCAGTGGCCAGTATGAATGTAAGGGGGTTGAAACTGGAGTTCTGGTGCTGGTAGAAACGGCAGGCCTCGGCATAACGCTCCTTGCACTGCTCATGCTCCTTTTCAAGCTGCTTGATCTCTTTCTCCAGACGGGTGGTCTCACGGTCCAGCGAGCGGATCTCACTGCGGGTCTTGTCCAGCAGTTTGGTACGTTCCTTGAGTTTGGCGGTTATGATATTGAGGTTGCTTACCTGGCTGGTGATGTTTGATTCAGTACTGGTAAGTATCTTCTCCTGACGGGCTATCTGCTCCTCCATCTCGGCGCGTTCCTTGCGCATCTTCTCAATCACGGAATTGGTCTGTCCCCACATAAGCAGGGGGGCAGAGAGCAGAAACAGCAATATGATATATCTTCTAATCATAAGTCAAGGTTATCCAGAAGTTCGTCAAGTGACACCTGTTTCATACGGCGTGTCACCTGGGTACGGTCGGGCCAGGTCTTGTTGTCTGTCGAGACCGATGACATCCTGGCTTGTACGTTCACGTCGGTATTGGATACTTTAACCTGAAAGTTAAGTCCCAACGGATACTTCCACTTGCCGGAAAGAGCGGTGAAATCAGAATAATCCATATGGAATATGTATCCGCTTCCGGATCTGTTCAGTGATTCCAGTCGTCCGTCGGCGTTTGCCACGAACTCATATCCGTACTCTATATCTCTGATATAGGATCTGCCCTGTTCATCGGTCCTGTCCAGGCGCAGGCGCGTGGCGGCATTGGCCGGATTGGCACTTCCGGGAGCAAAGATGCGGTTCCAAAGGAATGCCTGCACCACTTCAAAATCAAGTCCCAGCTCATTGCGGTACGGGATGTCAGCATAGTGGCAGACGGAGTACAGGTTGTGGAACTTGTCCATTACAATGACCATATCGGGCAGGAACTCAATACGTGCCACCTCAACCAGACCCAGCATGCTGGCGCTTATCTGGATGCTGCGGCCACGGCGCATCCTCAACTGGCCGCTCACCTTGGTACCTGACAGGTTAAGAGACAGGCTTGCCGTTAGTTCCTGTACAGGGGGAGCCTCCAGAAGGGTATGGATGATACGTGCGCTCTCCTGTTCCTCTTTTGCCTTCTGTTTCCTGAGTGCCGACTGCGAGCGGCAGCCACCCAGAAGCAATGCGGCGATCAAAACGGGTAATATGTAGCGCAAAGACCTCATCATTCCAGATATTTCTGCTGTTTGATTTTCTGATCCAGTGTAGCCGATGTGCTGTTGAACTGAACAGCCTTATGCCAGTTTTCAAGCGCCTTCTCCTTCTCTCCGCACATGAACAGCACGTCGCCGTAATGCTCATAAATCTCGGGATTGTCCCTGTCTATGTATCTCAGCGCTTTCTCCATATATCCCAACGCCTCCTTGTACTGTTTCATTTTGAAGAGTATCCAGGCATATGTATCCAGATATGTGGCGTTCAGCGGCTCGGCCTCAAGGGTCTTGGCACTCATTGCCTGAGCTTTCTTAAGGTCCCGGCCCTCAACTGACAGGTAGTAGGCGTAATTGTTAAGCACGTTTATGTTACCCGGGTCATAGATAAGCGTGGAATCATAATCGGCGTACATCCTGGGCGTTTCACCAAGGGTGTGGTAGAAGTCTCCCCTGAGGTTGTAGAGCATTGCCCTGTCCATATCGGTATTTACTTTCCTCAAGCCCTTGGACAGGACGTCAAGAGCCTCATCATTGAGTCCCATCCAGAAATAACCGATGGATTTCTGGGAGTATGCCTGGGCCAGCCCGGGCTCGTGTGACGATACCACATCACAGAAATTCATGACTATATCAAGCAGCGAGCGGCATCTTATCTTGTCAAGGTTGGTCTCGGCTTTCTCAATCATGTCACGGGTAGTGTTCATGAGCAGTTCAATCACCTCGGCGGGGTTATCGGACTCATAATAGGCAGAGTCAAGCTCGCCCAACTGCAGGTAGCAGACAAAGCGCTGGAACTTGAGTTCATCGGCCGCATCCTCAAGACGGCCGTAACGCTCCAGTGCACGGAGTTCTTTCTCAAAATCACCGGCATCGTCATACAGACCGGCCAGGGTTATGAGAACGTCTGTGCGACCGGGGAAACGGCGGGAGATATCCTCATACTGCTCAATGGCATCAGCCTGACGGCCCTGACGCAGGTAACTGACTGCCAGCAGACGACGGTACCAGTAATTATCCGGCTCCAGACGAACCGCCCTTTCCAGCAACCGGCGGGCCTTTCCGTTATATTTTTCCAGAAGAGCCCTGTCCTGCAGGGACATATAGTACTGAGCCAGACAATAGCAGGCGGCAGCCGATGCGGTATCATATTCAAGGCTTCGGGACATAAGGTCCATGGCTGCATCATAGTGCCCCTCGTTGTACAACTTTATTCCCTCCCTGAAGAAATGGTCACTTGCATAACCGTCCAACTCCGAACCCGGAACGGGATCGGCCGATGAATGGCGCACCGAGCCGCAGGAAACGACTGCGACCAGGGTGACAAACAGAGATACTGATATGATTATGCCCCTTTTCATCAACTGATTCTTATACGCCGCTATGTCCGAATCCGCCTGCACCGCGCTCGGTCTCGTCAAGTGTCTCCACCTTGATCCACTCTGCCTGCTCATGACGGGCTATGATCATCTGTGCTATACGCTCGCCGTCATTTACAGTGAAATCCTCCTGAGAGAGGTTGATAAGGATAACACCTATCTCACCGCGATAATCGGCATCAATGGTACCCGGGGTATTCAGGACGGTTATTCCCTTCTTTATGGCCAGACCGCTGCGGGGGCGGACCTGAGCCTCAAATCCGGCGGGAAGTGAGATGAACAGACCGGTGGGAATGAGACGGCGCTCCATAGGTTTCATAACTACGGGCTCGTCAAGATTGGCCCTGAGATCCACTCCTGCAGACTGCGGTGTAGCATACTCGGGAAGCGGATGATGTGAACGGTTGATAATCTTTACTTCCATACTCGCAAAAGGATTTGGTTTTGCACAGCGAAAATAACAAATATACCGCCAACTAAAGCCGGAAATAGTAGAAAAACCACTATTTTTGAGACAAAACAAACTTCACAGATGGATTGGGAAAGACTGATTTCGGCTAAGCGACTTGGAATGGAGGGTTTGGAGACAGTCCATAAGGATGACCGTTCCGCATTTCTCAGGGATTATGACCGCCTCATTTTCTCGGCTCCTTTCAGGAGACTGCAGAACAAGACACAGGTGTTCCCCCTGCCCGGAAGCGTTTTTGTCCACAACCGCCTAACACATAGCCTGGAGGTTTCCTGTGTGGGCCGGTCACTGGGTAACAACGTTTCACGCGGAATTCTTCAAAAACACCCGGAACTGGCAGGCACCAACATAACTGAGATAGGCAATATAGTATCAGCCGCATGTCTGGCCCACGACATGGGAAACCCGCCTTTCGGCCACTCCGGTGAGAAAGCCATTTCGGCCTATTTCACCGAAGGAAAGGGACAGAATCTGGAGGCTCAGTTTACCGATAACCCCGGTCAGTGGACCGATATCATAAACTTTGAGGGCAACGCCAACGCGTTCCGTCTGCTGGCCCATCAGTTCATAGGACGCCGCAAGGGAGGATTCGCCATGACCTACTCAACCCTGGCATCTATCGTCAAATACCCATACGCATCCATTCTTGCCAACGGCAAGCATAAGTTCGGTTTCTTTGACAGCGAGGCTCCCATATTTGCCAAAATCGCCGATGAATTGGGCATTATCCGTTTGTCAGAGCCCGGTGCTCCGCTAAAATATGTACGCTATCCGCTGGTGTGGCTGGTCGAGGCGGCCGATGATATCTGCTACCTTCTGATGGACCTTGAGGATGCCCACAAACTCAAGATACTCTCCACAGAGCAGACCATAAATCTGATGATGGACTTCCTTGGATCCGATGATCAGCAACACGCCAGAAGCATAATAGGAATGGTGACCGATGTCAACGAGCAGGTCTCATACCTCAGGTCCAAGCTGGTAGGTATTCTGGTTGAGGAGTGTACCCAGGTATTTCTTGAGAACGAAAAGGATATCCTGAACGGAACGTTCAGCGGATCACTGATAAAGCATATCAGCCCCACACCGAGAGACGCTTACAAACGCTGTGCAGATCTCTCTGTACAGAAGATATACCGTTCACGTGACGTATTGGAGGTGGAACTGGCCGGTTTCCGCATAATAAGCACCCTGCTTGACCTTATGGTCGAGGCAGTACAAAATCCCGATCGGGAGTATTCGAAACTACTCATCGATCGGGTTTCAAGCCAGTATGACATAAAGGCGCCTGACATCTACAACCGCCTTCTTGCAGTGCTTGACTACATAAGCGGTATGACCGATGTCTACGCTCTTGACATCTATCGTAAGATAAACGGAAACAGCCTGCCTGCCGTTTAATTAATCCTCGTCATCATCGATGACAGGAGCCGGCACCAGGGTTATGGAGTAGAACTTCTTGTCAAGAGGAACCGTTACGGTCTCATAACCTTTAATCTTTACCCTGAGACTGTCCCTGGGATCGTAAACTTTGAATGCAAAGTCTCCGTTGGCATCGGTTGTGGTGTATGTGGTAACCCTCTTCTCCGGTGAATATTCCAGAACCTTGATCTCGGTCATCGGCTTTTCGTTGATATCAACTACAGAACCCATAACCATATCTCCTCTTTTAATGGCATCCTTGTTGGCTTTGTTCTTTTCGGCCCACAAATTAGTGCTGAAACATAAGGTTAAAGCAATCAGAGAGGCGCAGCAAACAAGACGATGCAAACAATTTGAGGATTGTATCCTCACCTTTTCATTTCTCATAATCAAACCTTTTTAGTAACTATTGATGCTGCAAATATAACTAAAGATTTTAATTGACGCAACAGAACGATCCCTATAGTGCTAAAAAAACAGAAAGGGGTGACCGGAAATGCATCCGATCACCCCTTTCTTCTATCAAGTCTAATCAATTTTCTCTTGTGGGAAGATCCATGTCGAGGAAGTTGTTACGGGAAGCCTGAAGGCGCTCGTACTCCTCCTTGTCACCTACTATGATCTTCTCGAACTCACGCAGACCGGTACCGGCGGGAATCAGGTGACCGCAGATAACGTTCTCCTTCATACCCAGCAGACTGTCGCTCTTACCGTTGATGGCGGCCTCATTCAGAACCTTGGTGGTCTCCTGGAATGATGCGGCAGACATGAAGCTCTGAGTAGCCAGAGCAGCACGTGTGATACCCTGCAGGATCTGAGTTGATGTAGCAGGACGTGCCTCCTGAGCCTGAACCAGCTTGAGGTCCTTACGCTTAAGCTGTGAGTTCTCGTCACGGAGCTTACGTGCGGTTACCATCTGACCGGCAAACAGGTTCTCACTGTCACCCGGATCAGTAACAACGTACTTGCCCCAGATGCGGTCGTTCTCCTCCATGAACTCCAACTTGTCTACAACCTGCTGTGCCAGGAAGCGGGTATCACCCGGCTCGTCGATCTCGACCTTACGCATCATCTGACGTACGATAATCTCAAAGTGCTTATCGTTGATCTTTACACCCTGCAGACGATATACATCCTGTACCTCGTTTACGATATACTCCTGTACGGCTGTGGGGCCCTTGATGGCAAGAATATCGCTCGGTGTGATGGCACCGTCGGACAGAGGTGTTCCGGCGCGTACATAGTCACCCTCCTGTACCAGAATCTGCTTGGACAGGGCAACCAGATACTTACGCTCATCGTCAGTACGTGATACGACTGATATCTCACGGTTACCACGCTTGATCTTACCCATGTGAACGGTACCGTCAATTTCTGATACCACTGCGGGGTTGGACGGGTTACGTGCCTCGAAGAGCTCGGTAACACGGGGCAGACCACCGGTGATATCACCAGCCTTACCCTGTACACGAGGAATCTTAACCAGAATGTCACCGGCAGAGAGCTGCTGACCATCCTTGATAACCACGTGACCGCCTACAGGCAGGTTGTAAGAACGCAGAACCTCACCCTTAGGTCCGATGATATCGGCTGAAGGAATCTTTGTTCTGTCCTTGGTCTCAGTGATGATGATCTCCTCAAGGCCGGTAGCCTCATCGGATTCGATCTTATATGTTACGTTAGCGATAACGTCTGTAAGCTTAACCTTACCGGCAACCTCAGTGATGATAAGAGCGTTGAACGGATCCCAGGTAGCGATCATGTCGCCCTTCTTTACGGTAGCACCGCTCTTTACGAACAGTTTTGAACCGTAAGGCAGAGTGTGTGTTGACAGTGCGATACCTGTGTTCTCATCAATGAACTTGACCTCACCAAGACGACCTACTACAATCTGAATCTTGTTTCCGTCATCGGCTGTAGCATCAACAGTACGAACCTCCTCGAACTCAATGCGGCAGTCATACTTGGCTGTCAGGCTTGAGTTGGCTGCAATGTTAGATGCGGTACCACCGGCGTGGAATGTACGCAGAGTCAGCTGTGTACCAGGCTCACCGATTGACTGGGCGGCGATAACACCGACAGCCTCACCCTTCTCAACCAGACGTCCTGTTGCCAGGTTACGTCCGTAGCACTTGGCGCAAACGCCGCGCTTGCTCTCGCAGGTGAGCACTGAACGGATCTCGACACTCTCAATAGGTGACTCGTCAATCTTCTTGGCAATCTCCTCGGTAATCATCTCACCGTCGGCAACCAGAAGTTCACCAGTGGTGGGATGTATAACGTCATGAACCGATACACGGCCCAGAATACGTTCGTAAAGTGAAGCAACAACCTCCTCGTTCTCCTTAAGGGCGGTGCAAACCAGACCACGCAGAGTACCGCAGTCCTCCTCGGTGATGATCACATCGTGTGATACGTCTACAAGACGACGTGTCAGATAACCGGCATCGGCTGTCTTAAGAGCGGTATCGGCAAGACCCTTACGGGCACCGTGTGTTGAGATGAAGTACTCAAGCACTGACAGACCCTCCTTAAAGTTAGAAAGAATCGGGTTCTCAATGATCTGTGCACCCTCGGCACCGGCTTTCTGAGGCTTGGCCATCAGACCACGCATACCGGAGAGCTGACGGATCTGCTCCTTAGATCCACGGGCACCTGAGTCAAGCATCATGTAAACTGAGTTGAAGCCCTGGTCATCGTTAGAGATGGTCTTCATCAGAACCTTTGACAGGTCTTCGTTAACGTGTGTCCATACATCGATAACCTTGTTGTAACGCTCGTTATCGGTGATAAGACCCATGTTATACTCGGCCATGATACCCTCAACCTCCTCGTTACCCTTGGCAACAAGCTCCTGCTTCTCCTTAGGTATGATGATATCGTTAAGGTTGAATGACAGACCGCCCTGGAAGGCCATCTTGTAACCCAGGTTCTTGATTCCGTCAAGGAACTCGCAGGCGCGGGCAACACCGACCTTCTTGATAACGTCAGAGATCAGGTCACGCAGTGTCTTCTTTGATATGATGTAGTTGATGTAACCAACCTCATCAGGTACCAGTTCGTTAACGATTACACGACCAACTGATGTCTCAACCAGGTGAGTGATGGGTGAACCCTGCTCGTCAACGTCATTTACCATAACCTTAACAACGGCATGGATATCAACCTTACCCTCGTTGTAAGCGATAAGAGCCTCCTCGGGTCCGTAGAATGTCAGACCCTCACCCTTAACCTTCTCAATATAGTTACCGTCGGCGTCCTTGACTGAACGGCGGAGTTTTGTAATGTAGTACAGACCCAGAACCATATCCTGTGCGGGCACTGTGATAGGAGCACCGTTGGCAGGGTTCAGGATATTGTGTGACTGAAGCATGAGCATCTGAGCCTCAAGAACGGCCTCGTTGCTGAGCGGGAGGTGTACAGCCATCTGGTCACCGTCAAAGTCGGCGTTGAAAGCGGTACAAGCCAGCGGGTGCAGCTGAATAGCCTTACCCTCAATCATCTTGGGCTGGAATGCCTGGATACCCAGACGGTGCAGTGTAGGAGCACGGTTCAGCAGAACGGGGTGACCCTTCATTACATATTCCAGAATATCCCATACTATAGGATCCTTGCGGTCTACAATCTTCTTGGCTGACTTTACGGTCTTCACGATACCGCGCTCAATGAGCTTGCGGATAATGAACGGCTTGTAAAG
>DBYT01000115.1:28378-36198 GCA_002309915.1 Bacteroidales bacterium UBA1179 | reverse complement strand
GTTACGCCTACATCGGCAAATACCGCCATCCACATGGTTGCAAAGCCCGGGATTGCCAGAATCAGGACTGCAATTTTTATTCCTATTGCAAACCAGATGTTTTCCTTGGCTATGCGTATGGTGCGGCGGGCTATCTTTACGGCCAGTGCAATCTTGGAGGGTTTGTCATCCATCAGCACCACATCGGCAGCCTCAATTGCTGCGTCTGATCCCAGTGCGCCCATTGCTATGCCGATGTCGGCCCGGGTAAGCACCGGAGCATCGTTTATGCCGTCGCCCACGAATGCAAGCGTTCCGCCTGCCAGAAGTCTTTCAACATTGTTTACCTTATCGGCCGGAAGCAATTGGGCGTGATATTCGTCAACACCTACCTTCCTGGCCACTGTGGCAGCCACATGTTCCTGATCACCGGTAAGCATCACGGTTTTGTTCACTCCGGCATTCCTAAGGTCGGCCAAAGCCTGGGCGGCGTCCTCCTTGATGCGGTCCGATATCACTATGTGGCCTGCATACTTTCCGTCAATAGCCACATGGATTATTGTGCCTTCGTGATGGCAGGGACGCCATCCGGCACCAATCTTATCCATCAGTTTGCTGTTGCCAACTGCCACGCTCCTGCCGTTTACGCTGGCTATGATTCCGTGACCGGCGGTCTCCTGTACATTTTCTATTATGCAGTCATCCTGCTCGTTGGGATATGCGTTACGCAGCGCCATTGCAATGGGATGAGTCGAATGGCGCTCCACATGGGCGGCCAGATGCAGCAGTTCGTTGTTGTCAATCTCCTGCGGATGCACGGCGGTCACCTCAAACACACCTTCTGTAAGCGTTCCGGTCTTATCGAACACAACCGTCTTTACACCGGCCAGCTTGTCTATAAGATTGGCCCCCTTTATCAGAATACCCTTGCGGGATGCGCCGCCCAGACCGCCAAAGAATGTGAGCGGGACCGATATCACCAGCGCGCACGGGCATGACACTACCAGGAACAGCAGTCCGCGATAGATCCATGTAGCCCACTCTCCCGTAATCAGGCCGGGAATGACAGCAACCAGTACTGCCAGACCTACTACGATAGGCGTATATACGCGTGCGAACCTTGTTATGAAACTCTCGCTGCGGCTCTTGCTCTCGGCTGCATTCTCCACCAGATCCAGAATCTTTGATACTGTGGATTCGGCAAACTCTTTTGTAGTGCGTACCTTGAGCAGACCGTTCAGATTCACGCAACCCGAAAGAATCTCATCGCCCTTGTTTACAGTGCGGGGCATGCTCTCACCGGTAAGTGCAACGGTATCAAGGCTTGATGTGCCTTCAATGATCACACCGTCCATCGGCACCTTCTCACCCGGACGGATAACGATTATCTCACCTACCTTAACCTTATCAGGCGCAACTGACATCAGTTTTCCGTCACGCTCCACATTGGCGGTATCGGGACGTATATCCATAAGGTGAGAGATTGATTTGCGGCTGCGGCCCTCGGCCACCTCCTCAAACGCCTCGCCTATCTGGAAGAACAGCATTACGAATACGGCTTCGGCAAACTGGGTTTCGGCCCCGGGCATGAATCCTATGGCAAGCGCGCCGATTGTGGCTATGCTCATAAGGAAGTCCTCGCTCAGCGCCTCACCCTCAAACAGCCTTTCGGCAGCCTCCTTAAGAGTCTCCCAGCCCACAATCAGGTAAGGCACCAGGAACAGCAGCAAATACTGCCAATCGGCCCAATCGGTCTTGTGCTCAATGATAGAAGCGGCAATCAGTAAAACTATGGAAGAGACAATCTTGATGATGCGGCCGCGGCCCTCCTCTTCCTCTTCATGGTGATGATGATGCTCGTGCTCATGATGATGCTCATGCTCGCAGCATTCATTCTCGTGATGATGGTGATGTTCGTGTATCATATAGCGTATTTTTTTGATTTCCGCTGCAAAGGTAAAGAGTCGCTGATGCAACCGGGTTGCATTTTCGCTCCGCCAAAGTGTCCCACAACGAACCCGCTCACAGCGCTCCTGGGGCCGATAAGTGTGGGACATACCCCCTAAAATGAGGGTATGTCCCACACCAACCCGCGAGAGAACGTATTCTCAACAGGGTGAGTGTGGGACACTTTGGCGAAAAAAAACTAAAGAGTTTTTTTGAGACTCCAGTTCCCCATAGTCTGGCCATTATGGGTAATTTCATACTCATGGAACACCTCATAACCCCGTTTCGTATAGAAACTAAGGTTCTCCCGGTTGTTGGTGAACAGCACCATAGTCTTGCCCCCATGCTGCCGCACGTAATCCTCCAGATAAGACAGGAACTGAGTGCCAATGCCTTGACCATGAAACTGCGGATCAACCTCAATCATACTCAGGTACCATACATCAGGATTATTCTTCTGATAATCATGGCACGGGGTTCCGGCCTCCTCATCCTTTGCCAGGAAAGCATGCAGGTGCTTCCAATTGGTAAGAAAATACATCTTAAGGTAACCGCTCAGAATGAACTTAAGTACCGATGGCTGCTTGTAGCCGGGTGGCTCAAGCGACGCCTCAGCCACCATCCGGCCGTCCAGACGTGCGGTCAGCATATGCCCGCCCTTAAAGTTTCCTTTCCTGTTAATGGCCAGGAATCGGGCCAATCCCCTTTGCCGCTCCTTAAGGCCTGGAAAAAAGATGGTTATGTAGATATAATCAAAATAGGCTCTGGCGGCCAGTTCCGATGCCTCCTTGATATCCTCCTTCTTTAATTTCTCATATTGCAGCATAGCATAATCCTTTTTATGACACATAGATAGTCATAAATATCCGGATTCGCAAATAAATCAGATACTTTGGCAGAAATGTTATTCCCAGGGCAAATCTAGTCCGAATTTAGCATTGAGTGCCTCATCAATGGTATAAATACCAAGCCCTTCAAACTCTGATATATCAATAACTTCAATAACTTTCGAAACGTTTCTTGCAGGATATGATTCTCTTAACTCGACTTGGGGCAGAACCCTGTTTTGCTTGGTCTGAGGATCCAGCGGCTTGACCGGGCGGATATGAAAGTCGTCTAAACCCGGGTATCCGTTTTTGTGCATCGTCGGCATCGGATAATGGCCTCCACAATCAAGATATCCAGGCATGTCGCGATCATTTATATAGTTTGTCATATAATTCCCTCTATAATTATCGGTTGAATCCACCACTTCAAAACGATATCCAACATCACTGGTTCTAACTATTTCATGAATAGCAGTTCTTTCTTTTAAGACCGGAAGATAGATGGAACGGTCAGTGAAACCTTCAATATCACTTGTTACCTTAAAGCCGCAGGAGTCAGCGTTTTCAACCCAATTCCAGGTACAGTAACTGAGCAGTTCTATCATCTCATCATTTGAAGGGATACGCCAATCTTCACCCTGCTGCGACATATAGCTCCGCTCGTAGCAGTTACCCACCTCCAAAGGTGTGGCAGCGCCCACATTACAAGTGGCCCATTTTATGCTGAGGCCCAGATCAACATATTCATTATCCTGTGCAGACACAGAAACTGCTGCTACTTGAAGCAGCAAAGCTGACAATAGGAACAAATGCTTTTTCATACACATTGTTTTGTTGTTTCCGGCACAAATGTAAGTACAGATATAATATCAAAACAACAAAGAAGCGTTGCAAAAACGTCGCATTTTACAGTTCCACGCTGTTGCAGAGATGTTCTGCAATGACATCAGGATCCAAGAAGTAGACTGTGAAGGCCGATGAGCTGGGAAAGCGGTTAAAGAAGGGGTCGGTGGTCTGGAAGAACTCTATTGAGCTGACCTTGCCGCTGGCCATCATCCCGCGACGGTAACGGCGTACGTGGCGCTCCATGCAGGGAATCACCTTGATGCCGGTGCGGCCGTCTTTAAGCACCACCCTGGCTACGATATGTTTCTTGGGCCGATTATCGATTGCCTGCTCCTGCTGCTCCGCACTCAGGCGGTGTGACACGCTGATGTGTCGGCCAAAACGTTCATTTATATCGGCCATCATACGGCGGAACAGAGCGCTGTGACCGGGCATATCGGCCGGACTGAAAAGACCTATGTAATAATGTATCATCTCATGGATGATAGTGTCATCAATCTCATCCTGGGGCAGGTCAAACCGCCGGCTTATGCGTATCCTGAAGTCCGAATACTCCAGCCGTCCGTGCCATTTGCGGTGCTTGCGGAAAGCGCACACCCCAAAGTATGTCTTGGCATTGGTAATAGCTATAGGAGGTTCAGGGAGCTTACCGTCAAACAACTGCCGGTTAAACTCCCTGAACTTTTCCTGAACGTATTCTATTGTCGGTATCACTCTATGGTTTCGCGTTTGAGGGATTCTATGTAGCGGTCTATGCGGCGCAGTTCGTCCGGAATGCGGATGTTCTGGGGGCACTCGCGCTCGCAGCGGCGGCAGGCTATGCAGTGATCGGCCTGACGGACTGTGGGGATAGCCTCGTTGTATGCCAGCAGATACTTACGGCGGGCGCGGGCGTAACCGGCCTGCTCCTTGCTCTTTACGTATGTTCCGGCGGTGATATTGTCATTGTAGAACTTGAATATGCCGGGTATGTTGATACCGTAGGGGCATGGCATGCAGTAGTTGCAGGCGGTGCACTTTACCAGCGGGTAATCCTCCATCTGGGTGGCCATATCAAGCAGGAACTTCTTCTCCTCATCATCCAGCGGCTGGAAATCCAGATAGGTCTCCAGGTTGTCCTGCAGATGCTCCATATAGGTCATTCCGCTCAGGGCGGCCAATACACGCGGGAAACTGCCCACGTATCGGAACGCCCATGATGCTATTGAGCGCTCGGGCTCACGCTCCTTGAGTTGGTCGGCAATCTGGGCCGGTACGTCCGATAGGGCTCCACCGCGCAGAGGCTCCATTATCACGATGGGAATCTCACGCTTGTCCAGTTCGGCGTAGAGGTAATCGGCACGGGTGTTTCGGCCGTTTGGACGCTCCCAGTCCACGTAGTTCATCTGTATCTGGACAAAATCCCAGTGGTATTTGTCATGCAGTGCCATCATCTCGTCAAATCCATCCTTGTGGCCGTGGAACGAGAATCCAAGCTTACGGATGTGGCCAGCCTCACGCTCCCCCAAAAGGAACTCCATAATTCCGGTGTTCTCAAAACGGTTACGGAAATCATTGCCGTCCTGGATGGAGTGCAGCAGATAATAGTCTATGTGGTCTGTCTTGAATATCTCAAGAGAGTTCTGATACATGGTCTTGCAGCCCTCGAATGTAGAGTTGCCGAAAACAGACAGCTTGGTTGCCAGAATCCATTTGTCACGCGGATGGCGGTTAAGGGCCTCGGCCGTGGCACGCTCACTGTCACCTCCCAGATAAACGGGCGATGTGTCATAGTAGTTTACACCATGCTCAAGTGCAAAGTCAACCAGGCGGTTAACCTCTTCCTGGTCAATAACCTGCCTACCCTGCTCGTTACGCTTTTGCGGCCAGCGCATGCAACCGTAACCCAGCACACCTATGCCGGGATAGTGCTGCAGCATCTCTCCGTGCAGGTCCTTGTTTGATGTTCCGGTCTTGCCGGGATTCTTGGCGGCCTTGGGGGTGCAGGAATCAAGTGCCAGTGCGGCTGCTCCCGCTCCCATATATTTGATGAAATCTCTTCTGTCCATAGTAATCAGGCATTATGGTGAATAGATAATCCGTTAACGGTGATGGCGCTTATGGGGCGTGAGGGGCAAAGGTTCTCACATGCTCCGCAGCCTATGCAGCGGTCCTCGGATACGGTAGGTATCTGCATACGTGATCCCTGCTGACGCACCATCCTTATGGCACCCGACGGGCAGTGATATGCGCAGTTGCCGCAACTGTCCTTACCGGTTGCAGGCAGGCAGAGGTCCAGATTTACATGAGCCACACCTATGCGTACGGCCAGTTTCTGCTCCACGCTTACCGGCTTGATGGCACCGGCCGGGCAGACCTGGCTGCAGGCGTTGCACTCGGGACGGCAGTAGCCCTTGTCATACTCCATGACCGGCTGCATGAAATGCTCCAGGTCCGATGACGGGCGCAGTACCCTGTTCTTGCAGGCGCTCACGCAGAGCTGGCAGCCGGTGCAGTGGTCATAGAAGTTCTTGACGCTGCCTGCTCCGGGCGGAACCAGACGTTCCGAGCGCTCGGGTGATTTCTTGGCGATCACCTCGGCCAGTCCGCCGTGCATATGGTCCTGGGCGTTTGCGGCTGCACTTGCGGCCACTACGGCTGTGGTTACCAGAAATGCGCGTCGGCCCTCATCTGCGGGGGCATCGGCCTTGACGGGTTTGCGGTTGAGTACGTATTTGAACTTGAGGGCGCCCTCTCCGCAGTTCTCTATGCAGTCAAAGCAGTCTACGCATCGGCTGTAATCAATCCTGTGTGCCTTGAAATCAATGCATCCGGATTTGCAGCCGCGGGCGCACTTGGCGCAGTTTATGCACTTGCTCTCGTCTATTACGGGACGCAGCAGCGAGAATCGGCTCAGAAGACTGAGCGTGGTTCCCACCGGGCAGACGGTATTGCAGTACTCCCTGCCCCACAGCCAGGCACAGATGCAGATGATGACGAGCGTGAGCAGACCGGTTATGATAAGCGCGGGCGTCATTGTATCGGACCCCATGGCGGCAACGGAACGGACCATCCGGCCGTATGCGCTGTACGGAGCAATCAAGGCAATGAGCATCTGGCCGCTGGCAATGATTGATACTATTGAAAGTACCAACACTCCGTAACGCACCCATTTATGCTCACCCACGTACTTGAACTTGAGGCTTTTCTTTGTGAAAAGCTTGCTCGTTTTGCGATGAATCCAGATAATCAGGTCCTGGAACACGCCCATCGGACAGATTACGGAGCAATAGATGCGGCCCACCAGCAGGGTGAGCAGGACTACACCTATTATGACTGTAAGGTTTAGGGCCAGAAGGGAAGGCAGGAACTGGAGTTTGGCCATCCAGCCCCACCAGTTATGCCCTATCCCGATAAAAAGCAGCGTTATCCCGATAAGGAACAACGCAGCCAGTATGACTCTGATTTTCTTGAGCATGGTTAGTAAGTTTTTTAATATATAAACTTGAATTCGTCCAGATATAGGGTGCTGCCCTCGCCGCCGGTAAAATAGTCGCCAAGAGCACTTGATGAGCCCACTATCACCACGAACTTGGGTGTGCGGTCATCACGGTAATCTATGTCGATGCGGAATTTCTCATATCCCTCCATGACAGTTTCAAACGTAACCTTTCCGTAACCGATAACGTGCTCATCATCCTCGGCCACGAACTTTTCCTTGGCGGGATCTACCGTAAACTGCTTGTCCCAGTCGGTAAGCATCACAAAAACGTGCCCTTTGTCAAGGGTTCCCTTCAAGTCCCCGTGAGCCTTATCGGCCACATTGATTGACTTGGGCTGGTAGCAGGCATAGCCCTCAAGAGCCTTTGGTTTCAATGTGAACGGGATGCCCCACTTGAGCGTAGCGGTCAGTGAGGTAAGACTGACGCTGCCCATGCTGCCTGTAAAGATGCTGCCGGCGGCAAGTTTCTTTGTAATTACGGCATTTATCAGTTGGGTCTGGAGTTTTACGGCATACTTGCCCTCCCCCTCTACTGCAACCATCACACTGTCGGGAGTGCAGGTAGGCTTTCCGAACGATGCTGTGCTGGAGTTGGCCGATCCCCATACCCTCTTCTGGTCATCGGTGGCAAGCGAATCATAGAACTCAGGATCTCCGCCGTCATAGCACCACAGGTCAAAACCCATGTTGTACAACTGACCGTTACCGTCCACGTATGAGTCCGGATCGGCATTCATTTT
>DBYT01000115.1:9797-28365 GCA_002309915.1 Bacteroidales bacterium UBA1179 | reverse complement strand
AACAACAACAGTAAAACAGTCCTTCTTTTCATATCGGTTTTAAAAATCAAACGACAGTTGGCCGTCACCCAAAAGGTTGAATGACATGCGGTGATACGGAGTGGTTCCGTATTGCTTTATGGCGTCGCGGTGTTTCTTAGTAGGATAGCCCTTGTTCTCCAGCCAGTCATACTGGGGATACTCAAGGGCTATCTTATTCATAAAATCGTCACGGTAGGTCTTGGCCAGGACCGATGCGGCCGCAATGGACATCATCTTACCGTCACCCTTGACGATGGTGGTGTGCGGTATTCCGGGATAAGGGATGAAACGGTTACCGTCTATAAGCAGATGATCCGGGCGCACCTTAAGCTGGTCTATAGCCCGATGCATGGCTGTAAATGACGCCTTGAGAATATTTATCTTATCTATTTCGACATTGTCAACAATACCCACAGCCCAAGCCAACGCCTCTTTTTCTATTACGGGACGCAAGGCATAACGCTGTTTCTCGGTAAGCTGTTTGGAGTCATTCAGGAGTTCATTGCTGAAATCCGGCGGAAGGATGACGGCGGCGGCATATACGGGCCCTGCCAGGCAGCCGCGTCCGGCCTCATCACACCCGGCCTCTATCCGACCCTCAACAAGATATGGTAACAATGGATTGTGACTCATATCGCAAAGATACACAATCAGAAATAAAACCAGTGCCAGGCCAGTCTGTTCTCACCCGGACGGTACTCGAGCGTAGGTGTAGGGATCTTGACGGCACTGAGTACCCTTAAGACATGTTTCAGGGTCTTGTTCCGGCAGGGTATTCGCGATATGTCAATATCCGGTGCCAGGAAGAACCTGCGCTGACGGGCTTCATTGGGCATGTATTTGAGTTGACCTGGTGCATTCACCGGATCATACTCCCAGCCACGGCCCCAGTTTCCGTCCAATCCGGCCTTACCGGAAGGCTGAAAGTTGTTGTATTCACCGGTCATACCCTCGGCGCTGTAACCGATTGCCCATCCCAGCCAGGAGGGATATCGGCTTGAATCCTTCATAAAGAGTGACTTGACATCACAGGCAGCCCAGATGGTGATGCCGCTGTAATCCTCATACAGACGGTCAAGCCAGTCCTCACCCATTATGTAATCCCGCTCCATGGTAACAGGATTGCTGACATTGTACTTGGATAATCCGGAATTGTGATAGGAATATTTAAGTGCAATACGCTGCTCATGCCATAAGGCCTGCTGCCCCATAAAGAGTCCTGTTCCCAGGATATTGGCACCCATATCACCCCATGAGAAGCCCCAGTTGCTTGACATGGCGTCAAAAACCTCGACCAGAGTCATTATGGTGATACCCAGTGGCGCTCCGTACAGTATGGAACGTTTCTCATCAATGCCGGCCATGGACAGTGCCTCATAACCTATGTTTGCAAAGTTATAGCAGGAGTTGGCATGTCCAGCCTTATCCATCTGCAGCCACTCCTTATTGTCATTATAGAAGTGAAATCCACCTGTCTCAGACCCCGAATACCATGACACGTAAAGTGATGTCATAATACCGGTAATAAGTACAGCCTCGGTTCCCAGTACAATGGCACCGCTTTTGTTCAGTCCGGTTTTACGGGCATCGGGAGATACTATGGGCAGTGTAACATCAAAGGTATAATCGTAAGCTTTTGCCGGAACGGCCAGAAACACAGCGAGTAATGCAAACGTAATCAATCTCTTCATCATCTACTTGGTATTTTCCGGCCGCAAAGGTACTAAAAAAGCGGTTCGATTAGCATCCACCAGTCAAGAGCGAACAAATCATTTCCTGCTCCAGTGAATACAAAATAGAGGTCATGCTGTCCGCGGACACGACGTTTGAACTTGCCTGTAAACAAATTGAAATTGGTCTGACCTCCCGTAGGAGAAACCGGAATGATCGAAACGGGCCTACCGTCAGGACTGTCTATATGAACCTCCAGACCGCCTACTCCGTCCGATCCTATCGCAGCCTTGATTTTCCTGGATCCCTTACGTCCGAAATCAACGCCGCGCACCAGTAAATACTCTCCGTT
Organism: Bacteroidales bacterium UBA1179; assembly: GCA_002309915.1. Lineage (GTDB taxonomy): Bacteria > Bacteroidota > Bacteroidia > Bacteroidales > Bacteroidaceae > Colenecus. Next base: position 26,321 of record DBYT01000115.1, on the reverse strand, counting down.
ATCTATGCCATGGACATACATGTTACGGGCAGAATAGCCCCTCTTGGGATCAAAGACGAATTCAGGATCCACATATGAAGTCTTCAGTCCGTATCCCCATGCCATTGTCTCAGCCTCAACCTTACGGTAGGGATTAAAAGGCTTGACCTGCTCAACGACATTGTCAATGAAGTACGGAACCTCCTGAATGGTGCCATCCTCATTGTAATGCATCTCGGCAACCGATACCGAACGCTGCTCGGCATGTGCGAATGTCTTGAGATGCATTATATCATAGTTAAGGCCGAACACATAGCTCTTACCTTTATATTCAATGATACCGGGATGGTTGCCTCGGGTACGTACAGTATGGTCCATGATATGGCCTTTGTACTCCCAGGGACCCTCAGGACCGTCACTCATGGCGTATCCTATACCCTCAGGGCAGCATGTCGAGGCGAATGCCAGATAGTAATGACCGTCATGCTTCCAGATCCACGGGCCCTCCTGATAATCCTCAATCTTGGGATGCTTGATGATAGGTCCTGCAAGTGAAATCATGTCACTGCCCAACTTGACCGAGTAAAGATTCGGGTTACCCCAGTACATGTATGCCTGACCGTCATCGTCAATCAGAACCGTGGGATCGATATCGTCCCAGTGCTCCTTCTGCCATACCAGCGGCTCACCTATGGGATCAGAAAACGGTCCATAGGGATTTTCCGACATAAGAACACCTATTCCGTGACCGTGTATGGGGCAATACATATAGTAGGCTCCGTTGGCCTCGACAACCTGCTCGGCCCACGCTCCGTTCTTGCCGTCGTAGTACAGGAAACTGTCCAGTGAGGCGACAGGACCGTAATCCTGCCAGTTGACCATATCGTCCGATACATAAAGCAGCCAGTCAAACATCTGGAAACCGCGGGCTCCGTCCTCATCATGAGTGGTATAGAGATAAACCTTGTCATCTATGACTACCGGAGCAGGATCGGCCGTAAAGCGGGTCTGGATGATAGGCATGTTGGCATGGGCGTTGAACTGCCACCAGTCAAGGGTGAAAGGATTGTCCGTCTCGCAACTGAACTTGAGATATAAGTCATGAACACCCTGGACATCAGTATCAATCAGATATGTGAATGCGGCCGTAGGGAATCCGGCATTGTCACGGTTAACGGGAACCTTGCAGAAAGGCTCTCCCTCCATGTTGTCGGTATAGAACTCAATGGTACCCTTGCCCTTCTGCTCTCCCACTACAACTATCACAGCCTTCTGGCCGCACTCCTTGAAGTCAACCGAGCGAACGCGGATCCAGTCTCCGTCACTGATATCGGTCACGAAATGGTCCTTGCCGTCGCGACGGTCAACTTTCAGACCATATGATTCGGCCTGAGTCTCGGCCTCGACACGTGTATAGGGGTCCAGGTTCTTGACGGGAGTTACCACGCCCTCTTTGGTGAACGGGATGAACGGGAATGAGCCGTCATCGTTCCACTTGAACTCCTCCACGCAGGCACTGCGGTTGTAACCGCCGCCACCGGGCAGTCCGCCGTTATGGTAGAACATGAAGTCACGACCCTTGAATGTGATGTTTCCGCCATGAATGGTGAAACTGTTCTCAGCCTCATCCATGATGCGGCCACGGTATGTCCACGGGCCGTTTATAGTAGGAGCGGTAGAGTATGCCATATGCTCGGGCACGCCGCCTGCGGGATATGATATGTAGTATGTACCGTTACGTTTCATCACCCACGGACCCTCCTCATACTGGGTCATCATCTCGTTCTGCCCCTTGGCCCAGTTCATCTTGGACTGGAGCTCGCCGAAACACTCGGGATCGTGGTAGCCGGGCACTTCCTGCCAGCCGTCCTTGAATGATACCATATCATCGTTAAGCTCACCGTACCAGAGGCCCTTGTTGCCCCAGAACAGGTAAGCCTTGCCATCATCATCTATGAAAACCGTGGGGTCGATGAATCCGAATCCCTCGGCCAGCGGACCGCCAATGGCATCGGTCCAGGGTCCCTGCGGGTCATCGGCCACTGCAACTGCAAGGGCGTCACCGCCGGTAGCCTTATTGCAGCATACGTACCAGTACCACTTGCCGTTACGCTCTACAGCCTGGCAGGCCCACGCACGCTGTCCCTGACGGGCCCACTTGAATGTGGCGGTTGACACCTGGGTTCCCAGATAGGTCCAGTTCACCATATCCTCAGTGCTGAACACCATCCAGTCCTTCATGTTGAAGTCGCGGTTGCGGCCGCTCTCATCATGATCAGTAAAAAGATATACCTTATCGCCGTACACGAACGGTGCAGGATCGGGGGTAAAGACAGTGCTGATTATCGGATTCTGGGCTGATGCCAGAACGGGCAGCATTGCCGCAAAAGTCAGTAATTGCTTAAAGGTTTTCATAAGTCAGGGTTATTGATTATTCGTTTTTGCAAAAGTTCATGAGTTCGCGGTAGAGCCGTTGTACCGGAAGGCCCACCACGTTGAAATAACTGCCCTCTATAGCCTCGACGCCTACGTAGCCTATCCATTCCTGGATGCCGTAGGCGCCGGCTTTATCCATAGGCAGGCCGCTCTCAACGTAGCGGTTTATCTCATCGTCCGTAAGGTTGCAGAACCTTACCTTGGTGGTTACTGCAAAACTGCGCTCCCTGGCGGAGGTCATCAGCGTTACGCCCGTTATCACCTCATGCCAGCGGCCCGAAATCAGCTTTAGCATACGTACTGCATCGGCCTTGTCATGGGGTTTGCCCAGCACCTCGCCGTCCACATAGACAATGGTATCGGCCGTAATTACAAGTTCATCGGGGCCGATGAGCGGTTTGTAGGGTGCGGCTTTCTCACGCGATATGTAGAGCGGGATATCCTCACCCTTAAGACTGTGCGGCCAGGATTCGTCGATGCCGCTTATAACCTTTACGGTAAAGTCCAGTCCCAGGCCGGCCAGAAGTTCGCGGCGGCGGGGTGAGTTTGAGGCCAGTATTATCTTGTAGGGGAGTTCCATTGCTTACCAGCCGAATGCGTGTTCGTCCTTCATCCACTTACCCTGAACCTTTAGCACCTGCTCCAACACGTCACGGGCGCAGCCCTCACCTCCGTTGTAGGGCGATACGTACTTGCACAGCGCCTGGATCTCGGGGCATGCATCGGCCGGACAGCAGGGCAGCCCGCACTGGCTCATGACCTGCCAGTCGGGGATGTCATCGCCCATGTAGAGAATCTCCTCGGGCTTAAGGTCATACTTGGTTACAAAGTGGTTGAAGTCGTTGATCTTTATCTTTGAACAGATATAGACATCCTGAATTCCAAGACCTTCATAGCGCTTGCGCACCTCCTCCACACGTGCACCGGTAATGATGCACAGATGCAGTCCCATCTTGACGGCCAGCTGCATGGCATAACCGTCCTTTACGTTTACCGTACGTACCGGATCACCCTCAGGTGACAGCGACATAATGGGTTTGCTCAACACCCCGTCAACGTCAAAGATCAGGGCTTTGATAGATTTAAGGTCGTAGTTTATCATTTCAGGTCCTTGTTTATGTCAACAGAAATCAGTTTATAAAGTTGGGCGTACTCAGGATAGTCCCTGAGCAGTTCCAGATGCTCGTTTATCACCTTGCGGTCACCACGTACGGCGGGTCCGGTCTGGGCATCCCGCGGGCTCATGGTCTCCACCTTGCGGGCGGTCTCACGCACCAGCGGCAGCATCACGCTGAAAGGTACCCCCTCGGTTGCCAGCAGGTCCTCGCTTATGGCATACATCCGGTTGGCAAAATTGCAGGCAAACACCGCAGCAATATGCAGTTTCTTGCGGCCGGTTGAGCTCAAGGGCGTAACCTTTTTTGAAAGGCCTGATGCCAGATGTATTATTGTCTCCAGTTCTGCAGCATCTGAGCCCTCCACGAATACCGGAACCTGGGGCCAGTCAATCTGTGCGCCCTTGGAGAATGTCTGCATAGCGTAGAGCACTCCGTATCGCTTTGCACCTGCCTCCTTCCAGATATCCATAGCTATGCTGCCGGCGGTATGCAGGAACAGGGCGTTCTCCCTACCCTTCACTATGGCCGGAGCCAGTTCAACCAGAGCGTCATCGGTAAGCATTGTAAGATAGACATCGGCCTCAGGCAGGCTCAGCAGGCTGTCCGTTGCGGGAACTCCCAGAGCATCGGCCAGCTCAAGCGCATTGGCCATAGTGCGGCTGTAGACGCAAGCGATGGTGTGTCCCGCAGCCTTGAGTTGCGGTCCCATGCAAGTAGCCACACGGCCCGATCCTATCAATGCTATATTCATTCTCAGAACTTCTCCTTGTGAACCTTGGTCCACTCTATCTTGTCGTCCTCGTAAGGCTTGCGGTCCATATTCTTGTAGCCCACGCCCACAATGCACTCGGGCTCATACTGCTCTGGGATGCCCAGCAGCTCCATCAGGGTCTGCTTGGTGCTCTTGCCGTCGGCATCGGCACGGCCGCGCATATGGCACCAGCAACTGCCCAGGCCCAGATCCTCGGCCTGCAACTGCATATCTATGGCAGCAATGGAACAGTCCTCTATCCAGCAGTCACTCTTTGTAGGATCACCCAACACCACAACGGCAAACACCGCTTCGGCCAGGAAACCGGATCCCATGGCGCGGCACTTGGACAGTTTCTCCAGCATAGCCGGATCCTCAACGGTCACAAACTCCCATCCGCGGTTGTTCTTGGCGGTAGGTGAAATCAGGGCAGCACGCAGGATGGTCTGTTTCTGCTCATCAGAGAGTTTCTCAGTGGTGAACTTGCGCATGCTGCGGCGCGTTGCTATAAGGTCGCTGAACTTATTCATAACGGGAAAAACAATTAGTTGTCCGCGAATTTAGTCATAATTCTCGGAACGTCCGCACGTATGCGCGCGCTAAAGCCGCAACTTTTTACCGTTTTACGGGATTGGGGTATGTATAGATGGTCTCAGTTGATCTGGACAATCCGTAAATCACGTTACGGGTTGCATCATATTCAATACACGCAATGCGTTCAGCCAGCCTGCATCCTCCCTGGAAATTTCCGTTCCAGTCAAACGCCAGAATCTCAGGACGGTTGTCCTGATTATTTGTTCCCCATTCGTTACCCTCATTCCAGTAAAGGGCAAACAGATAATCATCCGATACGGCCGCATCGGTAAAGAACATCTCGTCACGACCCAGGTCGACGTATTCATCCTCAAATGAGGGCGTACCCTTCTGGTGAATGGCGAAATGTTTGCTTTTTTCAAAATCAAAGAAGAGTATGTAATTTATGCCGCTCATGAGCTGAGCTACGACGTTCCGGCACGGATGCTTGAACATCGCGCCACCGTACGGAGCAAACATAAGCCTGTCATCGGCACCTTTCATTCTTTTGGGGAATACCTCTATCTCTGTCTCCACGCCATTCTCGACCAGAGCATAAATTTCGGGAACCTTATCTCCCAGATTCTCAGACTCCTCGGGGCCGACATCGTAGACTATGAACTGTCTGTTCTTGTCATTGTCCAGAAGAGTGCAATGCCTTCCGTCGGTCTCAAATGTGTCACCGATGACCGTACTCTTTTTGCGGAGCGATTCCGATATGTTCACCACCTTGACCGGACTGTAAAAGAAGTCATTGTCCATAAGGGGATAGAATATGTCACCCTCTTTCACATACGGCTGGTCCAGGACATCTATAATCCTGTTGAACTCGTTTCCTGCGCGACCTTTTGTACAGAAATTTCCTATCAGGGAGTTGGAATTCAGACTAACTACCTTGAGCATGCCCTCGGGATCGGACGTCACTATCATGCACAGCGAATCCTTGATTACGAAATCACTGCATCCCAACGGGCTCCAACTTACGGGTGTTCCGCTCACTGCGGGACCGCACTTGCCAAGGTAATCAACCTCTTTGACCGGGAAAGAGAAATACTCTCCACTCTTTTCTGAACACGATATCAGCGACATTACCATTGACGCCGACAATAAAAATCCTGCAAACACTGTTCTCATAATACACTGCTGATAAGGACAAAAAAAACAAAGGATGGACGCAAGTTATGCAAATAATGGAAAAAAGTGACTCATCACGGTCCGGAAATTATACTCTAACGCAGATTTGTACGTTATTAAAAAAGCATGTCCATAAGAAAATATACACTTACAGTCATTCTGTTGTGCCTGGCAACCCTTGCTCAGGCACGTCGTGTGTATATCTACGGACGTGTGACCGATGAGACCGGACAGCCTGTAGAGCTTGCTACGGTCAATGAGGAACTCACGCTGCACTCGGCCATGACCAACCTCAAGGGCGAGTATTCATTCAATGTCAATACAAGGACCGATACCCTTAACCTGATATTCCGCATGGTCGGTCACGAGACACGCAAGCGCACCCTCATAAGCCCTCCCGATACCGTGCAACTGGACATAATGCTCCCCACTTCCAACTACACCCTTGAGAACGTGGACATCAACGCCACCCGCCGCCAGACAAACGGCATGCAGCAGATCAACTCTGAGGGATTGCGTTTTACGGCCGATGTGAGCGGAGGCTCCGTGGAGTCAATCATTGCAACCCAGGCCGGTGTGAGCACGCACAACGAACTGAGCAGCCAGTACAACGTACGCGGCGGCAACTTTGACGAGAACAGCGTCTACGTGAACGGCACTGAGATCCTGCGTCCGCTGCTGGTACGTGCAGGACAGCAGGAGGGACTGAGTTTCATCAACCCCGATATGGTGGAGTCCATCAGTTTCTCAACCGGCGGGTTCAGCGTGGCTTATGGCGACAAGATGTCATCGGTCCTGGATATAAACTACCGCCGTCCGCAGAAGTTTGAATCAGTCCTTATGGCCAGCCTTCTGGGTGCAAGCGCATATGTGGGGGCAGGAAACGACAAATTCAGTTTCTCCGGCAGCGTCCGGTATAAGACCACCCGATACCTGCTGGGGACGCTGGACACCAAGGGTGAGTATGACCCGTCATTCCTGGATTACCAGACATACATGACCTGGACCCCGAACACCAGGTGGGAGATAGGTCTGATAGGCAATGCGGCAGTAAACCGCTACAACTTCACCCCCTCCGACCGTACCACCACATTCGGCACGGCCAAGGATCCCAAGACATTCAAGGTTTACTATGACGGCTGGGAAAGCGACCGTTTCAACACCATGTTCGGAGCGCTTGACATAAAACGCAAGGAGGAGAATTCCGTATACCGTTTCAATCTCTCGGCTTTCAGCAGCCGTGAGAGCGAATCATTTGACATACTCAGCCAGTACTGGCTTGACGAGGCCACCGGCAGTGGAAGCCTGGCGGTGGGTTCATTCATGCAGCATGCGCGCAACCGCCTCAAGTCAACGGTCTATACAGCATCACTCAAGGGAACACATGACACAGACCTGGCCGGTACCATCGGTTGGGGTCTGGAATACCGCCGCGAGACTGTATCGGACCACATGAGGGAATGGGAGATGCGTGACTCGGCAGGTTACACCCTGCCCTACACCCAGACCGGTCCCATGGAGATGATCTACTCGCTCAAGTCTGACCATGGAGTATCCAATGACAAGGCTGCCGCATTCATTCAGGACACATACCGTTTCAACACCGGCATTGGACTCTTCTCCCTGAACGCGGGATTGCGCACATCCTGGTGGAGTTGGAACAATGAGGTCATTTTCAGCCCCCGACTGATGATTGGATTCACTCCGGCCGCAAATGACAACTTCACCTTCCGGTTCTCGACAGGAGTATATCACCAGACACCGTTCTATAAGGAGATAAAGGATACCGTCAATACAGGCGGCATTTATCAGGTAAACCTGAACAGGCAGATCCGCTCACAAAGGTCAGTACAGTTCGTACTGGGAGGTGACTATGATTTCCTGGTCTACGGACGTCCGTTCAAGTTCACCACCGAGGTCTATTACAAGAAACTGGACCGTCTGATTCCCTACAATGTGGATAATGTAAGGATTATTTACTACGGAGAAAACTGCGCCCACGGCTATGCGGCCGGTATTGACATGAAACTCTACGGAGAGTTTGTTCCCGGTACCGCATCCTGGCTTACATTCTCACTTATGAGCACTCGTGAGAACATTGCAGGCAAATGGCTGCCGCGCCCCACCGACCAACTGTACAACTTCTCACTTTACTTCACTGACTACTTCCCCCGCCGGGAAAACTGGAAAATGTCACTACGCTGCTCACTGGCCGACGGACTGCCTTTCGGCCCCACCCACAGCGGCCGCGAAAAGCAGGTGTTCCGGGCTCCCGCATACAAGCGTGTGGACATAGGCCTTTCATATAAGATCTTTGACTACGACAAGCATCCTCATATTTACGGCAAGTCAGGATTTTTCAAAGATATCTGGATGGGTGTGGACGCGCTTAACCTGCTGGGCATCAACAACGTCAACTCCTATTACTGGATAACCGACATACAGAACACCCAGTTCGCGGTACCCAACTACCTGACCGGCCGGCAGCTCAACCTGCGCATCATCGCCAACATCGGCAAGTGACTTTTTTGCCCCAAAAAGTCGTTAATATTTTACTAAAAGTGTATATTAGCGCTTTATTTAGCAGAATGGAGGCCATTAAGATAAATCTTGATGATTATGAGCTCTTCGGCGGAGGTGCCAACGGAGAGAGTTTCAACCATAAGACAGACCCTACGGTCATGCTCAAGCTTTATCGTCCCGGCATTGTACAACAGCCGCTGGATGAGATAACGCTGGCCCGTAAGGTATATGAGATGGGCATTTCCACACCGGAACCGGGTGATTATGTGGTAACCGATGATGGCCGTTACGGCATACGTTTCAGACGTATCACAGGCAAGAAATCATATTCCCGCGCTACCGGTGACGAGCCCGAGAAGGTAGGACAGTTTGCCCGTGAGTTTGCCGGAATGTGCCTGCAACTGCATGCAACCCATGTGGATACCACGCAGTTCGAGAACGTAAAGGACCGATACTTCAGGCTTCTCAGGGAAAACCCGTTCTTCGATGCTGTCCAGAAAGCCAAACTTGAGCGTTTCATCGCCGATGTCCCCGACGAGGACACAGCCATACACGGAGACCTTCAGTACAGTAACGCCATCTTTACGGGCAATGAGCGTTATTTCATTGACCTGGGCGATTTCTGCTGGGGCAACCACCTGTTTGACCTGGGTATGGTATATCTGTGCTGCAACCTGAGCAACGCGGATTTCATTGAGGAGACATTCCATATGCCCAAGAGCCTTGCCATAAAGTTCTGGGAGTTCTTTGCAAGGGAATACTTCGGACCAGGCATACCGCTCAAGGAGATTGAAGAACTGATACTTCCGTTCGCGGGTCTTAAGACCCTTATAGTTGAGAGGGACACAAAACGCCCCATGCCTGAATTGAGGGTGGGACTTGAGAGCATTTTAAGTTGAACGCTACTATTATGGTGAAGAGGATATTCTGGGGGCTTCTGACTGTCATAACCTGCATATCGGCCAAGGCACAGCAGGACAAGCTGATATTTACCCCGCAATGGACCGCTCAGGCACAGTTTGCCGGCTATTACGTAGCCCAGGAGATGGGTTTCTACTACAAAGCCGGTATAGATGTGGAGATTGTACATCCGTCAGTGACACAATCGGCCATAAACCGCATCCGCAACAACGAGAGCCAGGCCACCACCCTGCAGTTGGCACAGGCCATGGAGATCATCAACGATGGAATACCTCTGGTCAATATTCTCCAGACTTCAATGAACAACGCCATGGTGATAGTCTCAAGCCGTGGAATGAACCCGCTCAAACAGTATGGGGCCAAAGTGGGCATTTGGAACGCGGGATTCGGACAGGTCGCCATAGGAATGAGTATCAAGGAGAACCTTAACTACCGCTGGATTCCGTTTGCGACAAATGTGAACCTGTTCGTATCAGGAGCCATCGATGCCACACTCGCCATGAGTTACAATGAATACTATCAGCTGGTCCAGACCGGAATAGAACTCAGCGACGAGAATGTATACAGATTCCGCGACCACGGATACAACATACAGGAGGACGGCGTCTACGTGACAAAGGAATTCTATGAGAAGAACAAGGATCTGGCAGAAAGATTCGCTGTTGCCAGCCGTCAGGGTTGGGAATGGGCAATCCAGAATCCCGAGGAAACCCTTGAAATCGTGATGATGTATGTTCAAAAGGAGCATATAGCCACCAACAGGGTTCTGCAAAAACTTATGCTCGACGAGGTTCTCAGCCTGCTCAAGGACCGCGAATCAGGTCAGTATGAGTTCCGCCTGCGTCCCGATATGGTGAAACAGGCCAGCGACCTGATGATTGAAAACGGTATGCTGGACCGCGAGGTTACTTATGAGGAACTTATTGACGAATAAACCGGTACTGTCATGAAGAAGCATAAGAAACAAAGATCGCTCTCCACCAAACTCAGTTTGTGGACAGTACTTTTTGCCGGAGTCATATTCATAGCCGCACACGGCGTATTTTTCAATGAGTCACGCCTTGCCGTGCAGAATGCGGCGATAGAAAACGCCACACGCATCCTTGACAACACCGTACTTCGCGTGGACAACATACTGACAAAGGTTAAAGTTGCCACCGACAATACCGACTGGCTCATAACCCGCCATCTGGATGCACCGGATTCCATGTTCGTCTACTCACGCCGCATACTGCAGAACAACCCCAACCTGAACGGCTGTTCAATCGCCTTTGAGCCTTTCTACTTCAGCAAGAGAGGACAGTATTTCTCGGCCTATTCCCAGAATGTGGGCGGAGTGATCAGGACCACGCAGGAAGGTAACGACCATTACCAGTATTTCTCGATGGACTGGTACCAGCTGCCCAAACTGCTTGACAGGCCCTGCTGGACCGAGCCGTTCGTCGACTACAATCCTGAAGGGTTTGAATCCAACGATATGATCATTTCATACTGCAAGCCCATCAAGGACATCAGTGGAGAGTATATCGGCACAATAGCAGTAGACCTTTCACTTGAATGGCTGTCACAGACCGTATCGGCCGTAAAGCCCTACCCCAACTCCTACACCATCATGATAGGTAAGGGCGGAACATTCTTTGTACATCCCGATACCACCAAGCTGTTCTACCAGACCATATTCACCCAGACCATGCTTGAGCCGGATTCGGCAATCACCGACCTGGGTCATGCCATGCAGGCCGGCGAGCAAGGTTACCGCGAACTCGTAATAGAAGGCGAGAACAGTTTCGTATTCTTCAAACCTCTGGGCGACACAGGATGGAGCGTAGGCCTGGTATGCCCCGCACATGATATTTTCGGAGGTTACTACAGACTTATCAACACCATTATCGGAATTGTCATAGTGGGTCTGTTGCTTATGCTCATGTCATTCAGCAGCATACTGACCAAGCAGTTGGAACCGCTTGAGGAGTTGGCATGGCAGGCCGAGGAGATAGCATCCGGAAACTTTGACGAGGAGCTTGCGGAATCAGACCGCAATGACGAGATAGGCAAACTGACGAACTCGTTCCGGCATATGCAGCAGTCACTCGTAACGCAGATGGACGAGCTCAAGCATATCAACGAGCAGAAAGGACGCATAGAGGGAGAGCTCAAGGTAGCGCGTGACATACAGATGGCCATGCTGCCCAAGATATTCCCGCCCTACCCCGAGCGTTCCGATATCGACGTATTCGGTCAGCTGACTCCGGCCAAGGAGGTTGGAGGTGACCTGTTTGACTTCTACATACGTGACGAGAAGCTGTTCTTCTGCATAGGTGACGTATCGGGCAAAGGTATCCCGGCATCACTCTATATGGTTGTTACCAAGGCACTGTTCCGTACCGTATCAAGCCATGAGGCATCGCCCGAAAAGATCATATATGCCCTTAACGAGGTGCTGTCACACGACAATGATTCAAACATGTTCGTGACATTCTTTGCCGGTGTACTTGACCTGCCCACCGGACGTCTGCATTACTGCAACGCCGGACACGACGCACCGCTGCTGATTGGTCATACCGGCGCAGGACTGCTGCCCGTTGATTCCAATCTGCCCATAGGTGTCATGCCCGGCTGGAAATTCTCCCGTCAGGAGACCATGATGGATCCCGACACCACGATCTTCATGTACACCGACGGACTTAACGAGGCCGAGAATATCAGCCATCAGCAGTTTGAGATGACACGCGTACTGGAGTTGGCACGCAGCATGCAGCAGCAGAACGAGTTCAAGCCCATGTCCATCGTAAGACAGATGACGGAGTCAGTTCGTCAGTTCGTAGGTGAGGCCGATCAGAGTGATGACCTGACTATGCTGGCGCTTCAGTACGCCAAGCATCAGGAGAATCTCACTTACCAGCGCAGTCTCACCCTTACCAATGACCTGAAACGTGTTCCCCGACTCAACACCTTCATTGACGAGGTATGTGAGGCCAACGGATTTGACATGGCTACGACAATGCAGATAAACCTGGCCATCGAGGAGGCTGTAGTCAATGTAATGAATTACGCATACCCCAAGGGCACCAAGGGCGATATAACCATCGAGACTAAAGCCAACAAGTCAGAGTTGTCATTCATCATTTCTGACACCGGCAAGCCGTTTGACCCCACCGCAAAGGCCGAGGTCGATATAACCCTGAGTGCCGAAGACCGTTCAATCGGAGGCCTGGGAATACACCTGATACGTCAGATCATGGACCATATCAACTATGAACGTGTGGATGGTCATAATATACTCACCCTTATAAAGAAACTGGGCTAATGATACCATTGTCAATTTTCAATATTGATATTTCATCGGGCAACCTTATCCTGCTCGTCTCATTCCTTATGTTTGTAGCCATACTGATGGCCAAAGTGGGCACCAAGTTCGGCGTACCCACCATGCTTCTCTTCCTTATCCTGGGTATGCTTGCCGGCGAGGACGGTCTGGGAATCAGGATTGACGAGCCTCGCGTGGGAGAGTTCCTGGGACATCTGGCCATGACAATCATACTGCTCACCGGCGGTCTTGAGACCTCCATGGCCGAGACAAAGCCGATAATAAGGAAAGGTATATCGGTCTCCACACTGGGCGTATTCATAACCATTCTGGTAACCGGACTCTTTATCTTCTACGCATTCGGCGATAAGATAGGCGGTGCCGGCGCCTCCATCCTGGGTTGCATGCTGCTGGCCGCCGTGATGTCATCAACTGACTCTGCATCGGTATTCTCGATATTGAGGACCAAGAGGCTCACCCTGCGTGAAAATCTGGGACCGCTCCTGGAACTTGAGTCGGGAAGTAACGACCCCATGGCATATGTGCTAACCATACTTCTGGTCAGCATACTGGAATCAGTACACGGCTCGACCGGAGAAATCCGCACCTGGAGCATCATCCTGTCCGGTGCATGGGTACTGATCAAACAGATCATAATAGGTTTTGTCATAGGATATGCCTTGGGATACGGAGCACGCTGGCTGCTCGCCAGGATTCACCTGCAGTCAAGCCCGCTTTATGCTATTCTGATACTCAGCATAGCCCTGTTCGCAAACGGTGCCGCCTCATTCATCGGCGGTAACGGACTGCTTGCCCTCTACATATGCGCCATTATCATAGGCAACACCAAGGATATGCCGGCCAGAAAAGAGGTACTTATATTCTTCGAGGTAATTACCTGGCTGTCACAACTTATGATGTTCCTGTTGCTGGGACTTCTTGCCAAACCGTCGCAGATGCATACCGTACTGGTTCCAGCCATCCTGATAGGACTGTTCCTGATGCTGGTTGCCCGCCCGGCGGGAATCATGCTCAGCCTGCTGCCCTTCAAAGGCCTCTCATTCAGGGCCAAACTGCTCACCTCATGGGTGGGACTCAAGGGTGCCGGTCCCATACTCTTTGCACTCTACACCGTTATTGAAGGTGTCGAAGGATCAAACGAGTTATTCAACATAGTATTCACCATAACACTCTTGTCACTGCTCCTTCAGGGAATGACCATATCGCCGATGGCACGTCTGCTCAACATGAGCATTGACGACGACCCCGAGGTTGAGACATTCGGCATGGAGATACCCGAGGAGATGGGTATGCTGCGCGACCACATCGTTTCCACCGAGGATCTGGAAAACGGCGAGACGCTCCGTGACCTGCATCTGCCTCACGGAATTCGCGTGATGATGGTTCGCCGTGATGAGAAGTATATTGTTCCCCACGGCAGCATGAAACTCATGGTCGGAGACAGGCTGGTGATTATTATGGGAGACACTGACGACTAATTATCAAAAAACTTACAATATGGAAGTAAAAATCAACAACCAAGACGGAAATGCGACCGCTCAGCTTATCGGTCGTCTGGACACACCCGCTTCACAGGAGATAAGCGGCGATTTCGAGACTCTGGCACAGTATGCCGCAGGAACCATAATCCTGGATTGCACACAGCTTGAGTATATTTCAAGCTCCGGACTGCGTCTGTTCCTTTCACTGCGCAAGGCTGCTGCCGCCAAGGGAGGCAAAGTCATCGTAAAATCCATCAACAAGGATATCCGTTCAGTATTCATGATGACCGGTTTCCTGAATTTGTTCGAGATACAGGACTAAAAAACAATAACTATGAAGAAGGCAAGGCAACTGGACCCTCACTGTGAGGCAATACTCCGGGAATACCAGGATAACCTGCCCCGCTTCAGAGAGGTTGAGCAGGAGGTTAAGGAAAGACTCAGGCAGACTTTGGCCGATGCCGGACTGCTTGTGGCTGCAATAGAATCACGTGTCAAGGGGTATGACTCGCTGGCCGGCAAACTGGAACTGAAAGGTCACAAATACAGCAGTCTGGCTGACCTGACCGACATTCTGGGTCTCAGAGTCATCACGTTCTACATTGACGATGTCGACAAGGTGGCATCGGCCGTGGAGAGACTCTTTGACATTGACTGGGAGAACTCTGTCGACAAACGCAAGATCCATGAGATAGACAGTTTCGGCTATCTCTCACTCCACTATATCTGCAAAGTACCGGATTTCCCGTACCGGTTCGAGATTCAGATGCGCACCCTGCTGCAGCACGCATGGGCCAACATGGACCATGATACAGGTTACAAGTCAGGCGTGGAGATACCCAGACGCTACATGCGCAACATGAGCCGTCTGGCCGGAATGCTCGAACTGGTGGATGACGAGTTCAGCAAGATACGCATAGAACTGACCGATTACCGCCGCCGCGTTCAGGCTCTGGTACGCTCCGGCAATCTGGATGAGGTGCCCATTGACGGAGACACTTTCCGCAGTTATCTGGAACTGGAGCCTTTCAGCCAGCTCAACAAACGCATAGCCGCCATGAATCAGGCCGAGATACAGGAAGTGTCGCTCATGCCCTACCTGGCCATATTCAAGGCCATCGGCCTCAAGACTCTGGGAGACATATCGAACCTTATCAGAGACTATTCGGAGGGTGCTTATCAGATAGCCTGCTATCAGATAGGACTGACGGATTTGGATATCATCTCATCATCCATCGGCCCACAGGACCTGTGCATAGCATATATTCTCAAGATAGGCGGCGGCAAGGCCGGCATCAAGTATATGTTTGACCAGCTCAACGGTGAATCCGAAAGTAACGAGACTATAGCAGAGATGCTTATGGAGCAATCCAAGGACCTGCCTTTCATGAACAAATAAAAATGGCCAACAAACCGCTCAATACAGATCTTCTTGACCGCGCCATAGTGTTTGCGGTCAAAGCCCACGCGGGCACGGAACGCCGCGGAAAGGGTTTCCCGTATATCATTCACCCCATGGAGGCAGTGGAAATAGTTGCCACCATCACCCCTGACCAGGAGATTCTGGCCGCAGCCGCCCTACATGACACCGTCGAGGATACCAATGTCACCATCGACGATATCCGCCGGGAGTTCGGTGACCGCATTGCATCGCTTGTTCAGATTGAGAGTGTGGCCGATGATGAAGGCACCT
The DNA here is from genome assembly GCA_002309915.1 of Bacteroidales bacterium UBA1179. Taxonomy (GTDB): domain Bacteria; phylum Bacteroidota; class Bacteroidia; order Bacteroidales; family Bacteroidaceae; genus Colenecus. Next base: position 10,384 of record DBYT01000115.1, on the reverse strand, counting down.
GGCACGAACGCAAGAAAAAGGCCATTGACATGATTGCAAACGCTCCCCTTGACGCCAAGATAGTGGCCATGGGTGACAAACTGTCAAACATGAGGGCCATTGCCCGTGACTATGAAGTCCAGGGCGACGCGCTTTGGAAACTGTTTCACGCCAGTGACCCCAAGGACCACGAATGGCACTATCGCGGTCTGGCCGATGCCCTGCGTGACCTCAAGGACACGTTCGCCTTCAAAGAGTTTGAGCAACTGATAGATAGGGTTTTCTCAGGAAAGTAAGACTCACTCGGGACCTATCAAAGGAACCCCGTGGGTGTTCTTGGTCTCACTCATAACGAATACGCTGTGCAGGCTGCCAAGACAGCTTATTGCACCCAGTCTGTGCTGCATGAACTGCTGATAGGCGTGCATGTCACGTGCGTAAACCTTTATCATGAAATCATAATCACCGCTGGTATTGTAGCACTCCGTTATCTCGTCAATATCCTGAACGGCATCGATAAACTGCTGTATCATCTCCTCGGAGTGCTGCTTGAGACGGATATTGCACATGACCATAATCCCGTTTCCGGCTTTCTGTGCATCGACCAC
>DBYT01000115.1:9236-9752 GCA_002309915.1 Bacteroidales bacterium UBA1179 | reverse complement strand
GGTGACGGAGACAGATGTATCCTTGCGGCCAGTTCCTTGACCGTCAGTTGGGCGTTTTTCTGAAGTTCACGCAGGATACGGATATCGGTCTCATCCGGTTTATAGCCATTTTCCATTTTCAGATACCTTAAGTTTGCAGAATATTTTTATTGTCCAATTGTATTATTTCCGCAAATATAAGCATATTTTCCCGAATTATCCAAAATATTTTTATTGCACAATCAGGCACTATACCTTTGTGCCGCAATCAAACTTTACGATCATGTCAATAAGAACAAACATTCTGGGTTATCCCCGCATCGGTGTCAACCGTGAACTGAAGAAAGCCGAAGAGGCCTATTGGGCTGGAAAAATCACAAAGAAGGAGCTGCTTGATGCCGCCGCACAGATACGCAAGGAAAACTGGCAGCTGCAGAAAGAGGCCGGAATAGACCTCATCCCCAGCAACGACTTTTCATTCTATGACCAGACACTGGACCTGAGTCTGAGCGTAGGAGCCATCCCCGAGCGCTACAA